>JBDTXR010000094.1:0-24460 GCA_040006075.1 Byssovorax sp. | reverse complement strand
GTCGGCGGCGGTCATGATCTCCTCTTCGGCTGCATCGCGGGCACCATATCATGCAGGAGCAGGTGCATCGGGATCAAGGTCGCCGGGATCGAAACGATCGATCAAGCGCCCTCGTCCGTCCGAGCTCCTCGCCAGGGCGCGCAGAATGTTCTACAAGTCGAGGCATGAAACGCCTCCGGCTGCGCCTGCTCACGGCGATGGGACTCTCGGCGCTCGCCGCGGCTCCGGCCACGCTCATCGCCTGTGGAGCTCGGACAGGATTGCCAGTCTGGGAGCTGGATTCGGACGCCGGCCTCGACGCGGAAGAGGACGATAGCAGCACGATCGACGCAGCCGACGCCGGCCCCGACGCGACCGAGAGCTTCGACAGCGGGCCCGACGTGGTCGAGATCGCCGATGCCGAGCCCGACGTCCCGATGAGCATTCGACGACCGTTCCTGATCGGAGCCTCGTTGCGCAAAGCATCCATCGTCGCCCGCGACGACTGGGCAGGTGCGATGGCCCCCGCGCCGGATCTCGACGCCACGACGCGCGCCTGTCTCGCGCTCGCCTGGGCGGACGACGGCCGCGACGAGCACGCCTCGATCGCGGCCTTCGCGCGGTTCACGCTGCTCTTGCTCTCGGTGGGCGCCCCGCCGGACCTCGTCGCCGCGTCGCAGCGCGCCTCGCTCGACGAGATCCGCCACGCGCGCGACTGCTTCGCGCTCGCGATCCGCTACGGCGACCGCGCGATCGGCCCGTCCGCGCTCGTCGTCCACGACTCTCTCGGCCTCACGTCGCTCGTCGAGATCGCCGCGCTCGCCGCCCAGGAAGGGTGCGTTGGAGAGACGATTGGAGTCGCGCTGGTCGAGAGGGCGCTCGCGGGCGCGCGCGATCCCGGGGTCGTGGAGATCCTGACGCGGGTTCACCGCGACGAGATGCGCCACGCCGAGCTCGCGTGGCGCTTCGCCCGGTGGGCGATTGACGCCGGTGGGGCGCCGGTCCGGAGCGCCGTCGAGCAGGCCATTCTGGCGGCGATCGCCGAGACCGCGCGCATTCCCGTCCGCGACTACGGCGTCGACGGCGACGCGTGGCGCGCGCACGGCCGGCTCACGTGCCGTGAGGCGCGCGCCGCGGGCGAGCGGGCGATTCGCGAGGTGATCGTGCCGTGTCTGGGGTCGCTGCTGCACGCCGCCGTCGGATCAGAGGCTCAATCCGGGGTGTAACCGCACCTTCGGATCGCGCGGCGAGCGGGCGCCGAGGTCGGGTCATTGTTCGACCGACGCCCCGTCGGCGCGACGTATTTGTCTGCGAGCGGTCCTCACTTCGCCTAGGATGGCAGCCTCCCACACCTTTCTCGAGAGGCCCTCATGCGACCTTCGCTCCTGCAATCGACTCTATCTTTCGCGGCCTTCGGGCTGGCAATCACCGCCGGCTGCGCCGGCAACGCGCCCCCGAGCGACGATCGGACCGCCGTATCTACCGACGCCCTCGCGCCGGACAGCTTCACGGCCGCCGAGTGGGCGACGATAGCGTCGCTCTCTCCGCTCCCGACCCTGCCGGTCGACACCACCAACAAATACGCCGACAGCCCGGCGGCCGCGTCGCTCGGCCATCGGCTCTTCTTCGACAAGCGCATCGCCGGCCCGATCCAGGCCGGGACGCCGGCCGAAGGGCAGCTCGGCGCCGTCGGCGCGACCGGCAAGATCGCCTGCTCCGACTGCCACATGCCGGCGTCCAAGTGGCTGTTCGACATCCGCTCCAACAACGGCGGCGCCATCCCCAACGCCACGGCCCTCGGCTCGGCGTGGATGACGCGCAACGTGTCCAGCGTCGTCAACACCGTGTTCTACGTCAAGGCGCCGGGCGGCAGCAGCGCGCCTCACTGGCGCGAGAACGACGGCTACTCCGACTCCGAGTGGTTCGACGCCCAGAGCGAGCCCGAGGGGCCGCCGGTGCAGAATGGCAGTCGCCTCCAGCTCGCTCACCTGATCTTCGACACCTACAGCGCCGATTACCAGGCAGCTTTCCCCGATTGGCCGCTCGATCCGGGCCTCGGCAACCTGGCGCGCTTCCCGGCCACCGGCCTCCCCGGACAGCCGAGCTTCGACGGGATGACGCCCGCCGATCAAGGCATCATCAACCGCATCCTCGCCAACTACGGCAAGGCGATCGAGGCCTACCTGCGCACGCTGGTCAGCCGCGACGCGCCCTTCGACCGCTACGTCGCCGGCGATTCTCACGCGATCAGCACCAAGGCCAAGCGCGGCCTCAAGCTCTTCGTCGGCAAGGCCGGCTGCGTCGGGTGCCACAACGGACCGCTCCTGTCCGACGACGACTTCCACGTCATTGGCCTGCACATCGACACGGCGCGCTCGCCGCACGCGGACCCTTCCGAGACGGGGCGGGCCTTCAACCAGGCGCTGATCTGCGGCAGCGAGTTCAACGTCAACGGGCCGTACAGCGACGATCAAAACACCGGGCGGCTGGCCGGCTTCTGCAGCTCGACGATCCCGGTCGGCGGGTGGCGCACCAAGGGGCTCCGCCAGATCGCCGAGACGGCGCCGTACATGCGCGACGGCCAGATGGCGTCGCTCGACGAGGTGGTCGAGTTCTACGATCGCGGCGGCGATCCCGCCGGGAGCTTCCTCGGCGGCCCGAAGGAGATCCACGCGCTCAACCTCTCGAACCAGGACCGGAAAGATCTGGTCGAGTTCCTCGGCACGTTGACGGGCCAGCCGCTGGCGCCCGCGCTCATCGCGGATACCCACCGTCCCTGATCAGGCACAGAGAGCCCGCGGTGCAGCGTTGAGCGCGACGGCCTTCAGCGCTGCACCGGCAGGCCCGCTCCGTGCCAGGCCAGCATTCCTCCGGTGAGGTTGTACACGCGGTGGAAGCCCGCTCTCCGGAGGATCGCGCCCGCGCTCGCGCTCCTGGCCCCCGCTCGACAGACCACCACCACGTCGCGATCGACGTACCCCGCGAGCTTCGGCAACCGATGCTCCAGGGCGTCGAGCGGCACGAGCAGCGAGCCTTGCACGTGGCCCAGCTCGCCCACGAACTCCTCGGGCTCGCGCACGTCGAGGAGCAGCGGAGGCTCGCTCGATCGCACCCGCGCGAAGAGCTCGGGCGCGGCGAGCACGGGCAGCGCGGCGATGTCGGCGATCTGCGGGAAGCCCACGTCGCAGGCCTCGAAGCCCGACTGGTTCACCTGGAGTGACTCCTGAACCTTGTCGGGGAACGGGAGGCCGAGGTGGGCCATCACCTCTTCGTACTCGGCGCGCGTGCGGTTCAAGAAGCGCGGGTTCGTCCGCTTCTCGACGCCGATGGTCGACGTCGTGCTCCCCTTGTAATCGTGCCCTGGGTACACCACCGTCGCGTCGGGCAGCGTGAAGAGCCGCGCGGTCACCGCGTCGTACTGCGCGCCCGCGTCGCCTCCGGGAAAGTCGCAGCGACCGGAGCCGCCGATCATCAACGTATCGCCCGTCAGCACCGCGCCGGGGAGGCGATAGACCACCGAGTCGGGGGTGTGCCCCGGCGTGTGCATCACCGCGATGATCTCGCCGCCGAGGAGGAGCGTGTCACCGTCGTTCACGTGCCGATCGACGAGCGGGCTCGGGCTCGACTCGTGCATCACGAGGGGGACGCCCAGGGCTTCTTTTACCGCACGGCTGAGCATCAAGTGGTCGGCGTGCATGTGCGTCTCGAGCAGCATCACGAGGCGCAGCCCGCGCGATCCGAGCACCAGCTTGTAGGTGTCGAAGCGGTCGCGCACCGGATCGACCAGCGCCGCCTCGCCACCCGCCGTGAGCAGGTACGTCTTGCAGTTGGTCCCGTTGAGCTCTTCGATGGTGATCGTCATGAGTCGTCCCTCGGGATCATGCGCTCGGCCGCGGCGCCAGCCCGACCGCCGCGCCTTCGCCGGCGTGGCCGGGGCGATCGTCGATCTCTTCCGCCGCGTGAACGTGGGCGCCGACGACGAGCGCGTCGACGTCGAGCGCTTCGCGCGTGCGCAGGCGACGGCCGGGCGAGCCCACCTCGGGGCCGCGGAGCTGGAGATCGATCGCCGGTCGGTCCCCGATCGCGCGGATCAAGTGCAGCGTGGCGAGGCCGTCGGTCTCCACCAGATCGTTGTGATGGAGCACCGCGCGCGCCGTCACCTCGAGCTCGCCCGCGCCGCGATCGGCGAAGCGGAGCTCCTCGATCAGGCCCTCGATCGTCTTGCCGATCAGCCGGTGCGGGTGCGCGTGGATCGGGGTCGCCGAGCCCGCGTCGCGGCACACCGCCACCAGCGCCCAGCCGCTCGCGCCTTGCCAGTAGGTGATCCAGCGGCAGCCCTCGCCGTGCGGCAAAGGGCTCTCGCGCGCGGGGATCAGCTCCCCGATCGTCGGGTAGAGCTGGCCGAGCACGCGGCGGAGAAAGGGATCTTCGAGCGGGCCTTCGCGCTCCGAAGCGCCGAGGAGGCTGGTGGCCTCCGCGAGCGAGAGCGGCGCGCCGCTGTCGAAGCGCGCTCGGAGCTGCCCCAGCGCGGCCTCGCCGCTCGCGCCGACGCGGTACGCCGCGTACGCCGCGAGCACGCCGCCCACGGCCACCAGCGCCGCCGCGGCGGGGGCCCCGCGCGAGGCCAGCGTGATCATCGCGAGGGTGAGCCCCGCCATCCACATCGAGGCTCCGCCGCCGACCGCGACGGCGCGCGCGCCCGAGCCGAGCAGCCCGCGCACGTCGAGGTGGAGGCCAATCCCCGCGGACACGGTGGCCATGAGAAAATCGACGAGGAGCTTGTCGCCGTCGAGCACGTGCGTGAACACCGCGCTCGGCCCCACGAGGCGATCGATGAGCGCGCGCGCGACCGCGAGCCCGACGTAGCCCACGAGAAATCCTGGGAGCGTGTCGGCGATGCTCTTGCTGACGCCGGCCTTCGGGCCGCCCTCGCGGCGGAGGATCGAGAGCGCGATCAGCGTCGGCGCCAGGAGCAAGATCCGCGCGGATTTGGCTGCCGCCGCCATCACGCCGCCGTCGCCGCCCATCTGCGTCCCGACGGCGATCGCGCTCGAGAGATCGTTGACGGCGAGCCCGCTCCAGAGTCCGGCGTGCAGCGGCGAGAGGCCGACGAGCGCGGCGATGGGCCGGAACGTGAAGAGCGCGACGACGCTGAAGAGGAAGACCACGCCGATGGCGATCCCCTGCTCTTCGCGGCGCGCGCGCGCGACCGGCGCGATGGCGTTCACCGCCGAGGCGCCGCAGATCATCGTCCCGCCGGCGAGGACGTCGCCCATCGGACGGCGCACGCCGAGCGCCGCCGCGAGCGCATGGGCCACGAAGAAGGCGCTCGGCAGCGCGGCGGCGGCGACGCCCGCGATGAGGAGGATCTCGCCCCGGCCGAAGAAGCTGGTCTGCACCTTCAGCCCCATGAGGATGATGCCGAGGCGGAGCACCCACTTGCCCGTGAAACGAAGCCCCGGCGCGTACCGGTCGGGCTCGCGCTCGGCGCTGGGAAGCGCGAGCTTCACCGCGTGACGGAGCGGCGTGTTGAGCACCGCGGCGCCGAGCAGCAGGGCGAAGAGCACGTCGGACACCAGCGGCGACGGCGGCAGCGCGCGGGAGATCCCGATGGCGATCCCGCCGAGGATCGCGGCGATGGCGATCCCCGGGATTTCTACCCGGGTCGGGATCCACTGAGGTCGTCGCATCCGCGTCTCGCCGCGCCGCGGGCCGCCGAGAATGGCGGCGCGACGGCAGGAGCGACCATACTACGAGGAGCCGCGCGGCGGCTCACCGCCGCCAGGATCCCGGCGCTCCCGCCTGCAAATGGTCTCTGACGGCTACCCGCGCGCGAGCGCCGCGTCGAAGCGCCGACCGACCTCAGCCCAGTGCACGTTCTTGAAGAACGCGTCGAGATAGGGCCCCTTCGCAGGGCCGTAGTCGATGGCATAAGCATGCTCGAACATGTCGAGCACCAGGAGCGCCTCGGCGTTCCAGGCGCCGCCGGCGTGCCCGTCGGTCTGGACGATCTCCAGGGTGTTCGACGCGCGATCGATGGCCAGCACCACCCAGCCGTTGGTGGCCTGAGCGCACCCGCGCATCTGCTTTTCCAGGTTCGCGGGGCTGCCGAAGCGGGCGCCGAGCGCCGCGCCGAGCGCGGGCGAGAAGGTCGCGCCGGCCCCGCCGAGGTTGGCAAAGTAGAGCTCGTGGAGAAGGGCCGAGTTGCGCGCGGCGGCCTCGGAGGCCTTCAGCGTGCCAAACTCGCTCCAGTAGCCAGCAGCCTTGTCGGGATCCGACGTGGCGAGCGCGGCGCGAACCTCGTTGAGCTTCTTCACCGCGGTCGCG
Source organism: Byssovorax sp. (assembly GCA_040006075.1). Lineage (GTDB taxonomy): Bacteria > Myxococcota_A > Polyangia > Polyangiales > Polyangiaceae > JANYGI01. The sequence continues at coordinate 18,154 of JBDTXR010000094.1, read as the reverse complement.
TAGTTCTTGTCGTGGTGGTTGGTGAGGAGCTTCTCGGACAGCCCCGGAATCGAGCCCGGCGCGAACGGCAGCGCCACGAGCTGCTTCTCGGCCGGCGCGGCGGCGAGCGCGAGCTTCGGCGGCGGCGCGCCGCGGGGCGGGGTCGCGGCCGTCTTCGGCGCAGGTTCGGCCTCTGCCGGCACCGCGCACGAGGCGAGCGCGAGGGCCGCGGCGGAGAAGCCGAGGTTCAAGAGGCGTCGTCGACCGAGATCATCGTTCATGGTGGCCTTCCTGGGGATCTGGACACGAGCGCTGCTGTCGCGCTCGTCCTTTGATCCGGGACCCCGCGTAGAACGGCGCGCGATCGGGCGCAAGCGACGAGGACGTGCTTTGCGGGCGCGCGCAGGCTGCGCTGGAGCAGCGCCCGAGCGCGATCGTCTCCTCACGACCCTTGCGCTCACCGCGCCAAGCGGGCATTCCTGTTCCCTCATCCACCCTGGAAGGCAACCGATCATGATCCTCGTCACCGGCGCCACTGGAACTGTGGGCAGCGAAGTCGTGGAGCAGCTCCTCTCCGCGGGCTACCCCGTCCGCGTGCTCACCCGCCATCCGGAGAGGGCCGCAAAATACGCTTCGAGCGTGGAGATCGCGCAAGGCGATCTCGCGAGCCCCGAGACCCTCACCGCGGCCTTCGCGGGCGTCGAGAAGGTCTTCCTGCTCGCCACCGGCCCCGAGCTCGCGAAGCTCGAAGGCCACGCGATCGAGGCCGCAAAAGCGGCCGGCGTGAAGCACATCGTCAAGCTCTCCGCGGCGGGCGCCGAGCTCGATCCGGGGATCGCCATCGGCCGCTGGCACCGCGAGAGCGAGAAGCACCTGGAAGAGTCGGGCCTCGCCTGGACCATCCTCCGTCCAGGCGCCTTCAACTCGAACGCGCTCACCTGGGCTGAGACGATCAAGGCCAAAGGCATGGTCTTCCACGTGACCGGCAACGGGAAAGGCACCCCCATCGATCCTCGCGACATCGCCGCTGTCGCCGTCGCCGCGCTCACCACCCCTGGCCACGAGGGCAAGATCTACGAGATGACCGGCCCCGAAGCGCTGACGACCGCCGAGATGGTGGCGAAGATCAGCAAGGCCCTCGAGAAGCCGATCCAGTGCGTCGACGCTCCCGAGGCCGCGGCCCGCGCTGGCATGCTCCAGCGCGGCATGCCCCTCGTGCTCGTCGAGGCCGTCCTCGAGCTGACGGCCCTCGTCCGCGAAGGCTACCGCGCCAAGCCCACTCCCGTCGTCGAAGAGGTGCTGGGCCGCCCGGCCCGCTCGTTCGATACGTGGTTGAGCGAGCACATCGACGCCTTCCGATAGGCACTCTCGCCGCGACGCTGCGCGCTTCGCGATGGCCGACGCCCGTGCTACCCTCCCCTCCCCCATGCGCCGCCGCATCCTGACGGCCCTCGCCGTCGCCGCTCCTTTCGCGCTCGCCGCGTGGGGATCCGCGCGCCTCGCCCGCGCCTCGGGCGACACGATCGGCGCAGCCGTCGCGGACGCGGCGGCGTCCCTCCCGACGCCCGGTCAGGGCCTCCTCGATCCTCCGCGCCCGCGCGAGACCATCGTCGATCCCGCCGACGCGGCCTCGGTCGTCTTCGAAGATCTGCCCGAGCTCGACGGCGATCCGGCCTCGCCTTCCGCGAGCACAAAAACAGGCAAAAAGAAGCCTCCCGCGCCTCCTCTCCACCCCACGCGCGGCATTCGCGTCTCCGCGGCCACCGTGCTTCGTCTCGCCAACCGCGGCGTTCGCCCGAGCGGCTCGCCGGTCGCCGCAAACGCCGATCGCCCGGCCGGGCTCGCGCTTCAGGGCGTGGCGGGGCTGGGCATCGGGCTGCGCGACGGCGACGTGCTCACGCAGGTCGCCGGCGCGCCCGCTTCGTCGGCGGGCGCGGTGATCGGCGCGGTCCTCGCCGCCCGACAGCGCCGCGCCCCCGCGATGAGCGGCGTGGTCTATCGAGGCGGCGACAAGATCGCCCTTTACGTCGAGATGCCGTATCCGAAGTGACGTGATCAGGCCGTGACGTAGTAGTCCAGCTTCTTCTGCAGCAGGTAGATGACGTTGGCGTCGGACTCGATCTCCTGGAGCTGCACCGAGATGTCCTTCACGCCCATCGCCTCGACGGCGATCGCCAGGTTCGCCGGCCGCCGCTCACCCGCGTTGCCGACGAACGAAAGGAGCTGCGTCGCCGTGAACAGCGGGACCGACTCCAGCTTCTTCGCCGCGAGCGGGCCGAACGCGCGGATCAGCACCGCCTGATCGACCGCGTCGAACAGCATCTGGGGCGCCATTCCCACCCGGAGCACCAGCTCGTGGACGTCGGCCTTGGCGAGATCGTTGGCGTCGTTTATCCCGAGCTCGCGCAGCGTGACCCCTTTGGGGAAGTTGATGTCACGCAGCACCTCGAAGCCGGCCACTTCATCGCTCGTGATCTTCTCGACGCGGATCTGCGCCATCTTGGCGATGGCGTCGATACCCGACTTCGGGAACACGCCCACGAGGAAAATCAGCGCGCGCGACACCGATTCGCCCCCCGTGAACGTCACGCTCGTCAACACCAGGCTGAGGATCACCACCACGATCCCGCGGTTCAACAGCGCGATGAACAGCCGATCGTCGAGGTCGCGGTGGACCGCCCGATCGGCCAGCGTGAGCAGCGAGTACACCATGAACCCGCAGAACCCGATCGCCACGGGGGACGCCTGCTCCGCCTGGTCCACGAAGAAGGGCACCGACGCGGTCCCGAGGATCGGGTGGAGCTTCGTGTAGTCCCCGAAGATCGAGGCCTGGATCCCGATTGGCGACAGGATGTAGCTGGCGCCCGTCGCGATGAGGAGCGAGAACCCGAGTCGACGCGCGAAGAACTGCGAGGGCTGCTCCAGCGTGCGCCAGTTGCGTTCCCAGGCGATCTCCTCTTCCAGCGAAGCGTGCGAACCGTGCTGGAAGCAGCCGCTGGCGCGGAGATCGCGCCGCGCCCGGTAGAGATCGGCGATGAACAGCCCTGCCAGCGATCCGAGGACGATGGTGATCAGGATCATCCCGAGCCCGAAGCTCTTTCGGAGATCGTCGGTGACGTCCCGCGAGAACGAGGGGAGCCACGGGGCACACCGATTCTCCTGCTTGGCGATCTGCCGACCGAGCTGGTTCGCCACCGTCATCGTCAGCGCTCGAGCCCGCAGCCGCGCGTCGATCTCGGCCTTCGTCGGCGATTCCTTCGGCGCGCCATACTGGCTGCGGATCACATCGTTGACGATGGGATCCAGATCGTCGAGCGGGATATCGCAGCGCGTCGGGCTCCGGTGCTCGGAGACCTCCTTGACGATCCGGGCGAGGTCGGCAATCTCGGAGATGGCCGAGTACGAGCTGTAGTAGCGGCCCACGCCGACGAGGATCAGGGCGCAGAGCGTGGGGGCGATGAAACCCCAGGTCCGCAAGGCCAGCAAGCTCTCGATCCGGGGGATCCAGGAGGTCTTCCGCGTACGCCGATCCACGTCCTTGTCGCTCATGCGGTCTCCTCCCTCGGCCGATCGATCGAGCCCCGAGGGTACGCCGCCTCGCCTTCGGCCGGCAAATGCCCGGATGCGATCAGGTCCGCAGGTGGTACGCCGCGAGATCGAGGACCGTGGGCTCGCCGGCGACGAGCTGCGCGACGCTCTCCCCGAGGCCGGGCGCGTGCTTGAAGCCATGGCCCGACATTCCACCCACGAAATAGAGGCCTTCCACGCCGGGAACGGGGCCGACCTGGAACACCTCATCGGGCGTCGCGTCGTAGGCGCAGGCGTAGTGACCGCGGTAGGTGGCGGCGCGGAGCCCGGGAAAACGCCTCGTCGCGGCCTCGCGCAGCGCCTCGACCTGCGCCTCCGTCGGCGCGCCGTCGGCCGCGCGCGCGCTGTCCCCGGCGTCGCGCGGCTCGTGCCAGGCCATCTTGAAGCCGCTCTCTCCGTCGTCGGGGAATCCATACATCGCCGCGCCGAGATCGGCCCAGACCGGGAGTCGATCGAGGCCCAGGCTCGCCCCCTCGGGATAAGGCACGTCCCAGTACGAGGTCCAGTGAGGGAGCCGGCGGATCCCGAGATCGCCGGCGTGCTCCGCGATCAGCGCGATGCCGGCGAACCCCGCGGCGACGACGACGGCGTCGGCCGCGATCGTCCGCAGCGAGCGATCGCGATAGCGCACGACGATCCCGGAGACGCTCGCGCCGCGCAGCACCACGCGCTCGGCCGTCGCCGCGACGGGCGCGACGAGGCCAGTCGCGAGCGAGGCGCGGGCGATGGTCCGACACGCCAGCGCCGGTCTCCCGAAGCCGCCCGCGGGCTCGAGCACCACGCGCGCGAGATCGCTCGTCGCCACTCCGGGCCACCGCCGCGCGGCCTCGTCGGGCGCGATTTCCTCGGCCACGCCGCCCAGATCGCGCACGTTGGCGACGCCGCGCGAGAGCCACGATCGAAAGCTCGTCGCCGCCGCGTCGTCGCCTCGGCGATCGAAATAGGCGACGCCCGTCGTCTCGACGAGGCGCGCGCCGAGCTCGCGCGACCACGCGCTCCACAGCGCGAGGCCGAGGTGACCGGCGGCCGCGAAGCCGCGATCGTCGTAGAGCGCGCGGACGATCCGGCTGCGATCGCCGGAGCCGGATCCCGCATTTCCCGGCCCTACCGGCTCGATCAGCGCGACCTCGTGCCCCCGGAGCGCGAGCCGCCAGGCGATGACTTGCCCGAAGATCCCACCCCCCACCACCGCGACGTTCATCCCGCGATCGTACCGGGATCGCTGGCCCTTCCGCGGCGATTCTCGCGTATGCTCCGCGCCCCCATGGACGCTGCCGTGCCGCCCGCCGCCCCGCCGATCGTCGCCCCCAACCACAGCGCCGCGTTCAAGAAGCGCCGGGTCGCCAACTGGCTCGTCCTCGGCCTCACGTACGCGACCATGTACATGGGCCGGTACAACTTCGGCCTCGTCAACAAGTCGCTCTCGGTCAAGTACGGCTTCGACACCGAGCAGATTGGCACGATCATCACCGTCGCCTCGCTGGTGTACGGCCTCTCGGCGATCTTCAACGGCCCCATCGCCGACCGCATCGGCGGCCGCAAGGCGATGCTCATCGGCGTCTTCGGCGGCGCGGTCTTCAACGTCGCCTTCGGCCTCGGCGCGTATCTCGGCGCGCTCGATTCGAAGACGCTCCTCATCGGCTATTTCGCGACGATGTGGGCGCTCAACAACTACTTTCAATCGTACTCCGCCCTCTCGCTGATCAAGGTCAACGCGAGCTGGTTCCACATCACCGAGCGCGGGCGCTTCTCGGCGATCTTCGGCTCGATGATTCAATCCGGCCGCTTCGGGATCCTGATCCTCGGCGGCATCCTCGTGGCCAGGGCGCCCTGGCAATGGGTGTTCTTCGTGCCCGCCGGGATGATGGTGGTCATGGGTCTGCTCACCTACCTCGTGGTGCAGGACAGCCCGGAAAAGACGGGCCACCCCGCGTTCGACACCCAGGATGCGTCCAGCGGCTACACCGGCAAGGTCGATTTCGCGTACGTCGCCAAGCTGGTCTTCACCAACCCGATCACGCTCACCATCGCCGCGGCGGAGTTCTGCACCGGCGTCGTGCGCAAGGGCTTCGAGGAGTGGTTCCCCCGCTACATGCAGGAGCACCTCCACATCGCGACCGACAACGCCGTGTTCCAGAAGGGGGCCGGGAGCGTGGTCATCGCGGGCATCGCCGGGGCCTTCGCGGCGGGCTACGCGTCGGACATGTTCTTTCAGAACCGGCGACCGCCGGTGGCGCTGATTGGCTATGTCCTCCAGGTGTGCGCGCTCGTGACCATCAGCCTGGCTCCGTCGACGACCTTCATCATCGTCGCGTTCATGGTCAACTCGTTCGCCGTATCCATGGTTCACTCCATGCTCTCGGGCACCGCGTCGATGGACTTCGGCGGCAAGAAGGCGGCGGCGACTGCCGCGGGCATGTTCGATGGCATGCAGTACGTCGGCGGAGCGCTGGCGGGCTATCCGCTCGGGTGGATCATCGGCAAGTACGGCTGGGGTGGCTGGGGGCCCTCGCTCGCGGTGTTCTCGCTCATCGGAATCGGCCTCATGGCCACGCTGTGGAACGCGCGCCCGACGGGCAGCGGCGGCCACTGAGCGGGGCGGCCACGCTCGCACTCGACGTCGAGGAGGCCTCATGACCGCGTCCCCCGCAAGCGCGCCTGTTGCCGCCGCCCCCCCCGCGCGCGCGGCCGCCGACCGGATCCCCGACATCGACTGGCTCCGCGGCGTCGCGGCGCTCTGCGTCTTCCTTTTTCACGTCACGGTCGTCGCCAATTTCCCCAAGCGCACGTTGCCCCCGTTCACGCTCGCCGGACGCACCTTTGGAGCGGTCCTGTCGCCGTTCTCGCTCGGCGCCTCCGGCGTCAGCCTGTTCTTCGTCCTCAGCGGCCTCTGCCTCGCCCTCCAGCAGCTCCGCGCCGGGCACCTCCGCCTCCCGGTGGGCGAGACCGGGCGCTATTTCCAGAGCCGCGCCTCGCGCATCGTCCCGGCGTACTGGGTCGCGGTCGTCGTCTCTGCCGCCGTCACGCTCGGGGTCACCACCCTGCCCGGGCGCACCGTGGCGCTCGACACCGGACTCCACCTCTTCTTCCTCCACGGCTTCGATCGCACCGCGTTCCTCTCGATCAACTCCGCCCTCTGGTCGATGGCGACCGAGGTGCAGTTCTACCTGCTCTTCCCCTGGCTCTTCGCCCTCTTCGGCCGCCTCGGCGGCGCCCGCTTCGTCGTGGTGACTGGCCTCTTCAACCTGGCCTATCGCGTCGTCGTCGCCATGGTCCCGTTCACCGACGGTCCCGGCGACGGGGTGACCACGAGCGCGCTGCTCGCGTACCAGATCCCCGGTCGGATCTGGGAGTTCGCCCTGGGAATGTACCTGGCCGAGCTCTTCCTGCGCACCGATCCTTCGCTCCGCCGCCTCTTCGCCTGGCTCTGGATCCCCTCGCTCGGGTTCGCGCTCTGGTGTCGCGCCTTCGGCCCCCCTTACCTCCCGGACATGGCCTTTGGCCTACTCTACACGGCCATTTGCGGATTGGTATTGATCACCTGGAAGGGCAGCGCGCCGGGCGCGATCCGGCGCTTTCTCCAGTCGTGGGGCGCCCGCTTCGGCCGCTCGTCGTACAGCTTCTTCCTGCTCCACGCGACCCTGCTGATGCTGATCGACCGGCTATTTCCAGGCGCTCCGGGGCAGCCGTACCGGCGAGCGCTGCTCCTGTTCGCGGTCGGACTGCCCATCACCGTGGGAGCGGCGACTGCGCTGTACTTGAGGATCGAGCTGCCGTTCTGGAAGAAGCTCCGGAGCTGACCGCCGATCATCCCGCCGCGACGCCGCGACGGGACAATCGACAGGCCATCTCAGGTCTGCCAGCGAACGCGCCCGTTCTCGTCGTAGAGCTTTTCGTCGAGTCCATCCTCACCCAGGGTGATGACGAGGAACCCGTTGAGCAGGCGCTCCTTGGTCTCCGGATCGTGCGCGACCCGGTCTTCCAACCAGAGAATCTTCGACATCCATGCCTTGATGTCCTCCGCTTTGTCGGCGCGGTACGGGACCCCGCCGTGTCCAACCAAGCGACCCTTGAACCGCACTTCTGTCGTGCCGTGACCGACAGTGTCTGGCTTGAACACGGCCACTCCGTGGATGTGCGCCCAGTACCAGTAGTCCGGCGCGCGCCCGAGAGCTCCGTAGACGGCACCCCAGAGCGCGCTGACGTAGCTGCCATTCATTTCTCGCGCGTGGTGATGGGTCATCACGATGATCCTTCGATCGCCGATGATATTCTTCGCCTTCAGCTCCTGAAGCCATGCCACCTGGGCTTCGTTGAGCTTGCCATGGTCGCTGATGAACGCCGCTTCGTGGGCCGAATCGAGGCCGAGGATGATCCAGCTCCGATTTCTCAGCGCGAAATAGCTGTACCCCTTCTGCCTGTTGAACTTGGCGCCGGGCGCCGTCATGAGGGCGGTCCCGAAATAGCCACGCCCGCCCGAGTACATCTCATGATTGGAGTTGAGCGCGAACGAGCCGAGCTTGCCCCTGGGCCAGCCTTTGACCAGCTTCTTGGCCTCCTCGGGCGGCTCGCCGGTGTAATACACATCTCCCAGATGAATCGTGATATCGGGTTCGAGCAGATCCATCTCTCTGCCAATCGCCTCCGACGAAAGATTGCCAGTGCCCCAATCTCCAGCGATGGCAACGCTTACTTTTTCCGGGATTTCGATTACGATCTCACCCGCGGTCGCGGCGACCGGAAACGGCACCTTGCTGCTCAACAGATGCGCCAGGAGCGCCCCTAACCATCGGATGTCCTCGTTCTCGTATTGCTTGAATCCTGGTATGCCCCTCGCCGTCAGCTCGACGTATTCGTGGGGCGTCGTGGTCAACGCGCTCTGCACGATGGCGAGGTAATACTCGGTCTCCGGATCAATGTCCTTGGCCCAGATCCCGCCCGCACCGGGGTCGCGCGCGAGATGGGCGTGAGCCGACATCAACGCCTTGAGCACCTTGCCGCGGTCGGGCGAGTCGTCCATGCCCGAGACGCGCGCGATCGCCGCCTTGATCTCGCCCGCGTGATCGGCAGGAGACAAGACCGAAATGGCCGGCTTGGCGTTCGATTTCGACGGCGAAGGAGGCTTCTTCTCCTCGCCCACCGTCAGTTCGTCAATCCGGGCCAGCAGCCGCGCGGCGCGTGCGGAGGAGGCCGCGCTCGCGCGGACCGCGGCCACCCGCGCGTCTGCCGGCACCGCGGAGAGACGCGTGGAGGCCAGGTGATCTGGAGTCTGCCCATTCACCATCTCGCGTAGCGACCGCGACCCGCGGACCATCGAGCCCAGCGGCGCGACCCTCGACTGAGCTCCGATAAAGCTCTTTTGAAACCACATGTTCGCGTCTGGATCGAACCAGCTCAGATACCCATTGCGCAGCACCTGACGAGGCTCGGTCACAGCTCCGGTGAAGCTGTAACGAGTGCCAGGGCTCGTGACGGGCTCGTAATAGGCAGGGGTGCAAAAGTCGGACACCAGGACACCGTCGTTGATGGGATACGCGAAGCTCACATCCTGACAAGGGTCACAGACTTCGACGAGGATCTCAACGCGGCGCGAGGGATCGTCGGGCGAGGCGCCGGGCAGGAGCCGGTTGCCGGACGGGTCGACGAGCATCTCGATGCACTCGTGGCTCGCGGCGATGGACCAGGTCGGCGAGGACTCGACGAGGGCGAAGGGCTGACCATGATCGTCGACGTGCATCCCGGTTTCTCCGCCGAGATCACGAACGGTGATCAGGATTGGCCAGTAGCCGATTGGCACCTCGTCGAGGGAAGGAAACGCGCTGATCGTGGCGTTCAGGTGCCAGAGGGGGTTGACGTCGCGGGCGAGCTGCCGCTGGAGCGCGGCGGCGACCCGCGCGACTTCCCCAATGGAAACGGTTGGTGTCTCGGAGACGAGCGCCACATGGCGTATCAGTATAGACATGGAACCTCCGGTCGATTGATCCTACCAACAGAACAGGCCTGGTCCGGGCGCGTCGCGCGTGGCCGGGCATTCACCGCTACCCGCCGGAGACGCGCAGGAAATGCTGCCGGAGTGCCTCGATCTTGTCGATCGTCGGTGGCGCGGCCGCGGTGTCACCGAAGGTCGTCAGGAGCTCGTGCGCCAATCCCTGTTCCAGGACGTCGAAATTGATGAACGAGGGAGCACCGCGCGAGTAGTCCGCGTGCCGAAAGCCGGGAAGCAGCGGCCCGATCGAGTCGATTCGAGGCGTCGATCGATTGATGGCGACCTCGAGCGAGGTGGCCTTCCTGGCTCGCTCCGACGCCACGCCGACGCCGGTTAAGGCCTGGACCGTCGAGAGGATCGACGTATGATCGAAGGTGACGCGGTTCCCGACGTCGTCCGTTTTCCACCCGAAAGTGCTCCCTTTCTCGATCCACGGCGAGATGACCACCGCGGGGACCCGCGGGCCGAGCTTCGTGAAGTCGAAGCCGTTCTCCGCGACAGCCTTCGGATCGCTCTCCGGGCGCACGACCGTGTGATTGACTCCGGGGTTCTGCTCCCTCCACCCGGCGTGCCCCGGGGGGATCACGTGATCGTAGAACCCGCCGTGCTCGTCGTAGACCACGAGGAGCAACGACTTCTGGAACACCGCCGGGTTCGAGGTGAGGTCGTCGTACACGCGGGCGATCAGCTCCTCGCCATAGCTGACGCCGGCGGCGGGATGCTGGCTGTTCCAGGGAGGAATGACGTGGCGAGGCTCGATGAACGAGTAGGTCGGTAGCGTGTTCTGTTGGACCTGATCGCGAAATTTCCCGATGTGCTTGAATTGCCCGTTGAACGCCGATAACCAGGCATCCCCCAGCAGCCAGAGATGGGGAATGTCGTGATAAAACACGCTCCAGCGGTCGGGCGCTCGGCCGAGATGATCGAAGATTGTCTTGCCCTGAAGTCGGCTCCAGAATGCTCCTTGCTTGATCACTCCAGCGGACGTGCCAGCGTGCGCGAACATTCGATTTGGAGTCGTCGAAGAGGGCACCGAGGAGAACCAGTGGGTGCACACGCCGTATTCTTTGGCCAGCCTTTGGAGAACAGGCAACCGACCATCACCGTAGAGCGTGCCATACTCCTCGAGCCTCGCCCGCCGAGCCGCCGGGCTCGCGTTCCCGATCACTCTGCTAAAGCTCCGAGCAAAGCCGCTCATGGTCGCCTCTTGCAGGTCTGCTCCTTGCCCGTAAATCTGCTGGTTCACTTCGTCGAAGCCGTGCGCCGGATCGGGGTGAAATACGTCGGGGGGCGCGCCGCGCCGGAGCGTCACATGCTCGACCCCCGAGGCGCTATCGTAAGGTAGCTGAGCCCCGAAGGGAGCCCCATCGTAAGCTTTCCCCGGGAGGTCTCCCAGCATCAGATCGTACGAGCGATTCTCCAGCATGAGCACGATAAAATGCTCGATCTTGCCATCAAATACCATGTCGATAGCCATCCTTTCCCGAGAGCGAGCAGGGCTTCGGGCCGGCGTCGACCACGACAGCCGCGCTCAGCTCTCATCGTCTTCGGGCGAGAAACGGATGTCAAGGGTTTTACCCTGTCGACGCGCGCATTCACGAGGGTGTCCACTCGACAGGACAGATGGCCTGTCGAGTGGACACCCTCGGTCCGCATCCGCATCGGAGTCGGTGACGGCCAAGGCTCATGATAGCTCGACCGCTTCCGAAGACCGCTACGCCCCGAGGTGGATCACCGATTCCATCCGGTTCACAAACCCGGCGATGCCCCCCGAAACGAAGGTGTACACCGTCTCCGTCGCGTCGTCGAAATACCACGCATGCGAGAACATATCCGCGGTCCCCGGCGGAGCCTGCTCTTCGCCGACCTTCAGCAGCTCTGCACCGGTGTCCGCGACGATGGGGTTTCCCTCCTTGTTGAAGACGACCGCCGCTCGATCGGCGTCTGTCGGCGGGGCGATCTCGGCGCTGCCGGTGAAGCCATGGAAGGGGTTCGTCTCGACGCGAATGTGGCCGCCCTGCGAGCCGACGAAGGCCCGCTTCGAGGCTGGATCGAGCACCACGATCACGTTGGGCGCGTCGAAGAGATCGCGCCGATGGGTGATCAGGACCCGCAGATGGGCGTTGTTGGTGGCGCTGTGAAACTGCGCTCCATCGAACGAAGGCTCCCCCGCACCCAGATCCGAGATCCCGCTGAGCGCCGCGTACGCGTGCGCCGCGGTCTCGACTCCACCGTACGTCCGGGCGTCGAGCCGGCCATAGAGCTTGACCGAGGTGCCTTGCGGGAAGGTTCGCCCATCGAGAAAGACGTCGCGGATCGGCGAAGATCCCGCGTCGAGCGGCGCGTCCAGCACCAGATAGCTGCCCGTGGGAGGCGCCTCGCCGCCGATGGCGACCGGCTCGCGGTTGTCGATCTTTCCCGCCAGCGCCAGGTGCTCGCCCGGAACGTGGTGCGCGGCGGGCCGGTCGACCACGGTCGTGTGCGTGATGGTGCCATGATAGGCCGTGATCTTGTGAAGGGTGCCCGACACCGAGATCGCCTTCCCTTGCAGGTGCCGCGCCTTTCGACCCGCCATGTCGAGCGTGAAGCTCACCTGGGAGCGAGTCCCCTTGCCCGCGGTGATCAGCGTCACCACGTGCCCTTCGACCTGGATTTCGCCGGTGAGGCGGCCTCGGCCCTTCAGACCTTCGCCGCCGACATGGGCGATCTCCGCGAGCTGCTGATCCGTCAAAGGCCGCGGCAAATGGTGCTTTTCCATGGGGATCTCCTGGAAGCAATTCCGCGGCGACCGCTGTGACACCCTGTCCCCACGGCGCGCGGAAGGCGGACAGCTTCGCCCGCGCGCGCGGTTTGCGCAAGGTCGGCTCCGCCGATCACGGACAAATGCCCGCGGTCGGCGGCTCAGTAGACGAAGGGGATCATCCGGAACCGCGCCCGCGCGCAGTAGGCGGTCCACACCTCACCGTACTTCGAGGCGCACTTCTTGTCGTCGCGCGCCGCTCGCTGGGTGAGGAGCGCGACGAGCGAGAGCGGCAAGAGGTACGGCCAGGCGTGCTCGAACCCCGTCGTCAGCGCAAAGCAGATGTAGACGCCGATCTCCCCGGTGTAGTTGATCTTCCGGCCAATACCCCACCACCCCGAGGCCAGCAGTCGGCCGCCGACGAGCTCGGGCTTCTTGCCCCAGATGGTCGCGTTCGGCGTGCGCTTGTAGCGCTCTTTTTGCCAGTTGGCCTCGCGAAAGACCCAGATCGACCCGAGGCAGATCACCGAGAGTCCGCCCCACTGCCACGGCGCGAAGGGGACCCGCTCGTCGACCAGCCACCAGCAGGGCAGCGTGTACAGGAATGGCACGTAGACGAGATCGCCCCAGACCAGCATGAAGCCAAACTTCTCGGCGATGATGTCCCAGGTCGAGAGCATGAACTCTTCCTTCACGTAGTGCGTGAAGAGGTACGCCCACCAGAACCCGAGGAGACAGAGCATCTGCGGCGTGAGCTTCCCGTAGAGATCGTGCTGCGCGCTGGCGAAGCCGGCGACGAGGAGGTTCGCGCCGATCAGGCTCGGCTGGTACATGAACATCTTCAGGTCCACGCCGAGCCAGGTGGGGTTGAGCTCGTTGCCGAGCCAGAGATCGCGCGCGAGGCCCGGTGAGGGCCGGCCCAGGCCGTCGCGTCGACCCCAGAAATAGAGCCCCGCGGTGATGAGCACGGCAATCGCCAGGGCCACCGCGAAGAGCGACCAGAAGTGCATCACGATCGGGGTGAGCGAGATCCCGAAGCCAAACACCATCACCCCCACCACCATGTGCGCGAGGAAGAACAGCGTCATCCCGGTGAGCTTGTACTCCTTGATCGCGCCGTCCTGCTGCGGATAGCCCGACCGCTCGAGCCCCGGGAGGAGCTTCGCCCCGAGGAACAGCGCGCCGAGGAAGCCGCCAATCATCTCCGCGGCGGTGACGAGCGTGTCCGGGGTGATCGGGAGGATGATGTCGTGGAGGTTCACGCGCTCACTCTCCGGGCTCGATCGACAGGGCCCCTGTAGGACAGTACTTCACCGCGGCCTCGACCTCCGCGCGGAGCTCCTCGCCGGGGCGCGGCTGCAGGAGGGTGAGCTCGCCCTTGCGGGTGACGTGGAAGACCTCGGGCGCCTCGCCCATGCAGACCCCGTGGCCCTTGCAGAGCTGCGGGTCGCGGACGATCCGCATCACTGGCCTCCTCGATCGCTCTTGGCCTCGGGGCTGGATCCGCCGGTGAAGGGGCACTGTCCGGCGCCGGCAGAGGCCGCGGATCCGGCGGATTGGCTGGCTCCTCCCCGCGCGCGCGCCTCGGCCGTGAAGCGCTCGGCCTCGTCGGGGCGGATCCGGCGATAGCGCACGCGACAGGGCTGCTTCGGGCCCAGGACCACGCCGTGGAAGTCGGGCTCGAGCGGATCGCCGTACGAGGTGAAGGTGAATCGTCGCATCAGGATGGCGAAGACCGTCTTGATCTGGAGCAGCGCGAAGGCGTTGCCAAGGCACTTGTGGCTGCCCCCGCCGAAGGCCTGGAAGGCGAAAGGACGCTTGTCCTCCTCGCGGCCGGGGCCGAAGCGATCGGGATCGAACCGCGTCGGATCGCGGAAGATCTCGGGGATCAGGTGCGTGACCGTCGGCGAGACGATGAGGTTGGTGCCCTTGTGGATGAAGTATCCATCGTACTCCCAGTCGCGCATCGCGACCCGCAGGAGCATGAACAGCGGGGGGTGGAGGCGCAGAGTCTCCTTCACGCAGCTCTCGGTCACGGGGACCTCGCGGAGCGAAGGATAGGTGACCTTGCCGTCGGGCCCGTAGACGCGGAAGACCTCGTCGCGGACGCGGCCATAGAGCTCGGGCTTGCGGGCGAGCTCGAGCATCATCCACGCGGCGGTCACCGCGCTGGTGTGGTGTCCGGCGAACATCGCCGCGAGGAGCATGCCGGTGATCTCGTGCTCGCTGAGCGAGGCGCCGCTCTTGTACTTCGTCTCCATGAGCACGGCGAGGAAGTCGTCGCTCTCCCGGTTGGTCCGGCGCCGCTGCTTGATCATCTGCGTGATCATCTCGACGAGGCGGACGCGGGCCTTGTCGCGCTTGCGGAACGAGGGGATGGGCAGGTGCGCGTTGAGGTACGCGAGGGGGGTTATCCCGCGCTCGAGATCGCTGTATACACGGGCGAACTCGTCGGTCATGTCCTCGCGAAAGTCCTTGCCGATGAGGCAGGTGGACGAGGTGAAGTTGGTGAGGACCTTGGTGTACTCGTACATGTCGAGCACGCCCTCGTCACCCCAGCTCTCGAGGCTGCGGTCGACCTCGGCGGCGATCACCTCGCCGTAGGAGCGCATCCGCCGGTCTTGCAAGCACGGGAGGAGCATCCCGAACTGCTCGGCCATCTTCGCGGGGGGAGCGTCGTAGACCACGTCTTTGCCGAAGACGGGGACCATCATCTTGTAGGCCTCCGACGGGTTCAAGACGTCGTCCGGGGCGCGGAAGAAGGCCTCGCTCGCGGCAGGACCGGTGAGCAAGACCATCTTCTTCGGGCCGACGTCGAACGCCGCGACGTCGCCGCACTCGGCGCGGGCGCGCTCGAGGAGCTGCACGGCCGTGCGCACGAAGGGGACGAGGTGGCCCACGAACGGCAACCCGCCGCTGAGCTTCGGAATGGGGCGCCCTCGGCGCGCGGCGGACGGCACATGGGCGGCGCCGATCGGGGTGGTCTGCATTGGAAAGCTCCTCGCGCGTGGGAGCGGGGCATAACAACTCACCGGAGAGAAGAGAAGCCGGAGAAGAGAAAACCTCTCTCTATTTGCCTGTCTTACGTCTCTGACTCTCGTCGATGATTCCCGGCGGTCAGACCGCGTTCCCCCGGCGGCTGCGCGCGTCGATGAAGCGCGCGAGCATCTCCCGGAGCGTGGCAATCTGGAGCATCAAGGCCTCGTTTTCAAGCTGGATCTGCCAGGTGAAGGGCCGCGCCTGCAGCGCTTCGGCGCGCTCCCAGAAGCTCTCTCCCTGGTCGCCCAGGTGAGGCCTGATCGCGTCGATCAGGGCGCGGAGGCGCTCGACCCGCAGGAGGGCGCCCGGTAAATCGATGTCTCCCGCGTCGAGCCGATTGACCAGCTCGCACTGGTAAGAGCGGCAAATCGAGGGCCGATCCTCGTAGACGGTGCAGGCGCCGACGTGAGCCGTGCAGGGCAAGCGCAGGATCGGGCGCTCGTCGTCGCGGAAGACGGGGAGGCGCACCCGGGCCACGCTGACCACGTCGGTGTCCGTGAGGAAAATCCCGTCGAACAGCGTCCCATCGCAGCAGAAGCCGCAGGCCTGGCAGAGGCTCGACCCCGCCTCGCTCATCGACCCACTTTATCGACAGTGCCGCCGTTGACGTCGTCGGTCCAGAGCAGGCAGGTCGATCCCACGGCGATGCGGTGAACCCCCTGCCGCCCCGTGGCGTGGACGCGGGGACTCTCGGCCGCGCCGCACCCCGGGAGTGGACAGCTCGAGATGGTGCCTTTGCCGTTCTCGTTCCAGTAGAGTCGACCCCCCGCAATGGCCAGATCGAGCGGGAGGCCGAGCGCTCCGGCCTTCTGAGCGACGTTGACCGGCGTCTGGCAATACCCTTGCGTGTGGTCACAGCGCAGCACCGCGCCGCTCGCCGTCCCCTGGGTCCAGTACACGTAGGTATCGTCGGCCGCGAGGCCCGTCGGGAGCACCAGGGCGGCGGTGATGACTGTCTCTCCTGCCGCGGTTCGCGGGGATTTGTGGATGGATCCATTGGACTGGCCGTTACCCTGGGCCATCCAGAAGAGAGAGTTTGCCGTGAGGAACAGACCCTTTGCGAGGAGCTGCTGATCGGCGATGAGCACCGGAGCGCTGCAGTCGGTCGCGGGATCACAGCGCTGGATCTCGCCGTTGCCAGTGTTGACGCCGTCACCCCGGTCGGCCCAGTACGCGAGCTGTCCGTCGTAAGCGACGCTCTGGACGCTGCCGGGCGCGATCGAGCCCGCCAGGTGGCTCTTCGTGGCGTCGCACGCCGGGAGGAGGCAAGTCCAGAGGCCATCTTGCGCAGCGAAGACCAGCCTCCCGGCGGCCGCGGCGAGCGCGGTTGGCTTGCTGGCCTTCACGATCACCTGCGGCGTGGTCTCGTTGGCCAGGATCCCCATGATCTGACCGTCGACGGTGTCGCTCCAGAACACGCCTTCGCTCGATGTGGTGATGTTGCGAGGGCTGTTGGCGTCGTTCCCCGTGGCCAGCGGCACCGCTGCGCACCCGCCCGCCGGGCAGGCGCAGCCGCTGCAATCGAGCACGGCGCCGGGGCAGCCGGCGATCATCATCCCGCCGGCTCCGCTCCCGCTCGCCGAACTCGAGCTGGCGGCGGTGCTCGTCGCGCCACCCGCGCCCGCGCCCGTGGTGGAGGATCCGTCGCCGCTCGTCGCCGCCGCGGTCGTCGATCCGCTGCTGCTCGCGCCGCCCGACGCGCCGCCGTCGAGGGTCCCGCCGCTGAGATTCGAGAGATCGACGAGGCAGGCCGCGAGCGCGACCGCGCTGCCGGCGACGACGCAGCTCAGGACGATCGGGGCAAAGGGCTTCATTGGATCGGTAAGGCTCGCCGCCAGGATCGACCCTGGCGGCGAACCGGTCAACGAGGATCCGTCGCCCGCGCGCGACGAAAAATCAATCTTCGCTCTTCTTGCCGCCGAGGAGGGCGTGACGGAAATAGCCGAGCTGGCTCCGCGCCAGCGCCTTCGCGGCCTCGACCGCGTCGGCGTCGCGCGCCGCGGTGCGACCGAGGAGCGTACCAGTCTCGTAGAGCGCCCGCGTCTTGCTGCGCTGGAGCTTGCCACTCGAGGTCTTGGGCAAGAGCCCCGGCGCGAGCGGGACGACGTCGTCGACCGTGAGCCCGAGCGCCTGCTGGACCACGCGCCGAACCTCGCCCTTGAGGGCCTGGATCGCCGCCTCGCCCGTCACCACCGTCTCGAAGGTGATGACCACGCGCTCTCGATCGTTGTGGGGCTTCAGCGTCCCGAACGAGACCACGTTGCCCTTGCGCACGCCCTCGACCTTGCCCGCCTCCCACTCCAGATCTTGAGGGTAGTAGTTGCGGCCATTGACGATGATGACCTCCTTCGAGCGGCCGCAGATGTGGACGTTGCCGCCGGCCAGATAGCCGAGGTCGCCGGTGCGCAGCCAGCCGCCCGCGAAGGACTCTTGCGTCTTCTCGGTCTCGTTAAAATACCCGGCGGTGACGCTGGGCCCGCGGAGCCGGATCTCGCCGACCTCGCGCTCGCCGAGCGGCGTCTCGCTGAACTCGTCGTCGAGCGCGAAGACGTGGATCTCGTGCCCGAGGAAGGGCGCGCCACACTGCACGATCGGCGCGGCGCGCGGGCTCTCGGCGTCGATCGGGACGGCGCGCCCCTCGGACCACAGGGCATCTCCGTCGACCACGTCCGTCGTCACGCCCGTGCCCAGCTTGCTGAAGGAGATGGCGAGGGTGCTCTCGGCCATTCCATAGCAGCTGATGAAGGCCTTCTGATCGAAGCCGATCGGCGCGAACTTGTCGGCGAAGGCCTGGAGGTTCTCGGCGCGGATCGGCTCGGCGC
>JBDTXR010000093.1:0-24475 GCA_040006075.1 Byssovorax sp. | reverse complement strand
GCTCGTCCGGCTCTTCGATCTCAGCCAGGGGCAGCCCTGGCTCACCAACGCGCTCACCCGCGAGATCGTGGAAGAGATGCGTGTTTTACCGTCGGAAGCGATCACGATCGAGCACGTCGAGCAGGCGAAGGAACGACTGATCGTGGAGCGCTCGACGCATCTCCATTCGCTCGCAGCGCGCCTTCAGGAGCCGCGGGTGCTGCGCATCCTGGAGCCCGTGCTCGCGGGAGGGCTGGTGACGGAGGCAGCGTACAATAACGATCTCGGTTACGTGCGCGACCTCGGGTTCGTGGCCGCGACGAGCCCGATCCGGATCGCCAATCCGATCTACCAAGAGCTCATCGTCCGGGTGCTCTCCGCGAGCGTTAAGATAGCCTGACCGCCGATTCGTTCAGCGCGACGGATGGGCTCGGGCTGACCGAGGGGACGCTGGTGATCTCCGATCGACGGCCGGAGGCGGGGCCCATCGAGGAGCGGACTCGGTTCGAGGAGGCCCAGACAGCCAGGGAATATGCGGTGACGGTGCTCCGGGCCTGATTTGGAAGAGCGGTTGTTACGACCCGCTCACTTCGAGAACTGCGGAGGCACCGTCCCGCCGTGGCTGGGGTCGTACTTCTTCAGGAAAGCCTCGTGCTGGCCCTGCGTCTTCGCCACCTGCCGGCGCAGGCCCACCAGCGTCTCGATCGGCAGCTTGCGGGTGGTGAGCTTGATCAGCCAGTCGGGCAACAGGCCACCAGGGTCGGCGTCGACCTGGTAGGTGACCCGGGTGTGGCCGGCGTCGATGGCCTCGAGGTGATAGAAGCCGGCCAGGCGCGGCATGCGCACCACGCCGGAGACGGGCGGCGCGGCGGGCGAGTCGATGGACTGGAAGCGCGCCCAGATATCGCCCTTGCTGGCGCTGCCCTCGATCCAGGAGCGGATGGCGGCGTCGCGATCGGCGACGGGCCAGGGGGCGTGCGTGCGGTTGTATTCGATGCGCTCGAACTCGTTGATTTGCTTCACCACGTGGGCGCCGGCGCAGTCGGACATCCACTCGGTGAACTTGGTGATGTCGTCGAGCACCGCGAGGATGTCGTACGCGCCCGCGTCGACGATGCCGACGCCGCGGAAAATCGGGAGGCTGTGGCCAGCTTCGAGCTTGGTGGAGACGACGACGCCCTTCTCGTTGGCGTCCTGTTGCCAGCCGGTATCGGCGGCGCCCGCAGAGCCGGGCAGGGAGAGGGCGAGCGCGGCGAGCAAGACGAGCAGAGGGCGGGAAGGCTTCATGGATTTCCTCGGGAAAGGCGCTCCCGTTTTTATCACGATTTCACTTCGCCGTGGGCTTCCCGTCGTGCGGGCCGAGCGGCCGCGCCGGCGCGTTGTCCCACCACTGGCTCCACGGGAGCTGCGCGCGGCGCTCGGGGTTCCTGGGGTAGACGATGCGGTTATCGCATTTGTTGCCCTCGCCGCCGACCAGCAACAGGGCCTCTCGATCGCTGTTGTTGATGAAGGTGTGGGCGATCCCGGTCCCCGCGGGGAACGCGGCCAGATCGCCGCGCTCCATCGGGTGCAGATCGCCGTCGATCCAGGCGTCGACGTGGCCTTCGAGCACGTAGACGAACTCTTCCTCGCTCTCCTCGGCGTGGGGGTAGCTGAGGCGGTGTCCCGCTTCCAGGCGCTTCACGTGGAGGCCAATGCGGAGGAGCCCGGCCACGGCGCCGATGGCGCGGCCGTGGGCGAGATCCTCGGTGCTGTCCGGATACCGACTCACCTTCTCGGGGACGTCGGCGGTGCGGAGGATGAACGGAGGGCGCTTTTCGGGGGTGGTCACCGTGGCAGGGTAGCGGCGCGACGGGCCTGGAAACAAGGGCGATCCGCGATCGCTATTTGACGGGGGCGGCCGGTGCCGCCGAGGTCGCGGGCGCCGCCGCCGGCGCGGTGTTCTTCAGCTCTTCGATCCACGTGGCGGCGTAGCCGAGCTTCCAGGCCACGCCCCCCGCGACGACGAGCAGCACAATCACCGCGAGGCCCCAGGGGCGCGTCTTGTCGGCGAACGGATCATCCGTCGATCGCTCGGCGTGCGCCGGGAGCGTCGCCACCGCGGTCAGCGCCTTGCCGAAGGGCACGTTCATCTTCACGCGCGCGTTCACCGCCCACCCGTTGGCGTTGAGGATCGGCCCGATAGTGCGCTGCCGGAGCTTCAGATAGGCAATCAGCATCGACGGGAAGGAGATGAGCAGGATGACCCCGCCGATGGCCAGGGGCATTTGCCAGATCCGGAGCGAGAGGAAGCCGCCGGCGATCGCCAGGAGCACCGAGCCGATGGCGCCGATCGCGATCCCGATGCCGGCGAAGATGCCGACGAACCTGGCGATGTCGAAGGGCGGCTCGGGCAGCGGGGCCGCCTGCGCGACGACGACCACCTTGCTCCCGCTGTCGACGTTGGCCGCGGCCTTGTCCTGCATCTCCTTGTCGCGCGACGACGCGAACTTGTTGATCTGCTCGCCGATCAGCTTGCCGACGCGCTTGTAAGGCAGCCAGAAGGCCTCGCGCACGCTGATCGGGTGGGCCACGAGCCGGACGATCGTCGCGTCCCAGTCGCGGCCCTCGCGGTCGTAGAAGATGCCGTTCTTGCCCACGACGAGATCGTCGGAGCCGCCGTCGGTGAAGGCCGCGGCGATCATCCGCTTCTCGCCGGTGACCTTGCGGGTGATCTCGCAGTACGCGAGGTACGTCCCGCTGTGGCTCGCCAGCGCGGCGTGCGCGTCGGCGTCTCCGACCTTGACGCAGAGGTCGCAGCTCCGGGCGTCGAGGTAGAGCGTTCCCGCTTGAAATACCGCCTTTTTGCGGCTGTAAAAGGCGCTGAACGAGACGAAGTTGGTGGCCAGCGTGTAGAGATCGCGGTGGTAGCGGACGAGCCTGTCGACCGAGATGATCGCCGCGGTCTCGGGCTCGAGCGCGTGGTCCCTGGCGACGAGCGCGGTGATCTGCGCGCGCGCGTCGCTCGCGAGGATCTCGCGCACGCGCGCGAGGCCGAGCTTCTCGACGGCGGCTCCGGCGCGCGTGGCGCTCCACGCCTCGAAGGGCGCGAGCCGCGTCGAGACGGTCTGCCACTCGGTCTCGGTGAGCGCGGTCCGCTCGCCGAGGAGCGGGACGATCAGCTCGTCGCGGAGCTTCTTCAGCGCGTCGGCCCACGCGGGGTTCACGCCGGAATCGAGCGGCAAAGGCTGCCCCGCGGCGACGCGCGCGAGCGGGAACGCGGCCACTTCGTCGGCCTTCGCGCTGAGCACGCGCGAGGCGAGCGCGGTGTACTCGGCCTCGTCGCGGTTGAGCGGGCCGGCGGCGCGCGGATCGAACGCGGCGAGCCGGCAGCGCGCGAAGTAGTCGCCGATCTTCGCGTGGATCGCGGCGAGCGTCTTCGCGGCCTCGACGGTCGCCGCGCCGAGCGGCATCACGTTCGTCGCGTCGGACTCGGCCGTCGCCCACCACGCGGAGAACGCCGTCGCCTCCTCGAAGAACCTGTCGACGCGGGCCTGGGTCACGCCGTCGAGGCCGCTGCGATCGATCTCGCCGCCGAGGCACGCGAGGATGTCCTCGATCACCCTGGTAATCGCTTCGTCGTCGGCCGACGACGCGGGGAGCACGCCGTCGCCGTTGAACCTGGTCTTGCCGAAGATCTTCGCGGTGTCGGCGGTGTCTTCGAGGGTGATCTCCTTCGCCCCCTTCTTGCCGAGGTCCTTCAAGATTTGCTTCGCCGACGCGAGCACGCGCTTGCCCTCGTCGGTCTCGACGTTGATCGACGCGAGCGCGAGCGAGGGCGAGCCCTTGACGAGCTCCCCGGGATCCCGGAGCAGCGATCCGGCCCATTTCACCGCGGCGATCAGCTCGGGAGCGCGGATGCGACCGTCCTTGTCGGCGTCGATCAGATCGAGGGTCTTCTTGTCGAACTCGAGGCCCTCCGTGGGACACGCGAGGGCCACCCAGAGCTTCTGATCGAGCTCGCCGAGCGCGAGCAGATCTTCTCCGCGATCGAGCAGCACCTGGTCGAACCCGCCGGCGCGGAAGAACCGCCACTTGTGAGCACGCGCAACGCTCGCCATCTCGTCACCTCGCGACAGAGCGCGCCGCGCCTGCCGAGCCTTCATTCGTCGAGGTGATCGAGCTTTTCGAACTCGGCGGCAAGCGTTTGCTCGGCGTGCTCGATCCGCGCGGAGCCGGCGAGCCGACGCTGGAGGAGCATCAGGCCCACGACGAGCCCGAGGAAGATCGCCGCGGCCCCGATCGCGCCGCTCCTGACGCGATCCTCGCGGGTCGAGAGCGTGCCGCGGAGGCCCTCGTCGGCCGTGATTTGCGCGGTCGTCTGCACGTAGAGCGGATCGTCGATCGTGCGCAGACGAAGGTACTGAACCGCTCGGTCGCAGGCGGCGCGCGCGGTCGGTGAGAGCTCCGGGGGCGCGAAGAACCCCACGTGACGCTCGAGCTGGAGGCTCGCGCCGGGCTCGAAGCGGAGATCGTCGGCGCCGGTCACCTCGACGATCTGGACGGCGTCGCCCGAGGCCAGCGGCGCGGCGATGCGGACCGCGTTGCCGCTGCGATCGAGCGGCTCGGCGAGCAGGACGTCGACGCGGCCGCGGAGCGCGCCGGGCGGGAGGACGCGGAAGCCGGTGATCCGGCCGTCGCGCTCGACCGGCGCGATCTCGGTCGAGGGATCGATCCTCGTGCCCTCGGGCAGCGGGAACGCGAGATCGATGGCCTCGGTGAGGCTCCCCCGGAGCACGTACTCCGAGTGAAAGCGGACGTTCGACGCGGTGACGATCCCCGCGTGATGGGCCGCGAGGATCGATCCCTCGGCGGCCGCCGCCGGCGCGCTGAGCGCGAGACCGGCGGCGAGGGCGAGCAGCAGGGTGGGCAGGGCCAGAGATCGCACTGGCTCTCTCCTCAGCGCGCGATGTCGGTGAAGTGGTCAATCCCGTGGCTGAAGATCGTCCGCTCGGGGAGGATCGGTGAGGCCAGGGCGATGAGCTGCACGAGCATCGCCATCTGAACGATGGAGAGCACGGCGACCGGGAACGCGAGGAGAGCCCGCGATCCCTCGCGCTTCGGCCCGCTGAACATCGATCGCGCGAACACCACCGCGGCGACGAGGAGCGCCAGGAGCGCCGAGCCCTGGCCCAGCATCGGACCCGCCCAGAGGCTCGAGTGGTAATAGAGGGCGACCAGCGGAGAGAGCACGGCGAGCACCAGAGTCCCCGCAAATGTGCCGCCGACGAAGGCGATCAGGAGATCGCTGGCCCGGCCCGGCGCGCCGGCGAGCTTCCAGGTCAAGAGCCCTGCCGGCAAGGCACCCACCGCGGAGAGGAGCACCACCATCGGCACTTTGTAGAGGTTGGCGAGGGCGAGCGCGGGAATGCGGCTCCCGGCGGCGACTCCCCAGAGCGCCGCGAAGCAGAGCGAGGTGAGCAGCGCCGAGATGGCGATCCCGAGGCGGCGAGAGCGCCCCGAGTCCTCCGCAGAGAGGGGTTTTCCACAGATGAGATCCAGCAGCGTCGAGAAGTGGGTCACGGTGTCCTCCGGGTTGGCAACGACCCGTGAAGGATGGATGGGCCGCTTGAAAGGCCGGAGGGCGCCGCGTGAACCGGGGTGGTGGGTCGTGTGAAATTGCTGTGAACAGCGAGGCGAAGCGCTATCCGCCGGGGATCCGGGGCAAGACCACCTCGAACGTCGCGCCGCAGCCGGGCTCGGAGGTGACGTGAACCTCGCCGCCGTGGGCCTCGGCGACGGCGCGCACCAGGGCGAGGCCGAGGCCCGTCCCCCGGGCGCGGCCGCGCGTGGTGAAGAAGCGGGTGAAGACCCGGGAGAGCGCCTCGGCAGGGATGCCCGGGCCCGAGTCGGTCACCCGCACGCGCACGCTCGCGCCATCGGGGATCACCTGGACGACCACCCGCGCCGGCGCGTCGCCGGCGGGCAGCGCAAACGAGGCTGCGTTCTCGATCAGGTTGCGCAGCAGCGTATCGAGGCCGTGAGGGACGCCTTGCACCTTGGCTTCGGGGGGCGCCTCGACGGTGATCTCCACCGCTTCGTAGCGCGCGCGAATCGAGTCCACGAGGCCGCGGGCCAGGGCCGCGAGATCGACCTCGGCGCGCTCGTCGCTGGCCAGGCCGGCCTCGGCGCGGGCGAGCTCGAGGAGCTGGCTCACCAGGGCGTCGAGCCGAGCGCTGGAGTCCACCAGCACCTTGCCAAGGCGCTTCGCCCGCGCCTCCTCGACGCTCCCCTCGCTCGAGATCAAGGCCTCTGCGGCGGCGCGCACCGCGGCGACAGGGTTCTTGAGCTCGTGCACCAGATCGGCCACGAAG
The DNA here is from genome assembly GCA_040006075.1 of Byssovorax sp. GTDB lineage: Bacteria > Myxococcota_A > Polyangia > Polyangiales > Polyangiaceae > JANYGI01. Next base: position 18,143 of record JBDTXR010000093.1, on the reverse strand, counting down.
CGCTCGTTCTCGCCCTGCCGGTGCTGGAGCTTTCGAAGCAGCGAGTTGAAGGCCGCCGCGAGATCGGTGATCTCGTCTTGCCCCGGGACCACCAGCGCCGACGGCGGCGCGACCGGCCCGAGCGAGCCGACGACACCCGCGCTCGCCAGCGCCTGGCCGCGCAGCTGCTCGATCGGGCCGACGACGCGCTTGCCCATCCAGTAGGCCAGCGCGAGGGCGAGAGGCAAGGTGATGATACTGAGTCTGGCGAGCTGATAGCGGAGATCGTAGAGCGCGCGCACCGCCCGCCGCGAGCTCTCTTGCACGTAAATTATCGAGTCTTTCCCAGCAGATCCGTGGATCACCTGCACCCCGTGACAGACCAGGAGCTTGCCGCCTTGCGAGGTGCGGCAGCCCGCCGAGGTGCCCTTCGCGACGGCGTCGAGGACCTCGCGGCGCGCGTCGATGGGCCCGAGCGTGGCGTCGAGCTCGTCGAGGCTGGGCGCGCCGTCGGGGCCGAAGAAGAGCATGCCAATCTGGTGGACGAGATCGGTCCCACGATCGGAGTCGGCGTCGACGATCGCGAAGCCCTCCTGGAAGACCCGGACGCGGAGGCCATGAGAGTGCGCGATCTCGTCGATGGCGATCACCGCGCCTCCGTCGATGGTGCTCTTCGCCCCGATCGCCTCGGCCACCTCGCTCGCGGTGTACCCGACGCGGACCGTCATCTCCCCGGCGATGTTGCGCTCCATCGTGCTCCAGAGCGCGACCAGGAGCTGAGGCGCCATGGCCACCACCGCGACCACGAGCAGCACCTTGATCCGGAGCGAGCGGAGCAGGGCAATCCGGGGCGGGAGGACGAACGGCGGCCGCGGACCCTCAGAGTCCACGGGGCTCTCTCCAGCGGTAGCCCGCGCCGATCACCGTCTCGATCGAGTCGAACGCGGGATCGACGGCCTCGAGCTTGCGGCGGAGCCGGCGAACGTAGGTATCGACGATCCGATCGACCACCACCGAGCCGTCGCCGCGCACCATCTCGAGGAGGCGCTCGCGCGAGAGGACGATGCCTGGGCGCCTGGTCAGCGCTTCGAGCAGGCGAAACTCGGTCATGGTGACGGCGACCGCCGCCCCGCGATACCGCACCTCGATCCGCTCGGCGAAGAGCTCGAGCGCGCCGGTGGTCCGGGGCTTCTCGGTCGAGGCCTCGGAGCGACGCTCTTGCCGCCGCAAGAGGGCCGCGACCCGCGCCAGGAGGACCCGGGTGCTGAAGGGCTTGGCGATGAAATCGTCGGCCCCGAGCTCCAGGCCCAGGGCCTCGTCGATCTCGTCGTCCCGCGAGGTGAGCAGGAGCAGAGGGACGTAGTTCTTCTCCTGGCGGAGCTTGCGGCAGAGCGAGAACCCGTCGATTCCAGGCATGTTGACGTCGGAGATCACCACCTCGGGGCAGCGCTCGCGGATCGCCGCGAGCCCCACCACCCCGTCGCGGGCGACCACCACGCGATAGCCGGCGTCCTCGAACTGGAGAGAGAGCACGTCGAGGAGCGAGGGATCGTCGTCGATGAGGAGGACTGTCGGCATGGCGCGGAGTCGTCGCCCGCGGTCAGGGAGATTTCTTGAGATCGAGGCTGTTCCAGATCTCCTCGCCGTCGGGATGGAGCTTGAGATCCTCGCAGCGCGCGCCGCTCCAGACCTGCTTGCCTCGCTGACAGCCGTGCTCGTCCACACCGGTCTTGCGCAGGTAGTCCGCGCCGGTCGCTTCGTTGATGGGCAGGAGCCCGAGGCGCAGCGGCACCGCGCACAGCGGGCTCTCCGCGCCGGATTTCTGGGCCGATTTGCAGGCGTCGGCGTCGCCCTCGGTCGCGAGGTGCTCGCCGTCGCGCACCGCGCTCCCGCCGAGGCTCGCTCCGAAGATCGTGGCCGCGGCCTCGATCGATCGCGACTCGCCCACCATCATCGAGAAGCCGCCGAGGTAGACGCGATTGACCACGTGCGTGGCGCGATCGCAGCCCTGGCCGTGGAGATCGGCGCGGGCGTAGGGCCGCCCGATCGGGAGGGTCATCACGCCGGCGAGATCGAAATCGGTGCGCAGCGCGCGGCCGGCGTGGAGCTTGGCGCCGACGTCGACGGACATCAAAGGCAGCTTGGCGCCGAGCTCCAGGGCGTCGTGGGCCACGCGGCTCTCGGTGGCGGCGTACGGTGAGAAGGCATAGGCCCCCTCGCCCAGGCAGTTGGGCAAGAGCTCGAGCTCTTCCTTGCAGCCCTCCGACGAGAAGCGCACCGCGACCACGCCCTGGCGGCGCATGACGGCGAGGTTGGCGCGGGAGCCGGCGTCCCAGCCCATGAGATCGGCCTCCCCCTTCTTCGCGGTGCAGGCCTGTCCCCACTCGGTGGGGGGCAGCGGCGGAGGCTCGGGCGGGAGCGGGGGACCACACGCGGAGAGGAGCGCGAGCAGGCCGATCGAGGACGAGATCCGGTGGAGCACTGAAATGGACATAGAGAGGTGGAGGCCACCGGGCGCGCGGCGTGCGACGCTCAGGGTGTCGGGCGTTGACTCAACCGCTGACGCAGCGCCTTGGTCGCGTCTTCGAGCGCCTGGTTGCGCGCGAAGCACGATTTGCAGGTGGTTTCCATCACCACCTGGGTGCGCACGTCGCCGCCGGCGACCGCGCGATCGAGCAGCGCGAGCTTGTCGGCGCAGGGCGCGGATCGGAGCGCATAGGTGATCTGGAGCGACGGTGTCCCGCGGGCGATCACTTCGCTCTGCGCGAGCAGCGCCTCGGCGCGGGTGGCGGCCTTCGATCCGCCGCGGGTGCGCATGATTTCGTAGAGGATGTCGACCCCGTCGCTGCCGAGGCGGTGAGCGAGCGCGTCGAAGATGCGATCGGTGTCGTCGCCCGGCGCGGCGGCGACGGTCACCGCGAGATCGCGCACCGCGGTGGCGAGCAGGGGCTCGTGGAAGGCCGCCTGATCGTGCTCGACGAGGGTGAAAAAATGCTCGATTCCATGCTTGAAATCGTGCGCGGCGAGCGCGTTGCGGAAGAGCGCGCGGGCGACGGGATCGATGGATCCGGCCACCGGCGCGACCGGCGCCGCGATGGCCGCTGCCACGCTCGGCGCGGCCACCGGCGTCGCGGTCGCGACGACGTTGCTCGGCGCGGGCGCGAGCGTGGCGGCGGCCTCGCGCGGCGGGGCGTCGGGCGACGAAGAACGCGAGAGTCGCAGGGCGAGACCGGACACGACGAGCACGGCCACGCCCACCGCGACGAAGGGCAAGCGCTTGCGGCCCGAGGCCGCGGTCATCGACGGCATCGGCTCCCGCGCGGGCACGATCGGCGCGGGCAGGGCCGTCTCCAGCGCGGTGATCGTCACCGGCGTGGGCGTCGGCGTCAGGGTGATCGGGCGGGCGTCGAGCGCGGCGTCGAGCGCGGCGATCACCGCTTCACCGCTGGAAAAGCGGGCGTCCGGTGATTTTTCGAGGAGGCGCATCACCACCGCTTCGAGGGCCGGCGGGACCACGACGCCCGGCGCGCGCACCGCGATCGGCGGCGGCCGCGCGGCGGCGTGGCGCTTGAAGAGCTCGACGGCGTCGGTGGTGTCGAAGCAGTGCTTGCCGCTGAGCATCTCGTAGAGCACGAGGCCGAGGGCGTAGAGATCGGCCCGCGCGTCGACGAGATCCATCCCGCGGGCCACCTCGGGCGCGAGGTAGGCGATGGTCCCGAACACCGCGCCGGTGCCGGTGATCCGCTGCTCGTGCTCGATCCCGCGCTCCGAGGTGATCAGCGCGAAGCTCTCGAGCTGCGCGGTGTCGACCTTGGCGAGGCCGAAGTCGATGAGCTTCACCGCGTCGGTCGCGCCCTCGATCACCATCACGTTGCGCGGCGTGACGTCGCGGTGGACGATCCCGATCGCATGCGTCGCGCCGAGGGCCGCGGCGATCTGCCTGGCGATGTCGACCGCGCGCTCCACCGGGAGCGGCCCGCGCTTGATGATCTCGCGCAGCGTCGCGCCGCGCACGTACTCCAGGACCAGGAAGAACGCGCCGTCGTCGAGCTCGCCGAAGTCGGTCGCGGCGGCGACGTTGGGGTGCTGAATGTGCGCGCCGGCGACGGCCTCGCGCTGGAAGCGAGCCACGAGATCGGGCGCGTCCTGCGCGTCGGGGTGGAGCACCTTGATCGCCACCCACTTGCGCATGTGGATGTGCTCGCCCTTGAAGACGACGCCGACGCCGCCCATCGCCAGCACTTCCGTGAGCTTGTAGCGCCCGGAGACGACCGATCCGAGCCGCGCCTCGGCCTTCGCCTTGGCGGCGACTTCGGCGAGGTTGGTCTTGGACGTCGTGGTCGAGGTGAGGGCGGGCAAAGGGCTTCCGGCGGCCGCAGCGAGCGGCGCTCCCCAAAGTTAGCCGGCCAGGGACGGGCCTGTCGAGCGGCACCGTGATCTCTCGCGTCGCCGCGCCGGGCTCCGACAGATCGGCTTCTCGTGCTACTCCCTCCCCGCCGTGCCGATTCACTTCCCCGAAGAGCTCCCGATCTCCGCCCGTGTCCGCGACATCGCCGCCGCGATCGATGCCAATCCCGTGGTGATCGTGGCCGGCGAAACCGGCTCCGGGAAGACAACGCAGCTCCCCAAGATCTGCCTGGCGATGGGCCGCGGGCTCTCGGCGCGCATCGGGGTGACGCAGCCGCGCCGCATCGCCGCGACCAGCGTCGCCGCGCGCGTGGCCAAGGAGCTCAACGTCGAGCTGGGCCGCGAGGTGGGTTACCAGATCCGCTTCTCGGACAAGACCACGCCCCAGACCTACGTGAAGTTCATGACGGACGGCATTCTCCTGGCTGAAATCCAGGGCGATCCGCTCCTTCGTGCCTACGACACCATCGTCCTCGACGAGGCCCACGAGCGCAGCCTCAACATCGATTTTCTCCTTGGCTACATGGTGCGGCTGCTCCCGAAGCGGCCCGATCTGCGGGTGATCGTCAGCTCGGCGACGCTGGAAACCGATCGATTTTCCGCCTTCTTCAACAAGGCTCCGGTGATCCAGGTCTCGGGCCGCACCTACCCGGTCGAGGTGATCTACCGGCCTTCCGTGGGTGAGGAGATCGATCTCGGCGAGTCGATCGCCGAAACGGTGGAGGAGATCACGGCGATCGATCCTCGCGAAGACATCCTGGTGTTCTTGCCGGGCGAGCGCGAGATCCACGAGGCCGCGGACGCGCTCGCGGCGCACGCGCTGCCGCACACGGTGGTGCTCCCGCTCTACGGTCGCCTCTCGACCGCCGATCAGGCGCGGATCTTCCAGTCGCTCCCCCAGCGGCGGATCGTGCTCTCGACCAACGTGGCCGAGACGTCGCTGACGATCCCGGGGATTGTCTACGTCATCGACACGGGGACAGCGCGGATCAACCGCCACAACCCACGATCGGGCGTGACCCAGCTCCTGGTGGAGCCGATCTCCCGGGCCAGCGCCGATCAGCGCAAGGGCCGCGCAGGCCGCACCAGGAGCGGAGTCTGCTTTCGCCTCTACGAGAAGCAAGACTTCGATTTGCGGCCGGCGCACACCGATCCCGAGCTGCTCCGCGTGGGCCTGGCCGGCGCTATTTTGCAGATGAAGGCGCTCGGTCTCGGGGAGATCGACGCGTTCCCGTTCCTCGATCCGCCGCCGAAGCGCGCGGTGGACGAGGGGTATCGGGTGCTGGAGGAGATTGGCGCGCTCGACGGCGATCGCGGGCTCACCGACACCGGCAAGAAGCTCTCGCGGCTGCCCCTCGATCCGCGGATTGGCCGGATGATCCTCGGCGGAGAGCAGGAGTCGTCGCTGCGCGAGGTGCTGATCATCGCCGCGGCGCTGGGCGTTCAAGATCCGCGCGAGCGGCCGATCGCCGCGCAGAAGCGGGCCGACGACGCGCACCGACGCTTCCGCGACGAGACCTCGGACTTCGGATCGCTGCTCAAGCTCTGGCATTTCTTCCAGGACGAGCAGGCCAGGAAGACCCAGAATCAGCTCCGCAAGACCTGCCGCGACGGGTTCCTCAACTACCTTCGAATGCGGGAGTGGAGCGACGTTCACCAGCAGCTCTCCCGTATCGCCCGCGAGCTGGGCTTTCGTCTCAACGACGCTCGGGCGAGCGAGGAGGCCGTGCACCGGGCCATCCTTCCGGGCCTGCTCAGCCGCGTGGGCCTGTGGAACCCCGAGGCTCGCACTTACATGGGCGCGCGGCAAACGCGCTTCCAGGTTCACCCGAGCTCCGGCCTCTCGCGCAAGGCTCCCCCGCTCTGGATCGTGGCCGCGGAGCTGGTGGAGACGTCACAGCTCTTCGCCCGCACCGCCGCGAAGATCGATCCCGCGTGGCTCGAGGCCGCGGGCGGCTCGATCTGCAAGCGGAGCTACGGTGATCCGCACTGGGCCGAGCGGCCGGCGCAGGTGATGGTGAAAGAGCAGGTGTCGCTCTACGGCCTGCCGATCGTGAAGGAGCGCAAGGTCCACTTCGGCCCGATCGATCCCAAGGCCTCGCGCCGGCTCTTCATCCTCCACGCCCTGGTCCGCCACGAGTACGCGCCGACGCAGATCCCTCGCTTCATGGCGCACAACAAGGCCCTGTTCGAGGAGGTGCGCCGCCTCCGCGACAAGGCCCGCAAGAGTGACATGCTCGCCGACGACGACGCCGTGGCGATCTTCTTCGAGAAGCGGATCCCCGACGACGTGTTCAGCGGCAAGACGTTCGAGCACTGGCGCGCGATGGCCGAGGAGAAGGATCCGAAGATCCTCCATCTCTCGCTCGCCGATGTGCTGATGGACGAGGCGGCCGACCTCTCGCCCGAGAAATTCCCCGATACACTGACCATCTCCGGGGCGACACTGCCGCTCTCCTATCGCTTCGATCCGGGCGAGGACGACGACGGCGTGACGTTGACCATCCCTCTCGCGCTGCTGCCGGCGCTCGATCCCGGGGTGCTGGAGTGGACGATCCCCGGGTGGCACCGGGAGAAGATCACCTTGCTTTGCCACTCGCTCCCCAAGGCCGTTCGCAAGGCGCTCGTCCCCGTGCCCGACACCGCCCGGACGCTGGCCGAGAGCCTGCGTCCATTCGAAGGCTCGATGTTGCCCGTGCTCGGCCGGGCGATCTTCGATCTCACCGGGGCCCGCGTGCCCGCGGACGCGTGGCAGGTCGAGGATCTGCCACCTCACCTGCGCTTCTTCTTCCGCGTGGTCGAGGGCGGAAAGACGGTGGGCCAGGGCCGCGATCTGGCGGTGCTGATGGAGAGGTTCGGCGGCCGCGCGCGCGAGGCCTGGGCCGCGAAATCGAGGGCGAGCTGGGAGCGAGAGGGCCTGACGGGCTGGACGTTCGATACCCTGCCGGAAGAGCTGCGGGTGGAGATCGGCGGAGCCACGGTGTTCGCCTATCCGGCGCTGATCGACAACGACACCAGCGTGGCTCTCCGCCCGCTGGGATCGCGCGCTCTGGCCGACGCGGCGACGCGAGCCGGCCTGCGGCGGCTCTTCCTGCTCTCGCTCGGAGGCGCGATTGGCAAGCTCGAGCAGCAGGTCCCGCAGGTGGTGGCCATGAGCTCGCTCGCCGACCTCGCCGGCCCGGCGCCGCGCAAGCAGCTCGTCCTCCGCGCGCTCGACGAGGCTTTTTTGCTCGACGATCCCCCTTCGTTCCCGCGCACGAGGGCCGAGTTCGTGTCTCGCCTCGAGCAGGGTCAGAAGCGTTTGCCGGCGGCGCTCGCCGAGCTGGGCAAGCTCGCGCTGGAGATTGGCAGCGAGCTCGACAAGACCCGAGCCGATCTCCGGGCGCTGAGCGGCAAGCCCGGCGCGCCGCGCCTGGCGCTCGACGACGTGCGCGTGCAGCTGGAGCACCTGGTCCCGGCGGGGCTCTTGCAGCGGGCGCCGCGCGAGCGGCTGGCGCATTTACCCCGCTTTTTGCGGGCGATCCGCGTCCGACTCGAGCGCTTGCCCAACGGTCCTCAGAAGGACCAGGCCAAGGCAGCTCAGGTGTTGCCGTTCTGGAATGACTGGCTGAAATACCACGCTGGCCTGCGCGCGCGGGGCGTGCCGAGCGAAGATCTGGAGTCGTTCCGCTGGCTGGTGGAGGAGTATCGGGTGTCGCTCTTCGCGCCCGAGGTCCGGACCTCGGTGGCCGTGTCGGCCCAGCGCCTCACCGAGCAGTGGAAGGCGCTGAAGGGCGGCTTTTGCGAGTAGCGGGGAGGTGCGAACGGCAGGACACACCCGGGGTGTGTCGCCCGGTTGCCTACTGCTGGCCCTGGAACCAGGTGCCGTCGACCTGGACCGGCTTCTGGCCAGGCGAGAGGACGATGATCGTCGTCCCACCCTGCGCCGCGGCGCGGGCCTCGGCGTCGCGCCGCGCCTGCTCCTGAGCCTGGCGCGCCCGCGCCTGCTCGATCCGCGCGCGCTCGGCCTGCTCCCGCTCGATCCGGGCTCGCTCGCGGGCGATCTGGGCCTGGCGCATCGCCTCTTCGCGCGCCGTCGCCTCGCGCGCCGCGGCCTCCTGCGCGGAGTTGTCCTCGGTGTAGGCCACCTCGGGAGCGGCCTGCCCGCGGGTTTCGACGACGATCACGATGGGCGGGGGCGCCGCCTGCCGGTACATCACGGGCTGGTAAGCCGCGGTGGGGTAGACCCCGCGAGCCATGCGGTGGTGATGGCACCCGGTCGCCCCGAGCGACAGGAGGGAGGCGGCGGCGAGGAGGAAGGTGGCGCGGGTCCGGTTCATGGGACGGCGCCTTATCAAGGTGTGTGCCAGGCGAGCGAGGGCGCGACGTCCACCGGACGCCTCCCGGGAGGGTCACGGCGGGGTCGTCAAGGCTCACGAGACCTGGACTGGCACTCTCGTCAAAACTGGATGGACACTCCCACGCTGGTCCCGGCGATCCACGGGCGCACCGAAGAGGCCTTTGCGGGAGCAGGGCTCTTCTGGACGAGCAGCACGATGATCCCCGCACCCGCGGCGGCGATTCCGGCGCCGGCCATGACGTCGCCGACCAGGCCTTTGGTCCGCGCGCCGACAGCGGTGCTGTCCGTCGGGCTGGTCGCGCGCCCCGCTTGCGCGAGGCCGACGAGGCCCGTGACGACACCGACGGCGAACACTGCGCTTCCCCCTCCGATCAACGTGAATGGGATCGTGCGATCCGGCGCGGCGACGGGGCCCTCGGGGACGACCGCGGGCGCGCCGACCGGCGTCGGCGACGCCGCGATAGACACTGTCGGCTCCGCCGCGGGAGGAGCCTTGGTCGCGTTGGAGAGCCGCGTCGCGGCCAGCCTGCTGTCGATGTCGACGAGAGCCTGGCGCGACGGCTCTTCGTATCCCTTCGTCGCCGGCGCGGAGGGCTCGGCGAGGAAGGCGCGAAAGCTCTCCTGAGCTTCGACGAGGAGGCCCATGTCGCGGTCCACGACGCCGAGGCTGTAGAGGGTGATCGCCGCGCGACGCAGGCGCAGCGAGGCCAGGTAGCGCTCGCGCGCTTCGGCCCAGTGGCCCTCGGTGGCGAGGGTCGATGCCTCGACGAACAGGCTGCGCGCGGTCTCGACATCCCTGGCGTCCTGCGCGCGGGCGAGGTCCGGGCAGAGGATCGTCAGCGCCGCGATCAAGGCAGCGCAGCCCCCCGGCGCTGCGCTGCGCCAGGCGCCGTCGAGCCTCAGTTGCATTTGCCTCCCTTGCAGGTCTCGCCGGACATGCACGCCTTCTTGCACCCGTTGCAGTTGGCGGCGTCGTTTTCGAAGCTGGCCTCGCAGCCGTCGCCAGGAAGGGTGTTGCAGTCGCCAAAGTGGTCTTTGCACATCTTGATGGCGCAGGCGCCATCAATGCATTGAGTCATGGCGTTGGGGAGCATGCACATCGGTCCGCAGCCGCCGCCGCTCGACGCGCTCGTGCTGGCCCCGACGCTGGCGCTGGCGCTCTGCGCGGAGGTGGCGGCCGTCGTCGAGCCCGCGCTCGTGGAGCCAGCGGAGGAGGTCATATCGCTTCCTCCCTGACCGCCGCTCCCCGACGTGGTGCCTTTACCGTCGAGGCTGGCGTCGATGAGCAGCGAGCAGCCGGCGAGGAAGAGGGTGCCTGTAGTGGCCAGAAAGGCAGCCGTAGGGCGCATGACGATCAGGAGAGAATCAGAAGTTGGGCGCGGAGGGGAGCGGCATCGACGTCTTGCCGCCGCGGGGGCCGGGCTTCGCAGGCGCGACCGGGCGGCTCGGCGCGCCGTTCACGCGCGAGACGACGGCGCCGGTGCTCGAGGCGATCGTCGTCGGCGTCACCGCGCTCGCGACTTCCACCGGCGCCGGCGCGACGACGACGGGCTCCGCGGCGGGCGGCGCGACGGCCGCGGTGGCGACCGCGACCGGCGACGTCGGAGCGTCGATCGTGGCTTGAATCGAGGGCGATCCGTTGAGGCCGATCGCGGTCACGACGGCGATCACGGCGGCGACGGCGCCGGCGGCGATCAACGCCTTGCGGCGGCCCCATGACGCTGCGACCGCGACGATGGGCTCGCTGCGTGTGACCGATCGGACCGAGGGCACACCGAGCTCGACGTGGCCGATGGCGTCGGAGGTGAGCGTGGTCGGCGGGGTGCCTCCCGAGGAGATGCGCGCGAGGCCCTGCGGCGGCGTGTAGCCCGAAAGGCTGGCGCGGCTGCCGCCGAGCCAGTGCCGCGCGATCGAGACGCCGGCCGCGTCGGTCTCGATCCCGCGGGCGATGGCCCACGCGCCCAGCGCGGCGCCGAGCTCGCGCATGCCATCCCAGCGCGCTTCGGGGGACTTCTCCATGCCGCGCTCGATGATCGACCACAGCTCGTCGTCGCCGGCGGCGAGCTCGGTCGTGGGCACCGGCGTGTCGCGGAAGATGGAGATCAGCACCGCGCCCGAGTGCGATCCGCTGAAGGGGCGGCGGCCGGTGATCAGCTCGTAGAGCACCACGGCGCACGACCACACGTCGGTCTGGCCGTCGATCTCGGCGATGCCCTGGGCCTGCTCGGGCGACATGTACTCGGGGCTGCCCATGAGCATGCCGACCTCGGTGAGGACGCGGCCGCCGCGCGGCTGCGAGAACTTCACGATGCCGAAGTCGAGGAGCTTGGGGTGCTTCGCGTCGCCCTCGCCGCGCGCGACGACGATGTTCTCGGGCTTGATATCGCGGTGAACGATGCCCTGCGCGTGCGCCGCGGCGAGCGCGCTGATCACCGGGAGCATCATCTGCACGGCGACGCCGGCGGCGATGCGCTGCTCGCGATCGAGCCAGTCGCCGAGGGACTCGCCCTCGAGCAGCTCCATCACCAGGTAAGGCTCGTCGTCCTCGGTCACGCCGAAGTCGAAGATGCGGACGATGGCCGGATGGCCGATCGAGGCGGCCGCGCGCGCCTCGCGGAGCAGGCGCTCCGACGCGTCGCTGGTCGCGGCGTCGCGGCGCACGACCTTGACCGCGACGTCGATGTCGAGCGCGATGCTGCGCGCGCGCCACACCGCGCCCATGCCGCCCTCGCCGAGCAGGCTGACGAGGCGATACTTGCCGACGAGGACGTCGCCCGCGGCGTGAGCCTTCCGCGACAGCGCCCGGACATCCGAGGTGCGCCCCTCCAGGACTTCACTCTCGCTCGATCCGGCCTGCGGAGGGGGCGTGGTTCGTTCGTTGGGGTCGAAGGGGATCATCGCCGGCACCATGGTCTGCAAGGAACCAAAGCAAAGGGCAGTCCACCCCGGGCGAGGCCCTCGGGACGCTCACGAACGCCATGCTCAGGGCGGCTGGCCGGGCGTCCCGTGATCTGAAATTGTGATTTTTCGCCCTGAAATGAAGCGCGATCCTGATGAGGGTGCGTCCCGTTCAGCGCACGCGGGTGAGGGGCCGAGCCCTCGATGCGTCAGAGACAGCGGCGCCCAGACTGCACCACTGAGGCATTCTGCCGCAGGCTCACGCGTGCCGCTCACCTCGGGCCCGTCGCTCCTCGGCGTCCTGCGCGAAGATGCGGAGGATCGCGAACGAGACGGCCATGATCAGCGGTCCGAGGATGAGGCCCGACAGCCCGAAGACCTCGACCCCGCCGAAGAGCGCGGCGAACGTGAACAGCGGCGGCATGGTGCCGTGCCCGCCGACGAGGCGCGGGCGGATGATGTAGTCCGAGGCGCCGACGACCACGAGGCCGCCCCAGACCAGCTCGAGCACGCCCATCGCGGGGTGCCCGGTCGAGAGCAGGAAGATCCCGACTGGCACCCACACGATCAGAGTTCCCACGCCGGGGACGAGCGAGAGGACGGCCGTCGCTGCGCCGAAGAAGGCGGGCTCGGGGACGCCGGTAATCCAGTAGCCGACCGCCGCGAACGCGCCCTGCGCGAGCCCCGTGACCACCGTGCCGAGCAGCGTGGTGCGGCCGACGCGCTGGAACTCGTCGAGGATCGCGCGGGTGTAGCGCGGCCGGATCGGGAGCACCTCTTCGGCGCGCACCGTGATCTCTTTCCAGCGTCGCAAGATGAACGAGAGCGTCATCATCGCGAAGAACAGCATCAGCAGGATGTTGAAGCCCGTCGTGGCGACCGCGGCGGCGATGCCGGCGGCGCGTGACGCGAGCTCGGCGGTGGCGTCGCGGAGCTTCGCAGAGATCTCGTCGCCCTGAAAATGAAGCGGGCCGGGGCGCTGGGTGATGCGCACGCCGAGCGCGCGGAGCCCGCCGTTGGGCCCGAGCGAGTCGATCAGCGCCGAGGCCATCACCTTGCCGCGGGTGATGAACAGGCCCATGAGGCCGCCCACCGTGGCGATGAGCGCGACGGCCGAGGCGAGCACGCAGCCGAGCGCGATCAAGCGGTGGCGGCCGTGCCGTTCGACCAGGCTCTCGTAGAAAGGCTGCAGCGTGAACGCGATCAGCATGCCGAGCAGGATGCCGATGCCGACCGGCTTGATCACCCAGATGATCGCGGCGATCGCGGCGATGGCGAAGACGCCGAGGGCCTTTCGCTCGGCCCGCCGCGAGTCGAGCGTGGCGGCGTCGTGGGGGTGCGGCGGAACGCGAGACGCCGGGGCTTCGTGCGGATCGTGATCGAACGGGTCGGCGGGCATGGCGCCGCTACGATAGGAGAAAATTGGTGGGGAGGCCCGCGATTGGCGGGATTTCCGCGCCACCGGCGCCCCGCGCGCCCCGGGTTGCGCGCTCGGCGCCGTCGTGATCAAGCTGGGTCGTGACCGGGACGAAGAGCGTCGACACTGCGCCCGATGGGTTCTACGCAGTCTGTGCAATCGGCCGGTCCGGCGTCCCGGGCTTCTTCTGGGCGGCGTGGTGGAGCGCGAGCGGCCTCGCGGTGTCGCCCGCGCCCGACGCTCACGGCCTCGCCGATCGGAGCGAAGACGCCCACGCCCGGGCCCGCGCTGCGATTCATGCGGCCCGCGGGGAGCGCGCCTCGGTGCTCCGGCTCGATCCGACGATCGCCGTCGAGGCCGCGCGGATCGCCCGCCCGAAGGCCGAAGGCTACGTCGCAGGATCGGAGTGGTGGGGCGAAGAGCCGCGCCGTCACTCGGCCTCTCGCGCGCCCGCGCCGGCCCCGCGCACCTGGCCGCAGGTCCTCGAGCTCTCGCTCCCGTGCACCGCCGCCGACGTGCGCCGCGCATACCGGCGATTGGCGCTGAAGCGTCACCCCGATCGCGGCGGCACCGACGCGGAGTTCAACGCCCTCACGAAGGCCTACGACGCGGCGCTGCTCGAGCTCTCGGCGACGCGCGTTTGAGGCTATGCTTCGGCGCTCACCCCGGGGGCGCGACAGCCTGCTTGGCGGCGCGCTCGCCGTTGAGCAGGAACGTCTCCATCTCGCCCTTGCCCTTGACCTGGATACGGCCCCTCGCCTCCAGCTCGAACTGGCCTTGCAGCCTGTCTGCGACCTCGCGGGTCACCTGGATATCCCCGGGGGATCCGCTCGATTCCATCCGGCTCGCGGTGTTCACCGTGTCTCCCCAGAGATCGTAGATGAACTTGCGCTTGCCGATCACCCCGGCCACGACAGGACCGGTGTGGAGGCCAATCCGGATCCGGAGCGAATAGCCACCCTCCTGGTTGATCCTCACCAGGGTCTCGCGCATTTCGAGGGCCATCCGGGCGATGACCTCGACGTGATCCGTGGTCTCCTCGGGGAGGCCGGCGGCGACCATGTAGCAGTCGCCGATGGTCTTGATCTTCTCGACGCGGAAGCGCTCGGCGAGATCGTCGAAGGCCGAGAAGGTGCGGTTGAGCATCGCCACGAGCTCGGCCGGCGTGAGCTTCTGGCTCAGCTCGGTGAAGCCAACGAGATCGGCGAAGAGCACCGTGACGTTGGCGAAGCCGTCGGCGATGGCCTCGCCGTTCTCCTTCAATCGCGCCGAGATCGCGCCGGGGAGGATGTTGAGCAGCAGGCGCTCGGAGCGCTCGTGCTCGGCCGCCAGGCGCACCTCGGCGCGGGTGGTGTCGCCGGTGAAGAGGTGGACGATGATCATCACCGTCGCGAGCACGCAGAGGGCCGACGCCACGTCGATGACCGTCGCCGCCGCGGGCGAGATCAGCGCGGCGATCGCGCTCTGCGTGGGGACGACGAGCGCGACGACGCAGCACGCGGCGCTGAGGAGCGCGAAGGCGACGCGGAGGGCCCACTGCTTCGTGGAGAAGAGCAGGAACGCGACCACGGCGGTGACGAACAGGTAATAGAGAAAGCCGACGCGTCCGCCGAGGAGCATCGAGGCGACGACGACCACCAGGTTGACCGGGACGAGCACCAGCGCCTTGGAGAGCGAGCGCGCGCCGCGCTGGCTGAAGAAGAGCGCCGCGAGCAGCAGCGCCACCGCGATGAGGTTGGCGAGCATCGGCGCGAAGAAGCGCGGCCCGGCGATCGCGTAGACCGCGGCGAACGATCCGCAGCTCACGGTGCCGATCGCCGCGCTCTGGTTGGTGAGTCGAACCCGGCGCGCCTCGCCCGTCGATCGCTCGTCGACTCCGAGGTGGTCGACGCCGAGCGACGAGAGGCGTTCCCACAGCGCGACGAGCGAGGACATCGACGAGCAGCGTCGCACCGTTTGCATGGACCGGTCAAAACGCTTGTCTTCCGGCGCGTCGCGGGCACGGCGGCGCCCTCGCGCGAAGAAGCACGATCCGCTACTGTCGCCGGATCATGCTTCAACCACGCTCGCTCGCCGCGGCGCTTCTGTCGATCCTGGCGCTGGGCGCGCTCCACGCCGTGAGTGGGTGCTCGGGCGGCGCGGCGCCGAGCGGGCCAGGATCCAGCTCCTCGACCGGCGCGGGCGGGTCCGGCGGCGGGGGAACGGGCGGAGAGTCGATTCCACCGCTCGATCCCGCGGCGTGCCCGATCACCGCGGACAGCGGGGAAGATCCGGCGATCGCCGCCGCCGCAGAGGCCCAGTGGTCGCCCGCGTGGAAGGCGCCGAAGAGCGCTTCCGTCGAGCAAGACAAAGCCTTCTTCCTGGCGACGATGCTCGGCGCAAATGCCACGCTCCTGGCGGATCTCTCGGCCGATATGGCCCTCTCGGCCACCGGGATGGACCGCGATCAACGCCTGCGGGGGGCGCCCGCCAAGTGCGTCGCCGACGTGGCCTGTCTGCGCGGCGAGCTCGCCTGGACCGACGCCGAGGCCGCGAGCACGGCAGAGGCCCTCCGGGCGCGCCTGGTCCTGAGTGGCACTCTCGCCCAGCTTGCCAAGGATCTCCGCGCCTCGGGGCGCTTCGGGCTCCACGCGACGCTCGACGATAGCGCGCTGGTGAAAGCGGCCTTCGTCGATCTCACCACCGCTCTTGCAGCGACGTTCGACGCCGAGGCCGCCGCGCTCGGCGGGGCCAAGCTCGCGACGGTGGTCAAGGCCGTCGCCGACGCGCACCCGGCGCCGTTCGTGTTCTTCGAGCCGCTGGTCGCCGTCGATCTCGCGGCGCTCACCGCCGATCTCCGCGACGAGGCCTCCCGCTACGAGCCGCTCGATCAGGGCGAGAACGCCGCCGCGCTGGCCCACATCCCGAGCATCGATTGGGCGAAATTCCCGTTCACGGCCATCCTCGTCCCCGGCTACGGGCCCGACGATCCGGGGGTGGCGCTCTCCCCCTCGGGCCAGGCGCGCGCGGATCTGGCGGCGGCGCGCTTCAACGCCGGTATCGCCCCGCTCATCGTCCTCTCGGGCGGTCACGTGCACCCGGACAGGACGCCTTACTCCGAGGCCATCGAGATGAAGAAATACCTCCACACCCTGCGCGGGGTCCCGGAGCAAGCGATGCTGGTGGACCCGCACGCGCGCCACACCACCACCAACCTCCGCAACGCCTCTCGCCTGCTCTACCGCGGCGGGGTCCCCACCGATCGTCCGCTCCTGGTCACCTCGGACTTCGGCCAGAGCCTCTATATCGGCCACTGGCATGGTACGTTCGGACCGCGGTGCACCGACGAGCTCGGGTATCTGCCGTGGCGCTCGCTCGTGCCGCTGTCCGACAACGATGCCTGCATGAGGCCTGTCGCGGTGTCCCTCCACGCCGACGGGCGCGATCCGCTCGACCCCTGAAGAAAGGCAGCGTCGGGGGCGACCTCGCGCGGCCAGGTTCGGCGGGGCTCCGCCGCGTTCGGCGGACATGCTAGAACCCGCGCCATGACGATCCTCGAGGTGGCCAACCTCGCGTTCGGATACGGCGCGGACCAGCTCTTTCAAGGCGTGACGTTCTCTCTCGAAGCGGGAGAGCGCGCCGCGCTCGTCGCCCCCAACGGGGCGGGCAAATCCACCTTGATGCGGCTGATCGCCAAGGAGATCGCGCCCGACTCCGGGCTGGTGGTGGTCAAGCGCGACATCCGCGTGGCCTACGCCCGGCAGTCGCACGAGCTCCCGGCCGTGGGCACGGTGTTCGAGGCCTTTCTCTCGGGGTTCGCCGAGGTCCTCGCCCTCCGCCACGAGCTCTCCGAGGCCCAGCACGGCGCCGCGTCGGGCACCGAGATCGCGCTCGCGCGGCTGGTGCGCGCGACCGACAAGTACCACCTCGCCGGCGGCGACGAGCTCGAGCGCCAGGTGACGATGATCGCCCAGCACCTCGGCTTCACCGACAGCGACATGGAGCGATCGATGTCGAGCCTCTCCGGGGGCGAGCAGGGTCGCCTCCGCCTCGGCATCGCGCTGGCGCAGGCGCCGGATCTCTTCCTGCTCGACGAGCCGACGAATCACCTGGATCTCGACACCATCGCCTGGCTCGAGAAGCACCTCGCCGGCCTCGGCAGCGCGATGCTCGTCGTCTCGCACGATCGCGCGTTCCTCGACAACGTCTGCACCATCACGATGGAGCTCGGGCGCCGCAGCTTCCGGTCGTACCCGCTGAAGTACACGGACTACGCCATCGCTCGCGAAGAAGATCTCGCGCGGGAGCGCGAGCTGGTCGAGCGGCAAGAGGCGTTCGTCTCCAAGACCGAAGACTTCATCCGCAAGAACATCGCCGGGCAGAAGACGAAGCAAGCGCAGAGCCGGCGCAAGATGCTCGACAAGATGGACACGCTCGATCGGCCCGAGGACATCTGGGCCTCGGCCGAGAAGGTGAGCTTCCGGTTTGTCCAGGCGCCGCGCACCGGCGACATCGTCCTCGACGCGCGCGGCCTCGGCGCGACGCGCGGGGATCGCCAGCTCTTCGCCGACGTCGATCTGCTGGTGCGTCGCGGCGAGCGCATCGGCATCGTCGGGCCCAACGGATCCGGCAAATCGACGCTGCTCAAGTTGCTCGCCGGCGTGGGCGCGCCCGAAGATCTCGGGGCCGTGCGCCGCGGTACCAACCTCTGCGAGGGCTACTTCGATCAGCACCTCGGCTCGCTCGATCCATCGCGGACCGCGGTGGAAGAGATCCGCCGCGTGAAGGGCGATCTCAACGTCGACGCCACGAGGCAGTACCTCGCGCGCTTCCGCTTCTACGGCGACGATCCGCTGCGGCGCGTGCAGGGATTCTCGGGCGGCGAGCGCAGCCGGCTCGCCCTCGCGAAGCTCTTGCTCGAGCCGCGCAACCTGCTCTTCCTCGACGAGCCCACCAACCACCTCGACATCCCCGCCGCGGAGATCCTCGAAGAAGCGCTGGGCAATTTCGAGGGCACCGTGCTCCTGGTCTCGCACGATCGCCGCTTCCTCGAGGGCGTGACCACGCGGATCGTCCACGTGCGCGACGGCGAGGTCGACGTCTACCCGGCGGGCTTCAAGGACT
>JBDTXR010000092.1:0-24684 GCA_040006075.1 Byssovorax sp. | reverse complement strand
CCAGCTCCGCGAGTCGTGGCTGTTGTTGCGGTTGTCGCCCATGACCCAGGCCTCGTTGGGAGCCACCTTGAACGGGCCCTGGAGCGCGCCGCAGACGCCGCCGCGGCACGCGAGGCCGGGGCCGCACTGCTCGCCGCCGGCCGCTTCGCCGCACTTGCTCTCGTCGGTGTCGTTGTCGAACAGGGTCAGGTAGCTCTTTTCGCCGAGGAACTCGACGTACATCTCCGAGGCGTGGTTCTCGTTCTTGAACTGCCCGACGAAGCAGTGCGGCGCGATCCACCCGTTGATCACCGGGCGGCCGTTGATGGCCTCGAGCGTGTCGCCCGGGACCGCGATGACCCGTTTGATGAAGTCTTGCTCCTTGTTTTCAGGGAACTTGAAGACCATCACGTCGCCTCGCTCGGGCGGCAGGCGCGAGAAGAGGCGGTTGTCGGTCCAGGGGATCAGCGGGCCGTAGGTGAACTTGTTGACGAAGATGTGATCGCCGATCATCAGCGTCGGGATCATCGACCCGCTCGGGATCTTGAAGGCCTCGACGACGAAGGCGCGGAGGAGCAGCGCCACCGCGACGGCGATGCCGATCGACTCGGCGTACTCGCGCATCTCGCCCTTGCGCCAGCGGGGGAGGTGCTCGCCCACGGTGCGATCGGCCTTGGCGTACGCGGCGTCGAACTCGGCCTGATCGAATTTCTCGGCCAGCATCGCGCGCTCGAGGGCGTCGAGGGCCTGCTTGAGCTGCTCGCGCTCGGACGTGGTGAGCTCGCGCTCGACGTCGCGGCGGTTGGCGCGGAGGATCCGGCGGGCCTCGTCGAGGAGGGCGCCCGCGTCCTCGAAGCGGGGGCGGACCGACGGCGGGATGTCCTTGCGACCGCCGAGGCCGATGCCCGCCGCGAGCGGTAAATCATGGCGAAAGCGCCACAGCGTCATCGCGAACGCGGTGAACAGAACGATCCCCATCGGGATCTGCTGCTCGCCCACGAAGACGCGCAGGGCCATCGGGTTGACGGAGCCCGGCAAGGGCGTGAGGAGCCAGACGCTGCCGATGGCGAGGGCGAACGGCACCGCCCCGATCCACACGAAATAGAAGACGTACCGCCCGATTCGCCCGTCGTTGAAGCCCGGCGGATCGGGGATGGATCCCCGCGCGGAGGCCGGCTCCTCGCGTGCTCCGGAGGCTTCGCCGGCGGCGGGGCTGTCTTCGTTGGGGGGTGTCAAGAGGAGGCTTATGTATACGCCGTCGTGGTGAGGGGCAAGCGATGCGCCGATCCCGCCCCCGAAATCAGCGCTGTCCTTCAGTCCTCGAGCGTGATCGCGTAGCTCACGAGCGCGGCGCGATCGTCCTTGGCGAAGCCCGGCGGCGCGGAGCGTCCGGCCGTCGAGGTGTTGTCGAGGACGAGGTAATACGAGCCCGGCGCGAGCGTCAGCGATCGATGCCAGATCGGTCCCGAGAACACGGTCTCGTCGAGCACGGGCGTCGCGGGCGGCGGCGTGGTCACCGCTTGCGTGGTGTACGTCTGGAGCCAGGGCTCGCCGACGTAGCGGGGCACGACGAGCAAATCGGCCCCCGGAGCGCCGTCGACGGAGAGCGTGACGCCGAGCTTGGCGCCGTTCGGCACGTCGAAAGGACCCAGGAAATCCCGCTGATTCTGGTGAATTTCGCAGCGCTCGTTCTCGAGCACGGCGTGGCCCTGGGCGTCGGGTCGGTACGGCAGCGTCGGGTGCTGGCCCTTCTCGATCAGGCCGAGCCCGAACTCCACGTCGCCGCCCGATTTGCGGATCACGGTGAAGCCTCGGGCGATCTCCCCGCGCATGATCTGGCTCCCGAGATCGTTGGCGACGTTCTGCCCGCCCGCGGCAAGGTTGATCCCGCCCAGAGCCGCGGTGACCTGCGGCTGCTCGACGAGCTTGATGGTGAAGGCGGCCGCCGACGTCGATTTCTGGCGGAAATAGACGTACATCGTCGACCCGTCCATCAGGAAGTCGGTGTCGTACTCGACCGATCCGCTGGCCTCGAAGCTCATCCGCTGCGTGAGGTTGGTCCACACCCAGCCGAAGCCGCCGAAGGTGACCGCGAGGTTGCCCGTGGCCAGCGGCGCGACCTGGCAGTTCGTGGCGTGGAAGCGGCCGATGATCGGATCCTCTTCGTGGAGCTTCAGCGGCAGGCTGCGTTTGTAGACCTCTTCGCAGATCTTGCTCGTTCCAAAGCCCAGGATCGCCTTGCGGAGAGAGAGGTTGCCCGGATCGTTGATGACGCCGGGGAAGAGCCCGAGCGCGGTCTGACCGCAGCTCGCGCCCACGGCGAACGAAGCGAAGACGGCGAAGCTGAGCAGGCGCAGGGCCGCGACCCGGGTCGACATAGGCCGGCGAGCATAGCGGAGGATCCAGCGAAGTTCGCCGTGATGATGCCGAGGGAGCCGTCCTCACCGGGCGCCCCTCGCTCCTTTCGCATGCGCGCGAGGACCGGTGGTAGGCTCGCGCGCATGATGAACGTGGCCGTTCTGGGCGCGGGCGCGTGGGGTACGGCCCTCGCCAAGCTCCTCGCCGACAAGCAGTACCCGACGAAGCTCTGGTCGCACCGCGCCGATCTGGTCGCGCAGATCAACGAAGGCCACGTCAACGCGCGCTATCTGCCCAGCGCCGAGCTGCCGCCGAACCTCGTCGCCGGCGCCGATCTCGAGGAGGTCCTGCGCGGGGCCGAGCTCGTCGTCACCGTGGTTCCCTCGCACGCGCTCCGCGGCGTGATGCGCGAGGCGCGGCCGTTCGTGCCCGCAAATGCCTTGATTTGCAGCGCGACGAAGGGGATCGAGAACGACTCGCTCTCGCTGATGAGCGAGGTGCTGCTGGAGGAGCTCGGGCACGCGACGCAGCCGCGCCTCACGTACCTCTCGGGGCCGAGCTTCGCGAAAGAGGTGGCGCAGCGGCAGCCCACCGTGGTCGTCGTCGCCGGCACGAGCGAGCTCGAGACCGAGGCCGTGCAGCGGGCCTTCGCCACCGACGCGTTCCGCGTGTACTCGTCGTCGGACGTCACCGGCGTCGAGATTGGCGGAGCGCTCAAGAACGTCATCGCCATCGCGGCCGGCGCCGGCGACGGCCTCGGCTTCGGGCACAATTCCCGCGCCGCGCTCATCACCCGCGGGCTCTCGGAGATCGGTAAGCTCGCCGCACGCCGAGGCGCCAACCCCCTCACGGTGGCCGGCCTCTCGGGCATGGGCGATCTCGTGCTCACGTGCACGGGCGAGCTGTCCCGCAACCGGACGGTAGGCTACGAAATGGGCAAGGGCCGCAAGCTGGGCGACGTCCTCGCGACGCTGGGCCACGTGGCCGAAGGCGTGAAGACTGCGAAGAGCGCCTACGATCTCAGCGTGAAGCTCGAGGTCGACATGCCGATCACGCAGGAGGTGTATCAGGTCCTTTACGCGGACAAATCGCCCCGCCAGGCCGTCGTCGATTTGATGACCCGCGCTTTGAGTAAGGAATGAGGGCGGCCCGTCCAAGCCAGGCTTCACCTCGTTCCTTGTCGCTCGATTCAAGGGACGCCCATGTCCCCCAACTCCGGGACCGCGCCGCGCGCGCGGGCTCGAGGCAGAGTGGATCCCCGATGCGAATCAGCACGCTCCTTGGCTCAATCTCCGCGCTCCTCGTCACCACCGCGGCGTCGGGCGCCTTCGCTCAGTACCCGCCTCAGCCCCAGTACGGGCAGCCGCAATACGGCCAGCCGCAATACGGCCAGCCGCAGTACGGGCAGCCGCAGTACGGGCAGCCGCAGTACGGGCAGCCGCAGCAGGGCTACGGGCAGCAACAACCCTACAACAGCTACGGGTACGTCCCCTCGAGCGGGCCGCAGAAGTCCACGTCGCTCGAAATTGCCACGCTCTACGCCACGGCGACGGCCTGGGGCATCGGCACCGGCATCTGGATCGACGCCGAGGCCGGCACGAAAGATCCCGGGATCTCCCTCATCGCTCCGGTGATCCTCGGCGCCGCGGCGCCCGCAGCGGTGTTCTTCGCCGATCGTCCCCCGATGCGTGAGGGCCTCCCTTCCGCCATCGCCATGGGCTTGCTCGTCGGCGCTGGCGAAGGCCTCGGCATCGCAGGTTACCAGGCCGTAACCTCGACCGACGGGACGTGCGGCTTCACGGGCAACACCAACATCAACAACGGCCCCGTCGCGGGCTGCACCGAAGGCACGTCGTGGGGCTTCAAGGGCCTGGCCCGCGCCGAGTTCATCGGCTCCACCGTCGGCGGCCTCGGCGGCTTCGCGTACGGCTATTTTCTCCGGCCTTCGCCGAAGAACAACGTGCTCATCGGCTCGGCGGCGATCTGGGGCACGGTCATCGGATCCGAGTTCGGCTGGGGCGGCGCCACGCTCAAGGAGACCTATACCGCAGGCAACGACCCCACTGCTTTGGTCACGATCACGCGCAAGACCACCTGGTCGCAGACCAACGACGCCATGGCGCTCGGCGGGCTGATTGGCTTCAACGTCGGCTTCGTCGGCGCGGCGGGCCTCTCGCTCGCGTGGAAACCCTCGTGGCAGCAGCTCGAGTGGATGTGGGGCGGCTTCGCCATCGGCGAGGCGGCCTCGTTGCTGGTCTATCCCTTCTACGCCGCGGGCGACTCCGATCCTCGTCGCGGGCTCATTTTCTCGGGCGTCGCGGGCACCATCGGCATGATCGGCGGAGCCTTCATCGGCCGCCCCGACACCCCCGGATCGATCGCGCGCGAGCAGAAGCGCGAGCACGAGGAAGAAGATCGTCAGCGTCACGGACGCTTCGCGCGCGTCGTCGGCGGCGGCCTCATGCCCGTGCCCGGCGGGGTGGGCGCCAACGTCATGGGCATTTGGTAAAGGCCTCGTCGCCCGGGATCCGCGCTCGCAGAGCCCTGCTATGATGGCCGGCGATGCCGACCCTGAGGTACTTCGTCGCCGCGGGCGCCCCGCGGATCTACTGCGTCCACAAGCCGCTCACCACCATCGGGAAGGCGCTCGGTAACGACGTCGCCGTCCCGGGCGTCGGCGTGGCCGAGCATCACGCGCAGATCCTCTTCGACGGCCGCGATTTCTCGCTCGAAGAGCTCGACAAAGACGCCGAGATTTCCATCAACAGCAAGCGCAAGCGCCGCGCGCGGCTGGTCCACGGCGACCGCGTGCAGCTCGGCTCGGTCGAGCTCGCGTTCTCGATGTTCTCGGAGGCGTCCGCCGCGCCGAAGGACGACGATGACGACGACGATTCGGCTTCAAAAAGCGGCAAATCCGGCGTCTCGGCCGAGCTCGCGGGCGTGCGCAAGCTCTTCGCCTTCAGCGAGCGGCTGATCAACCGCCGCAACGTCGACGAGCTGCTGGAGGCCATGCTCGACGACGTGATCGAGCTGACCCACGCCGACAAGGGCTTCTTGCTCCTGGTCGAGGGCGACGAGCCCACCACCAAATCCGCGAAGGGCGAAGAGCGGCGCCTCAGCATCCGCGCGTCGCGCAACGTCCGCAAAGAGGCCATCACCAACGCGCAGGGCCAGATCTCGGACAGCATCGTGCGCCAGGTGATCGAGAAGGCGCGCCCGGTCATCGTGTCGGACGCCATCTCCGACACCAACTTCGGCCAGAGCGAGAGCGTCATCGCCATGAAGCTCTCCAGCGTCATGTGCGCGCCGCTGCTCTCGCAGGGCGAGGTCATCGGCGCGCTCTACGTCGGCAACGACAAGGTCAAGCACCTCTTCGATCGCACCCAGCTCGAGCTGCTCAGCATCTTCGCCTCGCAGGCCTCGCTCATCCTCCAGAACGCGATGCTGCTCAACGCCCTGCGCGCCGACAAGGCCAAGCTCGCGGCCGAGCTCCACGACAAGAAATTCGGCGAAATCATCGGCGTTTGCGCCTCGATGCTCGAGGTCTTCCGCAAGCTCCAGAAGGTCGCCGCGACCGACATCAGCGTGCTGATCACCGGCGAGACGGGCACGGGAAAGGAGCTCATCGCCAAGGAGCTCCATCGCCGCAGCCCGCGCGCCGAGGGCCCGTTCGTCACCATCAACTGCGGCGCGATCCCCGAGAACCTGATCGAGAGCGAGCTCTTCGGTCACGTGAAGGGCGCCTTCACCGGCGCCGTGATGAGCCGCGCCGGCAAGTTCCAGATCGCCGACAAGGGCACGCTCTTCCTCGACGAGATCGGCGAGCTCCCGCTCAACTTGCAGGTCAAGCTGCTGCGCGCGTTGCAAGAGCGCGTCGTCGTCCGCGTCGGGGATTCGCGGCCCGAGAAGGTCGACATCCGCGTCGTCGCGGCGACCAACAGGAACCTCGAAGAAGAGATCCGCGAGGGCCGCTTCCGCGAGGATCTCTACTACCGCCTCAACGTCGTCAACCTCTGGTGCCCGCCGCTGCGCGAGCGCGGCGACGACGTGATGATCATCGCCAAGGTGCTGCTCTCGAAGTACGCCGACGAGCTCAAGAGCGCG
Source organism: Byssovorax sp. (assembly GCA_040006075.1). Lineage (GTDB taxonomy): Bacteria > Myxococcota_A > Polyangia > Polyangiales > Polyangiaceae > JANYGI01. Next base: position 18,243 of record JBDTXR010000092.1, on the reverse strand, counting down.
GTGCGCGGCTTCAGCCCGGGCGCGCTCGCGTCGATCAAGAAGTACGCGTGGCCCGGCAACATTCGCCAGCTCGAGAACCGGATCAAGAAGGCCCTGGTGCTCTGCGATCAGACCCTGCTCAGCCCCGAGGATCTCGACCTCGGCCCCAGCGCCGAGACCTCGATTTTGCCGCTGGAAAAGGCCAAAGAAGAGTTCCAGCGCAAGTACGTGCTCGAGGTCCTCGAGCGCAACAACGGCAACCGCACCCAGACCGCGCGCGACCTCGGCGTCGATCCGCGGACCATCTTCCGCTACCTCGAAAAAGAGGCCAACCCGATGCCGAGCGGGGCCGGCGGCGTGGCGCGCGATCCCACCAGCGAAGGCTGAAGAGCCGCGGGCCCGGCGCGTTTTCGCGTGCTATCTCTCGGGCCCCTTCGTCGTTGCCCCACTCGACCGGATCGGTCCGCCCCGGGTAACGACCCCTGATTTGTCCTGAAATCTCCGAGAAATTTCATGAATACCGAGCTGCACAGCCAGCCGTGCCCGCCCAAGACGCGCGCGGATCTCGAGTGGGATCGCATCCTCGGCGCCCTGGCCGATCGCTGCACGTCGCACCTCGGCAAGCGCCGGGCGCGCGCGTTGCCCTTCGCCGCCAACGGGTCCGAGGTGCGCCTCGCCCTCGCCGAGGTCCGCGAGGCCGTCGACTTCGACATCGCCGGCGAGCCGCTCCCGAGCTTTGATTTGCCTGAAATCGACGCCGCGCTCGATCGCACGCGCATCGGCGCGCCGCTCGCGAACGAAGAGCTGCGCGCGGTGATCGCCTGCCTCGGCGCCGCGCGGATGCTCCGCCGTTTCCTTCATTCGCGGCGCCACCGCGCGCCCGCGCTCGACGCCGCGTGCGCGATCGATCCCTCGCTCGAGACGCTCGAGCGCGACCTCGCGGCGGCGTTCGATCCCGACGGCACCCTCGCCGATCGCGCCTCGCCGCGCCTCGCCGATCTGCGATCCGAGCGGCGATCCACGCACGATCGCCTTGTGCGTCGCCTCGAGGATCTCATCGGCAAGCACGCCGATATCCTTCAAGATCGCTTCTGGACCGAGCGCGACGGCCGCTACGTGCTCCCGGTGCGATCCGACTCGCACGAGCGCTTCCCCGGCATCGTCCACACCACGAGCGCCAGCGGATCGACGGTGTTCGTCGAGCCGCGCGTGCTGGTCGAGATGGGCAACCGCCAGAAGATCCTCGACAGCCAGGTCGCCCAGGAAGAGCAGGCCATCTACGCCTCGCTCTCGGCGCGGGTGGCCGACTCGGTCGAGCAAACGGCCGCCGCGGTGCGGGCCCTCGCGCACGCGGATCTGCGCGGCGCCGCGGCAAAGCTGACGAAAGATCTCGGCCTCACGTTCCCCGACATCGCCGAGCCCACGGCCTCGGGAGGCGCGTCGATCGAGCTCCGCGGCGCGCGCCACCCGCTCCTCGCGCTCGATGGAATCGAGGTGATCCCGAGCGATCTCGCGGTCGGTGCCGGCCGCGCGATGGTCGTCTCGGGGCCCAACGCCGGCGGCAAGACGGTGGCGCTGAAGACGCTCGGCCTCGCCGCGCTCATGCTCCGCGCGGGGCTCCCGATCCCCGCCAAAGACGGCTCGCGCGTGGCGATCTTCAGCGTGGTCCTCACCGACGTCGGCGACGATCAGAACCTGAGCAAGAACCTCTCGACCTTCAGCGCGCACGTGCAGAACCTCGCGGCGATCCTCGATGGAACGCACCCGGGCGCGCTGGTGCTGCTCGACGAGCTCGCGGGCGGCACCGATCCGCGCGAGGGCGAGGCGCTCGCGGCCGGCGTCCTCGACTCGCTCTGCGCGCGCGGCGGCACGGTCGCGTGCACCACGCACTACGAGGGCCTGAAGGCTCTCGCGCTCGGCGATCCGCGCTTTGAAAACGCCTCCGTCGGCTTCGATCTCGCGACGATGAGCCCGACGTTTCGCCTGATCGTCGGCGTCCCCGGCGCGTCGAGCGCGCTCGCGGTGGCGCGGCGCTTCGGCATCCCCGGCACGGTGATCGAGCGGGCCGAGCGCTTCCTTTCGCGCGAGGCGATGACCTTCGACAGGATGGTCGAGAAGCTCGCGGCCGAGCGCGGCGCTCTGGAGCTGGCCCGCGCCGACGCCGAGCGCGAGACCCTGGCGCTGCGCGAAAAACAGCAGGAGTTGGCGCGCGAAATCGAGCGGCTCACCAGCAAGGAGCGCACGGCGATCACCAAGGAGGGCGAGGCGCTGATGGCCAGCGTCAAGCGCGCGCGCGAAGAGCTGCGACTCGCGCAAGCTCGCTTGCGCGGCGGTCGGCTCACCGACGACGACATCCGCGCGGCCACGCGCAGCATCGACGCTGTGGCCCACAAGACGTCGATCGGCGGCGAGCTCGAGCCGCGCGCCGTGAGCGACGGCGCTGATCGCGCGCCGGTGAACGCCGGCGATATCCGCGTCGGCCTCAAGGTCTACGTGCCGCGTTTGCGCGCCGAAGCCGAGATCGTCGAGGTCCTCGGCGGCGGCCAGCTCCGCGTCGCCGCGGGCTCGATCAAGCTCAGCACCACGGTGAACGAGGTGCGATCGACCAGGCAGCCGCGCGCGCCCGAGCCCGCGAAAAACAGCGAATCGACCGGGAAAAAGGGCCTTCGCAACGTGGGCGATCGCCAGCGCCGCAGCCTCGACTTCGACGCCGCGGCCGATCCCGACGTCCCGATCCAGACCGCCGAGAACACCGTCGATCTCCGCGGTCTCCGCGCCCACGAGGCGACGGCGCTGGCCGAGCAGTTCCTCGATCGCGCGCTCGGCGCCGGCCGCAAGGTCGCGTTCCTCATCCACGGCCACGGCACCGGCGCGCTGCGCGAGGCGGTGCGCGAGACGGTGCGGGCGAGCAGCTACGTCGAGAAAATGCGGCCCGGCGAGCAGGGCGAGGGCGGCGACGGCGTGACGGTGGTCTGGCTGCGCTGGTGAGGCCCGCGAACGACCGAAAGCCCTCTGGTCGGCCGCGCCCGGTCAGGCTAGATCCGCGCGGATGATGTCCGCTCCGGCCGCGAGCCACACCTGCCGCGTCTGCGCGGCGTCCGTGCCCGAGGGCGCGGCGAAATGCGAGCGCTGCGGCGCCGCGCAGGGCGACCTCGGGCCGTGCCCGCTCTGCAACGGGCAGGGCGGCAGCTCGCAGCACCCGGAGCTTCGTTTCGCCTGCGATCTCTGCGGCGGCCCGCGGATCCCGCGGCTCGATCCGCGGATGAAATCGAGCGGCCGCGAGAACCCGCTCCTGCGCAAGGCCGACGCCGCGCGCAAGGCTCGCGCGATGTTCAACGGGCTCGCCGTGGCGAGCGGAGTCGCGCTCGCGCTGACCATGATCCCCTTCGCGGTGCTGCTCGCGGTGGTGGGCTTCAAGGTGCTGCTGCTCCTCCCGGGGCTGCTCTTCGCCGGCCTCTTCGCGGGCATGCTGGCCTTCGCCGTGAGCCGCGCGCGCTCGCGCGGGAACGAGATCGCGCCCGCCCTCGATGGCGCCTGGCTCGCCGCCGCGACCGACGTCGCGCGGCAGAGCACAGGCCCGATCACCGCCGCAGATCTCGGCCAAAAGCTCGGCATCGAGGAGCCCCAGGCCGAGGAGCTCCTGGCGCTGCTCGACGTCGACTCGGCCCTCGGCGGCGCGCCGCTGCCCAGGCTCCGGGTCGCCGCGGTCCCCGATGTTGCCCGTGGTGTCACATCGTTGCCGTCGTCAACGGGGGCCGCCGAAGCCGAGGCGCTGAGCGAGGACGGAGCCGCGGATCCGCTGCAAAGGAAGCTCTGATGCGGCGCTCGCTCTCTCACGTCGGCGGGGCCGCGCGCCTCACGGGCGATCCCGAGGTCGCCGCGATCCTCGCCGCCGCCGTCGACGTGCCCACGTCCGAGGTGTCCGAGGCCGCCGCGCGCAGCCACGTGCACGGCTTCCACGCTTACCCCGCGCGGATGCACCCGATCACCGCGAAGCGCCTCGTCGACGCCTTCTCGCACCCCGGCGAGCGCGTGCTCGATCCGTTCTGCGGCAGCGGCACCGTGCTCGTCGAGGCCCGCCTCGCGGGGCGCGAGGCCGTCGGCGTCGACGCTAACCCGCTCGCGGTCCGCCTCGCGCGCCTCAAGGGCCGCGGCACGACGCCCGACGAGCGCGACCGCTTGATCGCGACCGCGAAGGAGGTCGCGGCCTTCGCCGACGCCCGCCGCACGGCCCGGAGCGGAGCCACGCATCGCTACGGCCCCGAAGACGTCGCGCTCTTCCAGCCTCACGTGCTCCTCGAAATGGACGGCCTCCGCGCCGGCCTCGACCAGCTCCAGGACCCGGCGGCGCAACGCGATCTCGAGCTTGTTTTCTCGGCTATCCTGACGAAGGTGAGCCGCAAGGGATCCGACACGTCGGAGCACGGAGCCGAGCGACGCCTCGCCGCGGGCTACCCCTCGCGCCTGCTCGTGAAGAAGACCGAAGAGCTCACCCGCAACCTCGCGCTCTTCGCCGACGCGCTGGCGCTGGCGCCCGCGACGCGCCCGCTCCGCGTCCTCGAAGGCGACGCGCGGCGGCTCGAAGGCGTCGACGCGGGCTCGGTGGCGCTGGTCGCGACGTCGCCGCCTTACCCTGGAAATTACGACTACCTCGCGCATCACGCCGCGCGCCTGCGCTGGCTCCGGCTCTCGCCGCAGCGCTTCGACGAGGCCGAGATCGGCGCGCGCCGGCACCTCGAGCCGCTCGGCGCCGCCGACGGTCGCGCGCGCTTCGCCGACGAACTCGCGGCCGTGCTGCGCGCCCAGGCCCGCGTGCTCGTGCCCGGCGGCGCGGTGGTGCTCTTGCTCGCCGACAGCGTCGTCGCCGGCGCCCCGATCTACGCGGCCGATCTCACCGCCGCGGTCGCCGCGCGCACCGGCTTCGTGGTCCACGCGTCGGCCTCGCAGCCGCGCCCGCACTTCCATTTGCCCACCGAGCGAGCCTTCAACCGTCGCGCCCGCGAGGAGCACGCGCTGCTCCTGGTGCGAGCCTCCTAGCGCTCACCCGCTTCACCCCGAGCCAAAACGCAGCCGAGCCCCCGCCGATGAAGACCGTGATGATCGCGCTGTGGGCACTGGGCGGATTCGCCGCCGTCGCCGGCTGCTCCCGCGACGACGGCGGCCACGGCGACGGCAAGGTCGCCACCGCCGCGGGCGAGTCGATCGGGGTCGCGGAGTGCGACGACTACCTCAAGAAATTCGACGAGTGCAGCGCGAAGAACCCGGCGCTCAAAGCCTCCATGGGCGACAGCGTCAAGCAGTACCGCGAGGGATGGAAGGCCGCCGCGGCCACGCCGCAGGGCAAAGAATCGCTCAAAACCAAGTGCAAATCGTCGATCGAGCTGCTCGCGGCGAGCTGTCGCTGAGCGCCGTCGATCATGCCGGTCCTCGAGATCCTCCGCAGCGAGCACGGCCCGGCGGTGACGCTCGACGTCGTCGGCGGCCGCCTCCTCGACGCCTGCGACGACGCGCGCGCGCCGATCGCGTTCTCGTGTCGATCGGCGAGCTGCGGCACCTGCCGGGTCATGGTCCTCGCCGGCGCCGAGCTGCTCGATCCGCCCGGCCACGACGAGCTCGAGGTGCTGACGATCTTCGCCGCCGCGCCCGCCGAGCGCCTGGCCTGCACGGCCATTGTTCGTCCGGGTCTGGGGCTGATCCGCCTGGGCCCTATCGCCGACTAGCGCGGTGCAGCTGACGCACGTGCTGTCGAAATCCTTGCCTGGATAGAGAGGTTCGCACCGCCTTTTCGCTACGTCGAATCCTCGACAATCGTTCTGATCTTTCAGAATCGTCGCAAAACCGGCGCGCTGTGGCATGGCCGGCTTAGCGGCACGGCCCTCGCATTAGGCGCCGGACGCGGATGGTGATAAGGCGGGCGCTTCCTCGGTTCCCGGGTTCTCCCGGGCCACGAGGCGGACGCTGGACGAGCGTCGGCGCGGCCTGTTTTCGAGGGCCGCAGCCGTCGCGCGAGAGCGCTTCGCGAAGGTGCCACCGCGACCCGCGGGGCCCCCGATCTGGAGCCCCCGGCCGTCCGTGGATGCGGCGTAGCAAGGAGATGTGAATACGTGACGAAAGCCAGGAAGCTCCGCGAACTCATGGCCCGCCCCGGCCCGATCGTGATCATCGGCGCCCACAACGGGCTCTCCGGGAAGATCGGCGAGGAGGCCGGCTTCGAAGGCCTCTGGGCCTCGGGCTTCGAGATCAGCGCGAGCTACGCCGTGCCCGACGCGAACATCCTGACGATGGCGGAGAACCTCCACGCCGCGCAGATGATGAACAACTCGACGAAGATCCCGGTGATCGCCGACTGCGACAACGGGTACGGCAACGCGATCAACGTGATCCGCTGCGTCGAGGAGTACGAGCGCGCCGGCATCGCCGCCATCTGCATGGAGGACAACGTCTTCCCCAAGCGCTGCAGCTTCTACGCGGGCGTGAAGCGCGAGCTCTCCCCCGTCGAGGAGCACGCCGGGAAGATCCGCGCGGCCAAGGCCACGCAGAAGAACCCCGACTTCATGGTCATCGCGCGGACCGAGGCGCTGATCGCGGGCTGGGGCATGGAAGAGGCGCTGATGCGCGGCCGCGCCTACGCCGACGCCGGCGCCGACATGGTGCTGATCCACTCCAAGAGCAAGGATCCCGACGAGGTCATGTCCTTCGCCAGGCAGTGGGATCGGCCGAGCACGCCGCTCGTCTGCGTGCCGACGATCTACAAGGGCACCACCGTCGATCAGCTGCACAAGGCCGGATTCAAGCTGATCATCTTCGCCAACCACGCGGTGCGCTCGTCGATCAAGGCCATGACCGAGACGCTGACCACGCTGAAGCGCGAGATGTTCACCGGCAGCGTGGAGGACAAGGTCGTCCCGCTCGAGCGCGTGTACCAGCTCGTCGGCGTCGACAAGATGAAGACCGAAGAGGGCGCGTTCATGCCGAGCGAGAGCCCCGGCTTGACCGCGATCATCCTCGCCGCGGGCCAGAGCCAGGGCCTCTTGCCGCTCACCGAAGAGCTGCCGAAGCCGATGCTCGACATCAAGGGCAAGACCATCCTCGAGCGCCAGATCGACGTGCTCAACGCCTGCGGCGTGAAGGAGGTCGCGGTCGTGCGCGGCTACAAGAAGGACGCGATCAAGATCCCCAACGCGCGCTTCTACGACAACGACGAGTTCGCCACGACCAACGAAGCGTTCTCGCTCTTCCGCGCCGCGAAGGAGCTGAAGGGCCCGTTCCTGTTCCTCTACGGCGACATCCTCTTCGAGCGCAGCCACCTCGAAAAGCTCCTGAAAAGCCCTGCGGATGTGTCGATCGTCGTCGACCGCGCCTACGGCGAGACCGGCCGCCCCGAGAGCAACCGCGGCGCTCCGGATCTGGTCACGCTCAAGGACGCGCAGGAGTCGGGCTACCGCTTCCTCGGCGCCGAGGCCCCGCACCAGGTCGCCAAGGTCGGCCGCACCATCGCGCCGGCGCAGGCCAACGGCGAGTTCGTGGGCATGGCGATGTTCTCGGCCAAGGGCGCGCGCGCGCTCACCGACTGCTACCAGCAGCTCTCCGAGACGCAGAAGGGCGCCTTCCACGAGGCAGACTCGCTCCGCAGCGCGAGCTTCACCGACCTCGTGCAAGAGCTGATCGACCGCGGCAACGAGGTCCGCGCCATCGACGTCTACAAGGGCTGGCTCGAGATCGACACGTTCGAGGATTACCGGCGCGCCTGGGCGCTGATCAAGGAGTAGGGCGCGCCTCATGTCCCATGAATCGAAAGGGCCCTCGAAGGCCCCCGAGTTCGTCGCCGCGCTCAAGGGCGCGGGGTTCGACTTCTTCTGCGGCGTCCCCTGCTCGCTCCTCAAGGGGCTGGTCAGCTTCCTCGATCACGACGAGGCCGCGCACTACATCTCGGCGACGCGCGAGGACAGCGCCCTCGGCATGGCCGCGGGCGCGTACCTCGGCGGCAAGCGGCCGATGGTGCTGATGCAGAACTCGGGGCTCGGCGTCTCGGTCAACGCGCTGGCGTCGCTCCACACCATGTACGACCTGCCCGCGCTGCTGGTGATCTCCTGGCGCGGCGAGGGCGGCAACGACGCGCCGGAGCACATTCTCATGGGCGAGATCATGCTGCCCATCCTCGATTTGATGAAGATCCCGCATCGCGTCGTCGTGAAGGACGAGCCCATGGCCCCGCAGCTCGCGTGGGCGCGCGAGACCATGGACGCGACCCGGAAGCCCGTGGCCCTGATCGTCCCCGGAGGCGTGCTCGAATGAACAAGGTCGAAGCGATCCAGGCCCTGATGCAGCACGTTTCGGCGGACGATCTCGTCGTCTGCTGCAACGGGATGATCGGGCGCGAGCTCTACACGTACGGCGAGCGCCCCGGGAATTTCTACATGATCGGATCGATGGGCCTCGGCCTCTCGATCGGCCTCGGCCTCGCGCTCGCGCAGCCCGATCGTCGCGTCATCGTGCTCGACGGCGACGGCAACGTGTTGATGGGGATGAACGCGCTGGCGAGCGTCGGGAGCGAGCGCCCGAAGAACCTGCGGCACATCGTGCTCGACAACCAGACCCACGGATCGACGGGCGGACAGCGCACGATCTCCGGCGAAGTCCACCTCGATCAGGTCGCCGTCGCCGCGGGGTACCTCACCTCGCGTCGCGCCGAATCGCTCGAAGCCTTCGCCACCGCGCTCGGCGCCGCGTTCTCCGAGCCCGGCCCGACCATGGTCCTCGGCCTCGTCGACGGTGGCACGATCAAGGGCATTGGCCGCGTGAAAGAGACCCCGCCCGAGCTCACGGCGCGCTTCTCGGCCGAGGCGCAGCGATGAGGGCCATCCTCCTCGCCGCAGGTCGCGGTCGTCGCCTTGGGCAAGACTTGCCGAAGTGCTTGCTCTCGATCGAAGGCCGCACCTTGCTCGAGCGTCACATCGAGATCCTCGCGCAGGTGGGGATCTCGGCGCTCACGATCGTCGTCGGCTACCAGATGGACGCGATCCGCGAGCACGTGGCGACGCTGAAGCCCGCGCTGCCGATCGACTTCGTCGAGAACCCGCGCTTCGTTCACGGGAGCATCGTCTCGCTCCAGGTCGCCGCCGATCACCTGGTCAATGGCGGGATCTGGATGGACGCCGACGTGCTCTACCCGCCGGGCCTGCTCCGGTTGCTCGTCGAGTCCAAGCACGACAACTGCGTCCTCGCCGACGGTCGCTCGGAAGAGACGGGCGAAGAAATGATGCTCGGCACGCGCGCAGGCCGGGTCTTCAAGATCGCGCGTCGCGTCGGCAAAGAATGGGATTTCGCCGGGGAATCGGTGGGATTTGCGAAGGTCGGCGCCGAGGGCGCGAAGGTGATGAAGCGCTTGCTCGAGGAGGAGGTCGCGGCCGAGCGGCTCGATCAGGAGTACGAGGCCGCGATGGATCGCGCGTTCGCAGAGATCCCCTTCGGCTACGAGCGCGTCGACGCCTTTGCGTGGACCGAGATCGACTTCGAGGAAGACGTGGTCAAGGCGCGCAAGCTGGCGCGCCTGCTCTAGCGTTTCAGGCCACCGCGAGCTTCGGGCTGCGGGCGAAGAGCCACCCGCAGAGCCCGATCGCCGCGGCCATCCACATCGCGCCGATCACGCCCGCGGGCAGGTACGCGCCGAGCGCGAACGACGGCGCGGCGTGCAGGTGGAAGTGCCACGCGATGCTGACGTACAGGAACGCCGCGCTGAGCCCGCGCGCCCCGGTGCGCTCGGCGTCGCCGTGCGGGTTCACGGTGTTCTTCGCGCGCGCCAGCGTGACGTCGACGCAGCCGAGGAGGGCCCGTGCCTCGAACAGGAGCGCGGCGATCACCAGATGGCGCGCGTCGCCGAACGTCACGAAATAGCCTGCCAGCGCGGCCAGCATCGGCTGCACGACCGTGATCTGGCTCGGCGTCACCGGCGTCTTCACCAGGCCGCGCACGAGCAGCCGAGCGAGCGCATAGCGATAGAGCTGATTGAACGGATCGCCGAGGCGATTTCTCCAGCGCGTCGTGGTTCCCTCGGGGGAGGAGGACGAGGAAGAGCGCGAAGATCGTTCGTCTTCGAGGGGCCAGGTGGAATGCGGGCTCGATGCAGCCATGGGATTGCGTCCCAAGCAATATCGAAGCCGCCCCGCTCAGCCCACGAAACGGCTGGATCCGCGTACTCCCGTGCGCTCTTCACGCGAAGAACGCTACGCATCCGCTCGCATCGGCATCGAGTATCGTGGCCTCGTGCGTGCCGTAGCGTTCCACCTGGTCGTCGTGACGATCGTCTTCTCCGGGTTCGGCTGTGGCGGAGGCACTTCCGGCTCGGTGGGCGCCGTGTTCGGGCGCGACAACGACACCCGCGCCCTGTACGTCCGTGAGGTGCCCAAGGGCCTCGCCGCGGCGGGCGCGGGCCTGCTCCCCGGCGATCAGGTCGTGATGATCGAGGGCCTGTATGTGCGCGATCTGGATGCGAAATCGATCCACGACAAGCTCCGCGGCGAGGTCGGATCCACCGTCGCACTGACCATTCTTCGCGGTGAAGAGGTGATCCACGTGCGCGTCGCGCGCGGCGCCCTGAAGGACCACGAGGCCATTTCGCCCAAGGAAACACGCTTCCGCGAGTGAATCGCCCTGTCCCCGTGATATGGGTTCAGGCCACGAGGAGCGGGATGAGGCACTCAGCAGCTGTTCAGGTCCGAGAAGAAGGCGAAAAAAGCTGGGTCGACGCGTCCCCGTTTCTGAAATGGGCCGGCGGTAAATCCGCGATCGCCGACCGGATCCACTCGCTGCTCCCGCGCGATGTGCGCGACCGCGTCTACCGCGAGCCCTTCCTCGGCGGCGGCGCGATGTTCTTCTACTTGCAGCCCGAAAAGGCCATCCTCAGCGACGCGGTCAAATCGCTGATCGAGACCTACAAGACGGTGCAGAAGCACGTCGGCCCGCTCATCCATCGCCTCGAGAAGCTGCGCGTCGACCACTGCGACGACCACTTCTACAAGATCCGCGAGCGCTTCAACCAGGAGCGCAGCGCCGAGACGCTCGATCGCGCGGCGTGGCTGATTTACCTGAACAAGACCTGCTTCAACGGTCTGTTTCGCACCAACAAGAGCGGCGAGTTCAACGTCCCCGTGGGTCGCTTCACCAACCCGCGCGTGGTCGACGCCGACAAGCTCCGCGTCTCGTCCGGCCTGCTCTCGCGGGCGAAGATCAAGCACGCCACGTTCGATCACCTCGTCGACGAGGCCGAGGCGGACGACATGATCTACCTCGATCCGCCCTACGATCCGATCAGCAAGACGTCGAGCTTCGCCGGCTACGCCGAGGGGGGCTTCGGTCGCGAAGATCAGGAGCGCCTCGCCGCCACGTTCCGCGTGCTCGACGAGCGCGGCTGCGTCCTCGCTCTCTCCAACAGCGACACGCCCCTCGTCCGCAAGCTCTACGCGGGCTACGACGTCTGCCCGATCATCGCGCCGCGGGCGATCAGCTCGAAATCGGCCACGCGCGGCGAGGTGACGGAGCTGCTCATCCGCAACCTCGACAAATACCCCGTCGCCGCGAAGGTTTACTCGCTCGCGGCGAGCCGGCGCATCTCCGGCTGATACTTCTCGGCATAGAACGAGAGCACGTCGATGGCGTCGCGCACCTCGCTCGGATCCAGGTCCTCGAGCCGGTAGTCCACGCTCAGGACCACGTCGCCGTCCTCGTCGACCGAGAACTTCGCCAGGTTCATCTCGCGGTTGAGGCGGAGCAGCCGGTCGACCACCGCGTCGCCGGCGGTCTCGTCCTCGGGCAGCCGGAGGAAGGGGATCACCGCGAAGGTGACGTGCTCGGGCTCCTTGTGAATGAAGACGGGAAACATGCGCCCGCCGCCGCGAAAGCAGCTCCGGAGGGTGGTCTCGGAGACGTCCTCGATCGGCCATCCGTCTTTCTCGAGGCACGCGCGCAGCTCGGTGAAGTTCATCGGGGCGAGCTTACCGCATGCCGCGGCGCGGCGGCCGCTTCCGCCACGATCAAGATCGCCGGTGAATGAATAATGGCGATTCGGGGTCGTCAACCTCCCGGTGCTGTTACGAGGCCTACCCGCCCCGCGGCGAGTTCAGTATAGGCAACTCGGGGCACCCCTCGATTCACGGGTCGCGCGGCGACCATCACAGACGTCACCAGGAACGGAGGCTTTCAATGATGATGCGTAGAGCTGCGATGAAGCTCGTGGGGGCCCTCGCGCTCCTCGTCGGTGTCGGTGTTTCGCAGAACGCGAGCGCGACCGAGGTGATCAAGATCGGCACGCTCGCCCCCAAGGCGAGCCCCTGGGGACAGGTTTTCACGGTCTGGGAGAAGGCTGTCAAGGAGAAGAGCAACGGGGCGGTCGAGCTCCAGTTCTTCTACAACGGGCAGCAGGGCGACGAGGGCGCCATGGTCGGCAAGATGAAGGCTGGCCAGCTCGACGGCGCCGCCGTCACCGCCGTCGGCCTCGGCAAGATCTACAAGCCGATCAGCGCGCTGCAGATGCCCGGCCTCTTCACGACCTGGGCGAAGCTCGACACCGCGCGCGACGCGATGAAGGGCGAGTTCGAGAAGGGCCTCAACGACGCCGGCTTCATCAGCGTCGGCTGGGGCGACGTCGGCGCGGTCCACGTCATGTCGAAGGGCTTCGAGATCCACAGCCCCGACGATATCAAGGGGAAGAAGCCGTACATGTGGCGCGACGACGTCGTGCAGCCGATCCTCTATCAGGTCATCGGCGGCGTGACGCCTGTTCCGCTCAACGTCCCCGAGGTGCTGCCGAACCTCAACACCGGCGCGATCAACCTCGTCAACGCGCCCTCGCTCGCGGCCGAGCAGCTCCAGTGGTCGTCGAAGCTCGACACCATCACGTCGGACGTGAGCGCCATGGCCATCGGCGCCCTCGTGTTCTCGTCGAAGCGCATCGACGCGCTCCCCGCCGATCTCAAGGCCATCGTCGTCGACACCGGCAAGATCGCGGCGGGCGCGCTGACCCGGCGCATCCGCAGCGAAGACGACGCCGCGTACGCCCGCATGAAGGGCAAGATGAAGGTCGTCGACCTGACCTCGGACGAGCGGGCGAAGTGGGACGGGATCTTCAAGGCGACCCGCGCGCGTCTCGCCCAGGGCACGTTCGATCCGGGCCTCGTCGCGAAGCTCGAGGCCCTCGCGCGGTAACCCCAGCGAAGCCCGCCCACGCGGGTTTCTTCGGAGGCGCCCTGGTTCGTTCCGGGGCGCCTTCTTTCATTTCCGCGCGTTTGAGGCGCGTTGACGATGCGTCCGAGGCATCGTATGCGTGGCGCTCCCATTTCTTGGACGCTCAAGGAGCCTCATGCGCCGCTACCAGTTCACTTCCGAGTCTGTCACTGAAGGTCATCCGGACAAGGTTTGCGATCAGATCTCGGACGCGATCCTCGACGGGATCCTCGAGAAGGATCCCGCCGCGCGCGTCGCGTGCGAGACCATGGTCAAGACCGGGATGGCGGTCGTCGCCGGCGAGATCACCACCAGCGCGTGGGTCGACATGCCGGTCCTGGTTCGCCAGACGATCAAGGACATCGGCTACACCGACGCGCGCATGGGCTTCGACTGGGAGACGTGCGCGGTGCTCACGGCGATCGAGAAGCAGTCGCCCGACATCTCGCAGGGCGTGACCGAGGGCTCGGGCCTCCACAAGGAGCAGGGCGCCGGCGATCAGGGCCTGATGTTCGGCTACGCCAGCGACGAGACGCCCGAGCTCATGCCCGCGCCGATCAGCTACGCGCACAAGCTCGCGCGCAAGCTCGCCGAGGTCCGCAAGTCGAAGAAGGTGGACTGGCTCCGGCCCGACGGGAAGACCCAGGTCACCATCGAGTACGAGAACGAGAAGCCGGTGCGCTGCTCGGCCGTCGTCGTCTCCACGCAGCACAACGAGTCGGTGAAGCACAAGCAGCTCGTCGACGCCGTCCGCAGCCTGGTCATCGACAAGGTCATGCCGGCGAAGCTCATCGACAAGAACACCAAGTTCTTCGTCAACCCCACCGGGCGCTTCGTCATCGGCGGCCCCTACGGCGACGCCGGCCTCACCGGCCGCAAGATCATCGTCGACACCTACGGCGGCATGGGCCGTCACGGCGGCGGCGCCTTCAGCGGCAAGGATCCGAGCAAGGTCGATCGCTCGGCTTGCTACTACGCGCGCTTCGTCGCCAAGAACGTCGTCGCCGCCGGCCTCGCGTCGCGGTGCGAGATCCAGATCGCCTACGCCATCGGCGTCGCGCAGCCCGTCGGCGTGCACGTGAACACCTTCGGCACCGGCAAGATCGACGAGGAGATCCTCGAGAAGTACATCATCAAGAATTTCGACATGCGCCCCAAGGCGCTGATCGACGAGCTCGATCTGCTCAAGCCCATCTACCGCAAGACGGCGGCGTACGGTCACTTCGGCCGCGACGAGTTCACCTGGGAGAAGACGGATCGCGCCGCCAAGATGGCTGACGATCTGCTGAAGACGTCGAAGGCCGTCGACGCGGCGCAGGCCAACGGCACCGCCGCCAAGGCCAAGAAGCGCGGCAAGGGCGCCAGCGCCGACGTCTGATCGCGCCTCTCCGAAACCAGCGCGCACGGAGAGCTCCACGCGCGCTGGATCTCTCTCCTCAGAACACCAAAATCCTCGCTAAATGCGCTGCGTCGGGGCCGCCGACATCGCCCCTGTGCGCGCGCTCGCTGCGTGACTTTGGGGGGCTACTTCGATAGTCTCACGCATTCTCTCTCCACGCAGTGAGGCAGTAGAATGCGAATCAATGGCTTGACGTACGCTTGCTTCGGGGTCGCTCTCTCGACGGTCGCCGCGATGGGCGCTTGCAGCGCGACGAGCGGGACGGGGACCTTCACCGGGAGCACCGCGACGGGCGCGGGCGGCGGCGACACCTCGCTGAGCTCGGGGACGAACGGCCAGGGCGGCATCAACATCGGCATCGGCGGCGGCGCGGGCACCGGGGTGATCAACCCGCCGTGCAACGGCAACGATCCCAACGTCGACGGCGACGGCGACGGCTTCACCGGCGCGCAGGGCGACTGCAACGATTGCTCTGCGGTCATCAACCCGGGCGCCCAGGATTTCCCGGGCAACAACGTTGACGAAGACTGCGACGGCACCGCGGACAACGTTCAGGCCGCGTGCGACGCCTCGCTCAACGTCGCGAGCAACGCGGCGCTCGACGGCGCCAAGGCGCTTGGCCTCTGCAAGATGTCGAAGAACAAGAGCTGGGGTGTCGTCAGCGCACAGTACGTCGCGGCCGACGGCGAGCCGCTCGACAACTTCGATCCCCAGGGCCTCGGCCACGGCCTGCTGAAGGGCTTCGGGCCCAACGTCCACCCGCAAGAGGGCAAGGCGATGCTCGCGCTCTCGAGCGGCACGGCGCGCCAGCCGAACGATCCCGGCTACAGCACCGTGAGCGGCTACGACAAGATGTACACGACGGGCGCGCCCGCGGGCTACCCCAAGGAGTCGCCCGCGTGCCCCAACGTGCAAACGGGCGAGCCCCACGACAGCGCGGGCCTGCTCGTCAAGATCAAGTCGCCGACCAACGCCAAGTCGTTGAAGTTCAACCTGAACTTCTACACGTACGAGTGGCCGAACTACATCTGCAGCACCTACAACGACTTCTTCGTCGCGATGATGACCCCGGTCCCGATGGGCCAGGCCGACGGCAACATCTCGTTCGACACCAAAGGCAACCTCATCAGCGTCAACGCCGGCTTCCTCGAGGTCTGCGGCTGCGCGAGCTTTGGCGGCCCGCCCTGCATGACGAGCGGCCCGCCGTCCTCGTGCACGCTGGGAAGCAAGCAGCTCCAGGGCACGGGCTTCGATCAGGACTTCATCGGCGATCCCACCGAGAACAGCGCGGCCACGGGCTGGCTCGTGACGACCTCGCCGATCCAGAAGCCGGGGAGCGACATCTCGCTCCTGTTCGCGATCTGGGACTCGGGCGACGGCGTCCTCGACTCGACCATCCTGCTGGACAACTTCACCTTCGACGTCAACGGCGCGGACACCACCACCGCGCCCGTCGAGGTCCCCAAGTGAGCTGAGCACCGGGCCCTATCGGGCCCAGATCTGCTTCAAAACAAGCTGATTTCAGCGCCGGGACCGCATCGCGATCCCGGCGTTGTCGCGTGCGCGCGCCAGGGGCTCGCGGCGGCGCGATGACGCGGTCGCCGGCCGCGCGGCGTGATCGATTCGCGCGCTGCGCAGTGCGACATGCGACCGAGAAATCCGCAAACGCAAGCGGAAACGTTTGCCGCACTTCCGGGCAATTCTGTATCCTGATGCCAGTTCTTACGGGCTGGCCTGGCCGTTTCTTGGGCTTTCGACTTCACCGCGATCGGGACTGGTGCAAGGCCCCGGTCTCCCCTGAAAAAAGGATTCGCTATGCGCACGGCGCTGACTCTCCTCGGTTTCTTCAGCGGGGCGGCCCTGATGATGGCGTGCTCCGCAAGCGGCAGCACCGCGGTCTTCAACAACACCGGAGGCAGCACCAGCACCGGCAACGCGCAGGGCGGCAACGCGAGCACCGGGAGCAAGACCACCAGCGGCGAGGGCGGTGACGTCGGCTTCGACGCCGGCCTCAGCGGCAGCGGCGGCGCGGGTCCCGCCAACTGCAACTCGGGCCCCACCGACGACAACGACAAGGACGGCTTCACGGTCGCGGGGGGCGATTGCAACGACTGCGATCCCAACGTGAACCCGGCCGCGGTCGAGGTCATCGCGGTGGCGGGCGACGACGGCGGCATCCCCACGCCCGTCGACGAGAACTGCGACGGCAAGATCGACAACCTCCCGCCGCCCTGCGACGTGGGCCTCGACGTCGCCGACAGCAACCCCATGAGCGGCGCGAAGGCCGTCGACCTCTGCCATGTCGCGGCCGGGCCGAAAGATTACGGCGTCGTCTCGGCGAAGTGGGTCATGGCCGACGGCTCGCCGCCGCCGGGCGACCCCAGCTTCGATCTCGGCCACGGCATGCTCTCGGGCTTCGGTCCCAACGTGAAGGTCCAGGCCGGCGGGCGCATGCTCGGCCTCTCCAGCGGCACCGCGCGGCAGCCCACGGATCCCGGGTACATGTCGGTCGGCGGCTTCAACAAGGGCTACACCGGCAACCAGCCGCAGGGCTTCCCCAAGGAGTCGCCGGCGTGCCCCGGCGTCACCACCGGCACCCCGCACGACCCCACCGGCCTCGAGCTCGTGGTCCGCGCGCCCAGCAACGCCCACGGCTTCTCGTTCAACTTCAACTTCTTCACCTACGAGTGGCCGCAGTACATTTGCAGCACCTTCAACGACTTTTTCGTCGCGCTGCTCTCGCCGATCCCCATGGGCCAGTCCGACGGCAACATCTCGTTCGACACCCAGGGCAACCCGGTCAGCGTCAACAACGCCTTCATCGAGGTGTGCGGCTGCGCCAACTCGGGTGGCCCGCCCTGCCAGGCCGGCGGCAAGACGTTCCCCTGCGCGCTCGGCAACCAGGGCCTCGTGGGCACCGGCTTCCAGGATCAGTTCCAGGATCACGGCTCCACGGGCTGGCTCTTCACCAAGGCGCCCGTCACCCCCGGCGAGCAGATCACCATGCGCTGGGCCGTGTACGACTCGGGCGATGGCGTCCTCGACACCACCACGCTCATCGACAACTGGCAGTGGATCGCCGAGCCCGGGACCCAGGTCGGCACCGGCGTGGTCCCCACCCCGAAATGACGTAGCGCGCGGGCCCCTCCGCGGGCCGCAGCGCCGGATTCCCACGCTCGAAGCACGAGAACCGCGACCGCCACGGGAGACCCTGTCCCGGCCGGTCGCGGTATTGTTTTCGACGTTTCGTGCGCCCGCGGGCCCGCTGACGCTGGACAATTTCAGCAGGATCGGTGAGCCTTGAGCTCTCAGCTCACGATGGAGATAAATATGTCGCGTAGTGCCTTGTTCTTGATCGGGTTCGCGGGAGTAATCGCGGCCACGGGGGCTGCCTGCTCCGCGAACCCGTCCACCGCCTCCACCTCCGGTGGCGGCTCCAACCCCACCTCGACCGCCGCCTCGATGAGCACTGGAAAGGGGGGCGCCGGGCCGAGCACCTCGGTCACGACCGGCGACGACATCACGGTTGCGGCGGGTACCGGCGGCGCGGGTACCGGCGACTGCAACTCGAAGATGGACGAGGATCAGGACAAGGACGGCTGGTCCAAGGCCGACGGCGACTGCAACGACTGCGACGCCAACGTCAA
>JBDTXR010000091.1:0-24733 GCA_040006075.1 Byssovorax sp. | reverse complement strand
GTGAACGGAGGGAGCACGGATCGGGCGCATCCCTTCGATCCGGACGAGGCGCCGTTCATGCCGCATTCGTACACGGTGACGCTCGCGAAGTAGGTCGGCAGGCGTGCCTCCGTACCGGTCGAGCCGGCTCGGTTCGACCTGCTGAGCCGAAGAAGTGGACGCCTGACCGGGTGCAGCCCCATACTGGCACCGTGACCAACCGACGCGACATCTGGCGCGATTTCATGGGCCGTTTCGAGCCCAGCGCGGATCCACGTGACGCGGTGGAGCGCGGATTCTACGTTCCTCGCCCGGACCGGTCGCTCGCGGAGCAACTCGCCGCTCGCTTTGAGCTGAAGCCCCAAGCTTCACATCTCCTGATGGGCGGCGTCGGCTCGGGAAAGACGACGCAGCTCTTGGTCGCCCGGGATCGACTCGTCTCCACGGGAGATGTGAGCGCGACGTACATCGATGTCAGCCTCCACGTCGAACCGAATCAGGTGACGAGCTCCGCGCTCCTCGCCATGGTGGGACTCGAGCTCGGATCACAACTCGACAGCATTCCTCCGAAGATTATCGACCATCTGAACGAGTTCTCAAATCACCTCGCTCCTTCCGAAGAACCCTGGCACGACGACCCATTCGATCGCTTTTCGCAAGGCGTCGACCACATAGCTCATGCGCTACGCGTCACTCACCCTCATCACGTCTTGCTCGTCGACTCACTCGATCGAATGACCGATCTTTCTCGGTTCGCCAATCTCATCGAAGGAGGAATATCGAAGCT
The DNA here is from genome assembly GCA_040006075.1 of Byssovorax sp. Classification (GTDB taxonomy): domain Bacteria; phylum Myxococcota_A; class Polyangia; order Polyangiales; family Polyangiaceae; genus JANYGI01. The sequence continues at coordinate 23,967 of JBDTXR010000091.1, read as the reverse complement.
CCGCGAGCTCGGAGCAGGCATCATCCTGATTGGGCCGTTGACGGCGCTTTATGGCATCCGTCGAACCGCGCTCGATCGTTTCGATCGAAGCTGGCATCTGCCGACAGTCGACGTACAGAACGACGCAGCAGGCCATGCCTTCCTGCTCGGAGTGCTGCGAGCCCGCGACGCCAAGAGCCTACTCACGGACGCCGCCGCGACGCAGCTCTGCACTTATTCTGGTGGAGTTTTGCGCGATCTCATCGCCTTGACCCAGGCCGCCGGCGAAGAAGCCTATGTCGATGGAGCCGAGCGCGTGGAAGCCGGTCACGTCGAGCTTGCCGCAGAAATCTTCGGTCGCAAGCACCTGTTCGCCATCGATTCACAGCAGCTCGCCGTGCTCCAGCGCGTACGCACGAAAGGAACATTCGTGCAGACCTCGGAGAAGGATCTCTCGCTGCTCGCCACGCGCCGGGTGCTCGAATATACCAATGGTCACGCGCGCTTTGCCGTGCACCCGACGCTCGAGAAGCTCCTCGCCGAAATCCCCGAGGTGGCATGATCTCCGAACCGAAGCGCATGGGAGCCGCCGAAGCCGCGCTCCGCCTGATGGCGAGGCGTGGTCGCGGAGACTGGATGGCAGTCGTCGTCGAGCCCGGTGTCGACGCGCAGACAGTCGCCGAAGAGCTCGCGCGAGAGATGGAGGCGATCGGCGACGTGACCGTGGAGCGAGTCCTGGGTGCGCGTGATCCGGAGGACCTGTCGACGCGCCTCGCCTCCGCCACAGGCCCGGTCGTGAGCGCCGGACTCGACGACTGGCCAGCGGAGGAATGGGCCAACCTCGATCGTCTTCGCAGCCGCTACGCGAGGGAGGAGCGTACCGCGCTGGTGCTCTGCCGAGCCGCGTTCGACAATCTCTTGCAGGAGGCTCCCAACTTCTCGAGCTGGCTGGGTGCAAGCGTGGTGATGTACCAGCCCAACGCTTCGTATCTCGACGAAGAGGGGCGACAGCGACGCCTCGCTACGTTACGAGCCTGGTCCGGACTCACGGACGAGGAGACCATCACCCGCGCAGCGGCCGGCACGCTCCCCGCGGAGCCAGAGTTTGCGGAATGGCTCGTGCTGCTCGGGCGAGGAGATCTCCTTGAACGCTGAGCGTGCGTCGGAAACGGCGTCCGATCGCGCCCGGATCCTCCAGGAGCACCTTTGTAACCGGGCCGTGAGCCTCGCGTTGCCGTCGGAGCCACCTGGGCTTCATCGCCAGCTTCGGGCTCATCTGATCCGCGCCTGTGATGAAGGGCGCCTGCACATGAAGCCGCAGGACGTTCATGCCCGGCTGAAGCTGTCGAATAGCCCGCTCGGACCGCACCCCGAGTACGTCGGAATCTATGGCGGAGAGAAGGATCTGAAGCGCACAGGCGAGCTGCCCCGCTTCGTCCGACGAGACGGTGCGTGGTTCACGTTCACCATCACCGTGCGCGCTCGCAGCACGAGTCAGCTCGAGCTCTCCGCCTATGACTTCGAGATCTGCTTCCCGGAGCGCCACGTCGTCGACGCTCGCGTCCCCCGGTTTGTGCGCTTCGATCTCAACCCACCCGAGCACGACAATGAAATCAAAGGGCTACGGTGCCACATGCACCCTGGTCACGATGATCTGATCGCGCCGGCGCCGCTGATGAGCCCGCTCGAGATCCTGGATCTCTTCTTGAACCGTGAGCTGTCGCTCCCCGATCGCCTGCGAAAAGCCTAGATTCGTCCCCGATCATGCCAGCCCATTCCGTCAATCGGCGGGCGTGGGAGACGCCTTCGCAAGGAACGCACGAGCCGCATCGAGAAGGCCGCGCGCATCGGCGAGAATTCGATTCAGCTTCGAGGAGCGCGTTCTCTGCGCGGCGGATCTCCTCCGCCACGCTCGCGTCGCGATTCTCTCCGGTCATACGGTGATCCCTTCACGATCGATGTCCTGCGCGAGGATCTTCTCTCGGGCGCGCAGCCGGTCGAGCTCTGCAACGGTGAGGAACAAGGGTGACATGTAGATCCCGCCACCCGAGATCTCCAGCAAGGCCGAGAACGCGCGGTCGTGCTCTTCGACGGTGATCGGATCGGTCAGCACGAGTACGTCGACGTCGGACTCGTCGTCGAACTGATTGCGCGCGTACGAGCCGAACAGCCGGAGCTCGTGCAGCCTCGAAGCGAAGAGCTCCCCGAGCTTCGCTTTCGCCTTGTGAAGGCGGTCCCATACCGCGGCGGGAATGCCGCGGCGCCGCTCTTCGAGCGAAGCGATCGGCACCGGCAGGCCGAGATCGTACTCGTTGATTTCTTCCCGGTTCACAGGGGGAAATTGTAGCTCCCGACGGCTTCCGGAGTCAAAGCCGCCGGAGTAGCGGGGGATGGCAGAGGCAGGCGTTGGTTACTTCTTCGGCGCGGCGTCGGCATCGCCGGCGCGGCGGCGGGATCCGGCGCCCCCGCCTCACCGCGCCTCGAACGCCGCGCCCATCGGATACTCCACCGCCACACTCCCACCTCCGGTGGGTCGAGCAAACTGCAACCCGCCAATCACGCTCACCAGGCACGCCGCAATATCCGGCACATGATACGCGAGCTCCCCCGCGTCGATCTTCGTGGCCCGTCCGTCAGCGCCAATCACGAAGTGAACCTGGAACCCCGCGTAACCAATCGGAGCAATCGAGCGACTCCGCTCCTTGCACGCCGTGAGCTGCGCCTGACTGGCCGTCACCACGCTCGTGATCTCCGCCGCCGTCAGACCCGCTGTGGCCGTGGGCCCTCGCAAATCCACGCGGATCACGCGTACTGCGCTCGGCGCGCGGATCCCGCATTGACCCGCGACGCACTCCGCCGCCGGGAGCATCGGATCCACACATCCCGCCGCACAGACCCCGGTCACGCTCGTGTTCTCCCACAGGCTCGCGGCCCATGCGTCCCACTCACGATTCCCCGCAACGTAATGCCCGCACACGATCCGACAGCCGCCGGCAGGGGCGCCGGTCTGGAGGCTCGGCACGACCACACAGTCGCCATCCGTAGCGCAGGTGGCCCGGAGCGGTGGATAGGTGAGGACGCACTGGCCCGCTTCGCAGGCGACGGGAGGCGGTCGCCCCTCTGTGCAGCTGACCGGGCACGCGCCCCGCTTCAGCGGATCACACGCCGCCTGGCGGGCCTGGTAAGCGTGATTGACCGCCGCGTAGCCAGCGCAGACCGAGCAGCAAGCGCCGCCGTTCAGCTCGGACTCCGCGCGAAGGGGCACCCGCTCGCAGTCGGTGGCCACGCTGCACGCGGTCGCCTCGGGCGAGTAAATGCCGCTTGCTGCGCGCGTGGACGGCGCGGGCTCCGGCGGACTCGATGCTACCGTCGTCGCGGCGACCTCGCCCGGGCGCGGATCGGAGACCGCATGAGGCGCGCAGCCGTGCGACGCGACCGCGAGCACGACGAAGGCCAGGGTGGGAACGCTCGGGCGGCTCATGGACACGTACCTACCTCATCTCCCGCGCGAGCGTGTATGCTCCGCGCCCGGAAAGCATGACGACGTGAGAAAACGCGCGCTCCTGACCACGATACTGGCGCTGGTCGGGTGCGGTCACACACCGACAGCACCCGCGCCCGTGGGATCTGGCTCGGCCGCGCCCGAGATCGCGCCGCTGCCCACCGGCCTCAACCAGCCTTCGGTGCTCGTTCGCGCCGGCTCGTATCTCTACACGCGACCGCCTCCCGCGGGACAGCGCGCCCGCAATCCCGCCTTCCCCGCAGGCATCGTGCAACCCGAGGCCCACGCGTCGCGCTACCGGCTCCTCCACGACGGCGGTGACTGGATCGAGGTCGAGAGCGTCGCCGCCACGAGCCTGCGCACCCGTCATTGCCAGACGACGAGCGACTACTTCAAGACCCTCGCGATTCGGGTCTTCGTGGCGCGCGCAGACCTCGCGTCGGTGCTCACGCGCCCGTTCGCGGCCGCCTTCGCCGACGGCACGCGCGTCGAGCTCTATGCGGGTGTGCCGGTCTCCGGGCCTTTGCCCGAGAGCGCTCCCGAAGGGCAGCAACGACGCGTCGTGTTCGCCGATGGGCTCGTGTTTCCCATGGCGATCCCCGACGACGCGGTGGGCCTCGTCTACGCCGAGCCACCCGAGCACTCCACGACCGAGCCAACCACGCACGCGCTGGCCAGCGGCACCGAAATCACGCTCGATGGTCGGGAATCGAAGCTCGAGTATGTCACCGCCAGGGCCCTCGGGCTCGACGGCGAGCACCGGCATCGCATCTACGCCGAGCGCGACGTCGACCACGATCTGCTGGTCGATCTCGAGGGCTCGTGTGGCCGCTACCGAGCCAGAGTGGCCCGGAGCGCGGTGGTCCCCGCGAACCCGCACCCGGTGGAATCCTTCGATTTCGACGTGGGGGTCGCGCTACGCACCACCTGGATCGCAAGAGGGACCGCGATCTCCTGGGTTGACGGTACGCCCGCCGGCGTCGCGCGCGAGAATGGTTGGCGCCAGGACCCCGGCGAGCCGACCGGCACCCGAGCTTGCTTCCGCTACACGTTCAACTCCGGTGCTCCCCCCGACACCCCGGAAGCCTCACTCCTGCTCTGCGCCGAGCAGACCGCCCTCACGCCCGCTCCCTCGCGTCGTTCCGATGACGACGTGGCGCGAATCGGCCCGTTGACCAGACACTACTTCCGCCTGGAGCTGGACGCGGGGGATCGGGCCGACGGCAGCAAGCTCACCGCGTTGCTGCGCGCGACGGCCAAGGACGAGCTTCTCGCTGGCCACGGCGACGCGGTGGCCATCGCGCTCCCCGGCGAGACCGCCGCGCAGGCGAAAAAGAAGGTGCCACGAGGCGTGGCGAGGTGGGTCGTGCGGGAGCGGATCATCAAGCACAACGGATTCACCGAGCGACGCACCGAGCTCTTCGACGAGACCGTGAACCCGCCCCGGAGCGTGCAGCAACGCGCTGCCATCGTGAACGTGGGCATGCCCGACAGCGTCGATGAGCGCATGCTCTTCGACGGAGCCATCGTGGGCATCCTCGACGCCGACGCGGGCGCGCCGCCCGACTGATCCCGCCGACGTCGAGATCGGCGCGGGCGGCGCGACCACGCCGAGGTGCGGAAAGGCCTCACCGGCGGAGAGGTGCTGAAGATCGTCGCGAAATGATCGTGGTCAATCGCGCGCTCACCGGATCACGTGAAGAGCGCCCACTCGTCCTCGAGCAAGATGATCGCCTGGCTCAGATCCACCGTCGCGTCGCGGTCCAGCCACTCCTCGGTCGCGCGCCCGGCCGCCACGCTGCCAAAGCTCTGCCTCGGGAGCCGCTCGGCCAGCAGCAGCATCCATTTCCCGGTGCGCTCCAGGCGAGATACCCAGTCGGTCTCCCGGTAGGCATACGCCGCCTCTTGCAGCAGCGCTTGACCGACGCCGATCAAGCGCGAGCGCACCACGTCGGCCGGCTCGGCGCGCGACTCGATCGCGGTGCGCGTCTCGCCCAGCGTGCGCAGCACCAGACCGACGGGCGTGCCGGGCGTGAACGAGCCGCGCGCCGGCGTGAACGAGAGCGATCGCAGCGCGAGGAAGTACCACGCGTGCGGCGTGGTGACCCGGTAGAGGTACTCGGCGTGGGTCGCGTCGGCGACCTCCATCGCCACGCGCCACGCGCCCTCTTCGTCGACGTCGTCGACCTCGGCGGCCATGCCGTCGATGCGCGGGATCCCCTTCTTTCGCAGGAGCGGATCGCGCCAGCCCATCGAGAGCACGCTCGTGGATTTCGCGTAGGTGCAGATCACCCGCGCGTCGGCCTCGGCCGAGACCTTGCCCGAGGGATCGAGCCAGACGAAGCGCCCTTCCTCGAGGTCGGCGCGGTACTCGTGCTTCGCCGCGCCGTGCTCGGCGAGGTGGCGCAAGAGCGCGTCGCCGCGCTTCACCCAGCGCTTGACGAGGCCGTCGGATCGCACCGACTGCGCGGGCTCGTCGCCCCAGTGCAGCTCCATCAAGCTCCCGTCGGTGACGGGGAGGCGCTCGCCGCTGCGCGCGAGCCGCGCCTCGATCGACGGATCGTTGGCGCTCGCGCGCGACGGCGGCGGCGCGGGGATCAAGCGTCGGTGGCGGAGGTCGGGGCGCGTCTTCGTGTCGTCGGGAGCGCGCATCTTCGCCGCGGCCCCGGGCTTCGGCGCGGCCGCCTTCGCGCGCTTCGGCGCGGCCACCTTCGCGCGCTTCGGCCGCGCCTCGGCGACGGGCTTGGCGCGCTTCACCGGCGCGGCGATCTTCTTCCGCTTCGCGGGGGCTGCGGCCGGCTTCTTGGCGGGCGCGCGGCTCCTTCCAGCCACGCCGTTCGGCGTGGGTTTGCCGCGCGCTTTCGCCATCGCGCCACTCTATCACCGCAACGACGACCCGCTGCACGCGTGTCGTGCCTGATCGGCAAAGCCCCAGGTGACTCCGGGGGAATGGGGCCGCGCCGCCCGGCCGTCGTGATACGCCGCAGCCCATGAACGACGCCTCGAAGACCCTCACGCTGTTCGCCGACACGTTCTGGATCAGCCCGTACGTCTTCTCCTGCTTCGTGTCGCTGCGCGAGAAAGGCCTGGATTTCTCGGTTGAGCCCGTCGCGTTGCAGAGCCGCGAGCAAGACGCGCCGGCCTACCGCGACCGCACCCTCACCGGGCGCGTCCCCGCGCTCCGCCACGGCGATTTCTGGCTCGCCGAGTCCCAGGCCATCGTCGAGTACCTCGACGACGCGTTCCCCGACGCGCCGCGCGCCCTCCCGCGCGACCTCGAGGCCCGCGCCCGCGCCCGCCAGATCCTGGCCTGGCTCCGCAGCGATCTGATGCCGATCCGCGAGGAGCGATCGACCGCGACCATGTTCTACGAGCGCGCAACGGCGCCGCTCTCGACCGCAGGCGAGGCGGCCGCCGCGAGGCTGCTGCGCGTGGCCGAGCTCCTCGTCCCCGCGGGCTCGGGCTCGCTCTTCGGCGCCTGGTCGCAGGCCGACAGCGATCTCGCGTTCATGCTCCAGCGCTTGCTCCTCAACGGCCACGCGGTGCCGACCAAGGTCCACGCCTACGCCGAGCGCGAGTGGCAGCGCCCCAGCGTGCAAGAGTTCGTCACCCACCCGCGCGCAGCCTACGTGCCTTATTGATTCGCCCCCGAGGAGCCCTCCGGGGCTCCTGGCTCGCTCTCGGCCTTCTCTTTCGCGGCGGCGCGGGCCCGGGCGAGCTCTTCGGCCTTGTCTCGCTCTTCCTGCATCAGGTGAGCAGCGCGCACCGCGGCGAGCATGGGCTCGACGTCGCGACGCGACGAATCGGCTTCAAATCCAGGCCCGACCACCGTGGTACCCGCGATCTCGATCTGGCCGTCCTGGAACGAGAGCGTGTGGAGCGGCGCGGCCATCTTCAACGATCCATCGGGGAGGATGTAGCCGACCGCGCCGCCGAGGATCCCCCGTGAAGCGTGCTCGCAGTCGCGCACGATCGGGAGCGCGGAGGCGCGGGGAGTGCCCGTCGCCGCGGCCGACGGGAAGGCCTCTTTGAAGACCGCATCCGGCGCGATTTCCCCGGGCGAATGCACCACGGTGGGCCCCGTCGCGGTGCCGGCGAGGATCATCCCCGGCGCGAAGGGCGTGACGCCGAAGTCGATGAAGTAATGGTACGGCGCCGGCGCGAGGAGGCGGAGCGCGCGGTACACGTCGAACGGCTCGGCGTTGCGGAGCGAGGTGATGAACGTTCGCGCCACGACCACCCGCTCGACCTCGCCGCGGTCGACGTACTTCTTCGCCCGCGTCAGGCGCGCGGCGAAGGGAGCGTCCTCGACCATCGCGTCGACATACTCGGGAAACTGAGCCGGATCCGGCGCGGGGAGCTGCGCGAGGTCGGGCCCGTGCGTCATCTCCCAGGCCGCGCGCTTGACCGAGCCGCGCGACGGTCCGGCGAGGGTCACGGTGTGCAGCTCGTGATCGAACAGAGCCACCGTGGCGCCCTTCATCAGCCGAGAGAGCGAGCCCTGGTGCTCCCAGGGATCGACGCCGTGAATGGAGTGGACCGCCTCGTAGGCGATGAACCCGACCCGGGCCTGCGAGAGCTGCTCGGCGAACCCTTTCGGCGCGTCGGGCTCGGGCGCCATGGCCTCCAGGATCTGTGCAAACGACTTGGCTCCCGGGGGAAACAGGCTCTCTCCCATGGCGCGGTAACCGACCACCGACCAGCGCTCCCCGGGCGTGAGCGACTCGAAGAGGAAGGACGATTGCGCGGGCGCGTGCGAGCGGAAGCAGGCATACGCGCGCACGGGAGTGACATGATCGGCGGAGAGGGTGAGCGTGAAGGCGTCAGGCACGCGCGCAGCGTACACCACTCGCCCCGAGCCGAGGAGCCCCCGCGCCCCTTGCCACCACCGCGCGCGAGGTCCATGGTTCGCGCCGTGCTCAAGCTCCCTGCGCTGACCCTCACCGCGCTGCTCGCCGTCGCCGGATGCGGCGGCGCGAAGGCCATCCCGGCCGACGCGCAGACCGCGGTGGTCTCGCTCGATCGCATCGACTGCGCCGACTGCGGCGAGCAGATCGTGGCCGATCTCCGCGAGCGCCCGGGCATTTACTCGGCCTCGTTCGACAAGCAAAAGGCCGAGGTCCGCGTCGTCGCGTCGGCCTCGTTCGACGTGCTCACCGCGGTGAAGCAGCTCGCCGCGCACGAGGGGTTCCAGGCCATCCTCGGCGCGGGCCAGGGCCACTATCTCGACGGGCCCGCGTTCCCTCCCACAGCCGATTTCAAGGTGATCACGCGCGGCGGCGCGCAGGTACCCGAGATCGCCACGCTCCCCGTGAAGGGCAAATTCACCGTCATCGATTTCTCCGCGACGTGGTGCCGCCCGTGCCGCCAGATCGACGAGCACATGGCCGCGGTGCTCGGCGCGCGCAGCGACATCGCCTACCGCAAGCTCGAGATCGGGGACTGGGACACGCCGCTCGCGCAGCGCTACCTGAAGGGCGTCGCGCAGCTCCCGTACGTCATCGTCTACGACGCCGCGGGCGCCCGCGTGAAGGAGATCGTCGGCGTCGATCTGGCGAGCCTCGACGCCGCGCTGGCGGTGCGCGGCGCGGGCGCGCAGCCGCAATGAGAGCCCTCGCGACCAGCCTCGGAGTCGCCGCGGCGGTGCTCACCTGGGTGGCCGCAGCGCACGGCGGCGCCTGAGGCGCCTGAAGCAACCCGAACCTGCCGGTCGGCGGGTCCGAAACCACCGCGGTCCAGCCGGGCCGCCTCGATCTTCACCTCGGCACCTCGATGCTCGCCGGCACGTCGAGCCACGTCGCCGAGTGCCCCGATCTCGGCCCCACGTGCGCGGGCGCGCATCCGCCCACGCCGTTCTATCACCACGTGCGCTTGTTCACGGCCGACGTGGGCCTCGACGCGTCGTACGGCGTCGCCCCGTGGCTGGCGATCGAGGCGCGCTTCGGCGTGCGCGTGGTCGGCACCACGCCGCACTACAACGAGCTCGACGGCGCGCCGAAGCTCGTGCCCGACGATCCCCACCACCACGACGAAACGCTGGTGGGACCGACGGATCCCTGGCTGGTCCTCCGCTTCGCCGGGGCGTGGAGCAAGCTGCTCTCCACCGCGCGCCTCGGCCTCACGCTCCCGCTCGGGAGCACGGTGCCGAACCCGTATCTCCTTGGAGAAGAGGGCAAATGGCACGAGCACACCCAGCTCGGGACGGGCACGTTCGTCCCGATCGTGGGCCTTGGTCTCTCGTACTCCCTCGGCCCGATCGATCTCGACGTGTCGACGCTCGGCCTCTTCAGCACCTACGCCAACACCAAGGGATACCGCGCGCCGAGCCGCTTTTTCCCGGCGTTTCGCGTGACCATGCCTTTCCTTGAAGGCGCGCTGCGCCCCTATCTCGCCGCCGAGATCTCGGCCGAGAGCGGCGAGCGCTGGGACGGCCGTCCAGGCTCCGAAGGCTCGGACGGCCGCGCCGATCTGCTCGCCGGCGGAGGCCTGGTATGGCGCTTTCAGAAGGCCTGGCGCGTGGACGTGGGCTTGCGCGTCCACGCGGCCGCCCTCTCGGGCGGCGCCGCGTTCGAATACCCGGGCATCCTTCAGCTCGGGGTCGGGACTGACTTCGATCTGAAGAGCCCTATCGAGACAGGCTCGCAGGCCGCGGAGCGCGAGGGCGCCCCACGCTGAGAAGCTCAGTACTGGCCGAAGAGATCTTGAATCCGCGACTCGAGCGCGACCGCGATCTTGTAGAGCGACGAGATCGACGCCGACGACTCCGCGCGCTCGATCTGCGAGAGGAGCGAGACGCTGAGCCCGGTGCGGCGGGCCATCTGCTTCAGGGTCAGGTCCTTGTCCTTGCGCAGGTTGCGGATGGTGTCGCCGATGACGCGGTGGAGCTGCTCCTCCGGCGTGCGGGCCAGGCCCTTCTTGCGCATCACCCGCGAGAGGACCTCGCGGAACTCGTCGACGTTGAAGGGCTTCTTGATGTAGTCGACCGCGTCGAGCTTCATGCTCGCGACGGCGCTCTCGAGGTTGGGGAAGCCCGTGAAAATGACGACGGCGATGTCGTTGTCGACCTTGCGGATGCGCTTCAACAGCTCGAGGCCGTCGAGCTTGGGCATCATCAGGTCGAGGATGATGAGGTGGTATCCGCCGGCGCGGACCTCGTCCTCGACGGTGGTCGGGTCCAGGACCGTCTTCACCTCGTACCCGTCGCGTTCGAGGAGCGTCTGCATGTAGTCGCAGATCGCGCGATCGTCGTCGACGATGAGAATCTTCACTGCGGGAAGCTCGATTGCCACCTTGTCCTCCATTCGCGGCCGTGGATCCGGGTCCCCCCCGGGGATGCTCGCCGCCCGTCCGCCCCCGAAGCTCCGGGTTGCGATTCCAGTGGCACTTTAACACGACCGACCAAGCCGGCGCGGAAAGTTTTTACTTGCGTTCCCAATTTTTTTGAGCGTGCCCCGGACATTACCAGTGTCACGGTACTTCACGAAAACGCGCCGACCGGCACCCCGAAGTTCCGCTTGACAAATGAATGCGCGGCGACCATGTTGCGCCCCCGCTTCGGTGATTTTCCGCGGTGTTCGGGGCGTAGCGCAGTCTGGTAGCGCACCTGGTTCGGGACCAGGGGGTCGGAGGTTCGAATCCTCTCGCCCCGACTGATTCGAGATCAGTCGGTGAGCCTCTCAAAAAGGCTCGAAATCGACAGTAACCGAGGGATGGCAGGTACTCCGCGGATCCTGCTCGCGGTCTTCGCAGCGACGTCGGCGCTGGATCGAGCGAAGATGGAGCTTCATGAGCATGTCTTCCTCGCTCCCCTTCGGCGGCCGCCTCTGCGCCGCGGCTCCGAAAGCGGTCGCGCTGTGCGCGGTCCTCGCCCTCTCGCTCACCGCAACCAGCGCCTCCGCGCAGCTCTCGGACGCCGACAAAGGGACGGCGCGCGCGCTCGCTCAGCAGGGGCAAGACGCGCTCGACAAGCGCGATTTCGCCACCGCGGCCGATCGCTTCGCGCGCGCGGGCGAGCTGGTGCACGCGCCGACGCTGCTGCTGGGCCTGGCGCGGGCGCAGGTCGGCCTCGGGAAATGGGTCGCCGCCGAGGAGACGTACTATCGGCTGGTGCACGAGCCCGCGCCGCCGAACGCGCCGCCGGCCTTCGCCAAGGCCCTCGCCGACGCGCGCAAAGACCTGGCGGCGCTGGAGCCGCGGGTCCCGAGCGTGACCATCGTCGTCAAGGGCGCTCCCTCGGCCCGCGTCACGCTCGACGGTACGCCGGTGCCCAGCGCGGCGCTCGGCGTGGCGCGCCCGGTGGATCCCGGCAAGCACGCGGTCCGCGCCGAGGCCGACGGGTTCGCGCCGGCGCAGTCGGCGTTCACGGTGGCCGAGCACAAGAACGAGACGGTGACGCTGACCCTCGAGCACGGTCGCGCGACGTCGCCTGAAAATACGCCGCCGGTGGCGGCCGACGTACCGGGCGCGGCATCGGCGATTCCGCCGACGAGCGCCGACGGATCCACCGCACCTCCGCCGGCCTCGAGCCCGCGCCCGCTTCGCACGACGCTCGGCTTCGTCGGGCTCGGCGTGGGAGGCGCTGGCCTGATCCTCGGCGCGGTCACCGGCGGCCTGGCGATACCGAAGCACAACGCGCTCAAGACCACGTGCCCCGACGGGATGTGCACGCGGCGCGAGGCCGACGCCGTGGGCAGCTATCACCTGCTCACCACGCTCTCGACGGTCGGTTTCATCGCCGGCGGGGTCCTCGCGACCACTGGCCTCGTGCTGGTCCTCACCACACCTCGCGCCGCGGCCCCCGCGAGCTCGGGGATAACCCCGGTGATCGGAGCTGGCTTTGCCGGCGCGCAGGGGTGGTTCTGATGCGCCGCTTCTCAGCCACGTTGCTCGCGGCGCTCGCCGCGACTGGCACGCTCGGCGGGTGCAATCTGGTGCTCGGCGACTTCACGCTCCCCGCCGACGGCGCCGGCGGATCCGGCGCCACCTCGAGCAGCAGCGGGAGCAGCACGTCGATGACCGGGGGCTGCGGCGCCGAGGAGACCCTCTGCGGGGACAATTGCGTCAAGACAGCCACGGATCCGGCCCACTGCGGCAAATGCGATCACCCCTGCGCGGCGGGCGAAGTGTGCTCGAAGGGCGCCTGCGCGGGGAGCTGCGATCCGGGGCTGACCCTCTGCGGCGCCGGGTGCGCCGACGTGAAGACCGACGCTCAGCACTGCGGGAGCTGCAATATCGCCTGCGATCCGGTGATGGACGGGGTGCCGCACTGCATGGAGGCCAAATGCACCCTGGCGTGCAATCAAGGCTTCACCGCCTGCAACGGGGCTTGCACGCCGCTCGACGCCGGCGCCTGCCCGTAGCCAGAGCCGCTCCCGCGCTCACGAGGATCGACGGCGCCGTCGCCGCCAAGGCCTCGTGAGCGAGGCCTCGGCGCGAGCGGCAGCCGGCTGACAGGCTCTCAGGGACAGGGCTGGTTATTCGGGGTCGCCCCGATGCACAAACCGTACTGGCCGTTCACGTTGCAGGTCTTGGCGCCGTCGAGACAGTGACCGCAATCCAGCGTGGTTCCCGGCGCGCAGATGCAGGTGCCGCCGCAATTTCCGCAGGGGTCGATGACCTTGCCCGAGTTGCAAACGCCGTCACAGCCCTTCGCGGCGTTGTTACCACCGCAAACTCCGCACTGGTCGACGACCTTGCCCGAGCCGCAGATCCCGTCGCAGCCCTTCGAGGCGTTGTTGCCGCCGCAGACGCCGCACTGGTCGACGACCTTGCCCGAGTTGCAGACGCCGTCACAGCCCTTCGCGGCGTTGTTGCCGCCACAGACGCCGCACATGTCGAGGACCTTGCCCGAGTTGCAGACGCCGTCGCAGCCCTTCGCGGCGTTGTTGCCGCCGCAGACTCCGCACTGGTCGAGGACGGTGCCCGAGCCGCAGATCCCGTCACAGCCCGCCACCATGTTGTTGCTGACGCAGGTATTGGCCTGGCAAGTGTACTTGAGACAGCCCGAGTCGGCAGGGCAGTCCGCGACGGTGTTGCACCCGACGCACTTGCCCGAGCCGTCGCACTTGGCGTTGCCACCGCAGCTCGATCCGGCGGCCGCGAACGGGTGGCTCGGGACGCCGTTGGTGCAGATATCGTTGGTGCAGGGTTTACCGTCGTCGCCCGAGTTCGTGTCGTCGATGGACTGCATGGGCCCGCCCTGCCCGTCGCAGGTGACCTTCATGCAGTCACCGACCACGCCGCCGCCGGGCTTGCCCTGCCCCTTGGGGGTGAACGCCGTGCTGCACACGTTCGTCATCGCGTTGCAGGTGAACGAGGCGCACGCCGTCCCCGTGCCACAGTCGCTGTCCTTGGTGCATGAGCAGTTGCCGGTCGCGTCGCACATGAACGCGTTGTCCGGCCCGCACTTCGTGCCTGCCGGCCTGGGCTTCTGAATGGGCGCGCCGCTCACGCAAACCCCTGTGCTGCAGGCGTTCAGGTCGGCGGGAAGGTCGGTGTCGTCCGGGACCATCTTGACCACGCCCAGCCCGTCGCACACCGCGTGCTTGCAATCGCCGGCTACCTGGCTGGTGGTCGGGAAGCCGTCGGGCTTGAACCCCATCCCACAGACGTTGTTCACGCAGGTGGGGTGCGCGCAGCCGGTGTCCGTACCTCCGCAGTCGGCGGCGGTCTGGCACTCCGGGGCGCCCGTTCCCGTGCTGCTCGTGCTGTCCGAGCCTCCGAGGCCGCTGGTCCCGCTGCTGGTCGCGGCGTGCCCCCCGGAGCCCGTCCCCACGGCCGTGCTGCCGCATCCCCCGTGGATCGCGGCAAAGCTCCCGACGATCCCGACAACCGCGAGCAATCGAGTCGCAAATGCAAAGGTCTTCACCTCAGCAGAGAATCAAGAACCGGGTCTCGGCGCAAGCTCATTCGCAGGCGCGCGCGCCGACACGAACGACGCGCGACGTCAGAACCCGAAATCGGTCTTGGGTCGAGGTCCCGCGTTTCCGGCCGGCTTGCCCACGACGGGCGACGACTTCGGCGACGCCGACGCGCTGACCACCGGGGCGCTCGTGACGGTGGAGGCGCTGGTCGCCGAGGCGGCCGTGGCAGCGCTGCTCGCGGCCGGCGTCGTGGTGACGACCGGCGCGACGACCGGCGCTGTCGTGCCGGCGGCGACCGGCGCGGCGGACGCCGAGGATCGCGCATCGGCTGGCTGGCCGGATCGGACGGCCAGGAACGTTCCCAGGCTGCCCACGGCCACGGCACCGACGATGGCCGCCACGGTGAGCCCGACCCGCGCGGGCGGCGGCGCGACATTGACGGTTTGATGCGTCGGCGCCACCGCGAAAGAGACTTGACCGCTCTGGCTGGTCGAGGCCGAGCTGGGCAGGGCGACGGTGGGCGCCTCGATTTCGACCGGAAACGCGACCGTACGGCCCTCGTGACTCCGGGGGAGCGGGCCCGCCGGGATGGGAGCATCGAGGATCGCTCCCGGCGAGGTGGCCATTCCATCGACGTTGTCGGGGAGGGTGAGGCCGAGCGCGAGCCCGAGCGCCTGAGTCATCTCCTTGGGAGTCTGGTAGCGATCGGCCGGCTCGCGGGCCGCGGCGCGCTCCCACCAGGCGTCGAACCCCGGCGGCACCGGACCTGCCGCGGAGGGCACCGGCAGCGGATCGATGATGATCTTCACCAGCAGATCGCCCAGGGCGTCGCCCCGGAAGGGCAGCTTGCCAATCATGCACTGATAGACCACCACGGCCAGCGCCCACAGATCGGATCGATGATCGATGCTCTTGCTGCCGCGCGCCTGCTCCGGGCTCATGTAAAATGGGGTGCCGAGCACCGCGCCGGTCTGGGTCGCGTCGTCGAGGCCGGTCTCCTTCACCTTGGCCACGCCGAAATCCAGCACCTTGGCGATTTCCCGCTCGTCGTCGCGCACCAGGAAGATGTTGGCGGGCTTGAGATCGCGGTGAACGAGGCCCGCCGCGTGCGCCTTCGACAGCGCGCGCCCGACCTGGGTGGCGATCACCAGCGTCTCGCGCGCCGAGAGCGGTCGCCGCTTCTTCAGCCGCTGCCCGAGATCTTCGCCCTCGAGCAGCTCCATCGCGATGTACGGGGCGCCCCCCCACACGCCGTGATCGAGGATCTGCACGACATGCGGGCTGCGAAGCTGCGCGGCCGCCTTGGCCTCGCGCTCGAAGCGCGCCCGCAGCTCGGCCGACTTCGCGGCCTCTTCGTGGATGAACTTGACGGCGCACGGCACGTCTAGCCCCGTGTGCTGCGCGAGCCATACGGCCCCCATCCCGCCCTGCCCGAGCGGGCGGACGAGGCGGAACCGATCGGCGATGACGAGCCCTGCGGCGAGCTGCATGGGGGTGGGCGTGAGAGTACACGCGCGGCCCGCCCGGGTCGAGCTTGCGCGCTCCAGCCGGCTCGCCTGCGCTTCGGCGAGGCGAGCTCGCGGCCCACTCACCACCACCCCGAGCAAACTCCACCACGGTCGGTCTCACCGCCGGTTCCGCGAGAGAGCTACCCTGTGCATCGTGGCATTTGCGGCGCCTCTATTCGTCACTTGCAAATACGTCCAAGCTCTGATTCTATCCTTTTCAATATCGATGTTGCACATCGACTCCCGACCATGCGAGGGTGCCTGCCATGCCCTCCATGGCTCACGAGGTCCTCGTCGATCTCTTCAAAAACCGTCCCTCCCTCGCGGCCGAGATCCTCGTCGAAGTGCTTGGATTCACGCTCCCGGCCTACACCGAAGCTCGACTCGCCTCCATCGATTTGACCGAGATCCAGCCCGCCGAATACCGTGCGGACGTCGTGGTTCTCCTCCTCGACCGTGGCACTCCGGTCCGGGTCATCGTCGTCGAGGTCCAGCTCACCATGGACCCACGAAAGCGCCTGAGCTGGCCTGCCTACGTCACCGTCTCGCGAGCCATTCACAACTGCCCAGCAGGCCTGCTCGTCATCGCGCCCGGCGCGCTCGTGGCGGCGTGGTGCGCCGAGCCCATCGAGACTGGCGTGCCCGGCTTCGTCTTGCGGCCTCCGGTGCTGCGGCGCACGGCCATTCCGGTCATCACGGATCCCGCGGAGGCGGCCCGCCGGCCCGAGCTGGCGGTGCTGTCCGCCCTGGCGCACGGCGAAACGGAGCAAGGCGCGACGATTGCCAGCGCGGTGCTCCCGGCGCTCCAAGGCCTGGAAGACGACGGGCGGGCGAGATTCTACTACGATCTGGTGTATAACTCCCTGAACGAGGCGACTCGGCGGGCGCTGGAGGCGATGATGAAAGGTTACGAGTACCAGAGCGATTTCGCGAAGAAGTACGTCGCGCAGGGACGCGACGAAGGCCGCTCCGAGGGCCGCTCCGAGGGCCGCTCCGAAGGCCGCTCCGAAGGCCGCATCGAGGAAGCGGCCCGCGCGCTGCTGACGGCCTTCCGGGTTCGCGCCATTGCGGTGCCGGATGCCGCGCGCGAGCAGATCCTCGCCCAGAAGGATCCCGAGCAGCTCGAGCGCTGGCTGGAGAAGGCCATCGTGGCCACCTCGCTCGCCGAAGTATTCGCCGATCCGAGCTGACGCGCGACCTCGCGTTCCGGAGCCGCCCCTCCAGCGAGCCTGATACGGTGGGGGATGATGAGCATCTACGATTGGTTCTTGAAGTACTCCCGTTGAGAGAGCGCGCTGATCAGGCCAGCACCGGCGCCGAACCGGAGCACGCCTGGGCGCAGAGCGCCACCAGCGACGCCAGATCGCCGGCCACGCACGACTCCCGCTCTCCGCGGGTCAACGCGTCCTCGACGCGGGCCGCGGCGACCGTGATCGGGAGGAAGCCATAGCTCCCGGCCGATCCCCGCAGCTGGTGCGCCAGCGACCGGAGCGTCCCGAGATCGCGTCCGAGCAGCGCCTCCTGCATCGCGCCGAGTCGAACCGGGAGCCCGGCGACGAAATCCCCAACGATTTCAGCAAAATCGGGGTCGTCGGCGTACACGCTGTAGAGCGCGGCGGGCGCCGCCTCCTCGCCGCTCGCGGGCGGATGCGCGGTCGGGGCGACGCTCGGCTCGCGGGCGCCGGGGAGCACCGAGACAGCCTGTTGGGACACACACAAAGCCACGGTCGCCCACACCGCGGCGCGCTCGATCGGCTTGCGGAGGTAATCGTCGCACCCGGCGAGCAAACAACGCTCCCGCTCGCCGGTCATCGCGTTCGCCGTCAAGGCGACGATCTTGCCGCGATACCCGCCGGCGCGCAGCTGGGCAGCCGCCCCGTACCCATCCATCTCGGGCATCTGCATGTCCATCAAGATCAGATCGAACGGGCGGCCGGCGGTCAGCGCCGACATCGCCTGGGTCGCGGCCGCGCGGCCGTTGTCGACCAGCGACACCTCGACTCCCCAGCTCTGGAGGAGACGCGAGATCAGCACTTGATTGTCTTGCCCGTCCTCGGCCAGCAGCACGCGTCCCGCGAGCTTCGGGGGCGCGGCGCGATCGGAGTGCCCCGACGTTCGCCCGGTCAGCGCGGCCGCGTCCGGCGCGTGAATCATCGCGTCGAGGGCGGTCCGCGCGAGCCCGAGCCGCAGCGTGAAGGTGCTGCCTCGCCCCGGCTCGCTCGTGACGATGATCTTCCCCCCGAGGGCCACGGCGAGCGGCGCGCAGATGCCGAGCCCGAGCCCGCTGCCACCGTAGCGGCGCGTCGTCGACGCGTCGGCCTGGCTGAACGGCTGGAACAGACAGGCAATCTGCTCCTTCGTCAGGCCGATGCCCGTGTCGACGATGTCGAGGACCAGCTCGGGTGCATCGGTGCTGGCACCCTCGCACCTGGCCTCGACCCGCACGCTCCCCCGCTCGGTGAACTTGATGGCGTTGCTCACCAGGTTGAGCACGATCTGCCGGAGCCGGGTCGGATCGCTGGCGATCGTCGCCGGGATCGGGCTGGCGTACGCGATCTCGAAGGCCAGCCCCCGCTCCCTCGCGCGCACCCGCATCAACGACTCCACCTCGCCGAGGATCTCGCACACCGAGCACTCGATCTGTTCGGTGCTGAGCTTGCCGGCCTCGATCTTCGAGAAGTCGAGGATGTCATTCAGGACCGCGAGCAGGTGCTCGCCGTTGCGGCGAATGGTCATCAGGTAATTGAGCCTGTCGCTCTCGGTGGTCGCGCGATCGAGCAGCAGATCGGTGAAGCCGAGCACCGCGGTCATCGGCGTGCGGATCTCGTGGCTCATGTTGGCGAGGAAATCGCTCTTGGCGCGCGTCGCCGCCTCGGCGGTTGCCTTGGCGCGCGCCAGCTCGGCGGCGACGCGCTTGGCCGCGGTGATGTCGCGCAGGATCCGCGAGAGCCCGACGATCGCCCCCGACCCGTCGCGCACCGCCGAGATCGACACGGAGACGTCGATGATCTCCCCGCCCTTCCGCACCCTCACCGTCTCCACGTTATTGACCGTCTCTCCGCGCTCGAGCCGATTGAGGATCTCGACGTGCTCGTCCACGCGATCTGCAGGAATCAGCGTGAAGAAGGATCTGCCGACGATCTCCCGGGACGCGTAGCCGAACATCCGCTCGGCCCCTTCGTTCCAGTCGGTGACGATCCCGTCGAGCGTCACGCTGAAGATCGCGTCGGGCGACGACTCGACGACGGCGGCCAGCCGCAGCACCATCGCCTCGGCGTTGCGACGCTCGGTCACGTCGATGACCGTGCCGAGATAGCCAGTCACCTTCCCGGCCGAGTCTCGCAGCGCCACCGAGGCGTTCGAGCCCCAGACCACCCCCCGCGGCGTCCGATAACGGTGCTCGCTCCGGAAATCTTCGCCGACGCGGGTGGCCGACTCCCACCCGAGGGAGACGCGCTCGAGGTCCTCGGCGTGGAGCGCTCGGCGCCACCCCTTGCCCTTCGCCTCCTCGTTCTTCAAACCGGTCAGGCGCTCCCAACCCTGGTTCACGAACAGGCAATTCCCCTCGGTGTCGGTCTCGAAGATGCCAATCGGTACGCAGTCGATGAGGGTCCGGAGCCGACCCTCGCTGGACCGCTGCGCCTCGCTCGACACCTGGAGCTGCGCTGTCCGCTCGCGCACCCGCGCGTCGAGGTGCTGCTGCTCGACGAGCAGAGCGTCCTTGGCGCGGCGCTGATCATCGATGTCGGTGCAGGTGCCAAACCATTTGACGATTCGCCCGTCGTCGCCCCGGAGCGGGACCGCGCGGCCCAGGTGCCATCGATAGGCCCCATCCGAGGCCCGCCTCATCCGATACTCCAGCTCGTAGCTGCTCCCGGTCGCGACGGCTTCGGTCCATTTGCTGAAGCACGCGGCGCGGTCATCCGGGTGAAAGACGTCGATGAGGTCGGGGTTGTCCCGCGGCTCCCCGCTCATCCCCGTGTACTCGATCCAGCGACGGTTGTAATAATCGCCCTGCCCGTCGGGCGTCGTGGTCCACACGAGCTGGGGAATCGCCTCGATCAACGTCTTGAAATGCGCTTCCT
Source organism: Byssovorax sp. (assembly GCA_040006075.1). Lineage (GTDB taxonomy): Bacteria > Myxococcota_A > Polyangia > Polyangiales > Polyangiaceae > JANYGI01. Next base: position 4,031 of record JBDTXR010000091.1, on the reverse strand, counting down.
CGCGGCGCAGCTCGTCGGAGAGCGCTTCGATGTGATGACGCGCCCGGATCTGCTCCGCGAGACTGCTCTCGCGCTCGCGCTCCATCCGGCGAAGATCGAGGCGGAGCGCGGTCTGCTTGGCCAGCGTCCGGAGCACGAAGCGCTGCTCCTCCGACAGCGACCGCGGCTGGCGATCGATCACGCAGAGCGTCCCGACGCGGCTCCCGTCGGCGAGCTCGATCGGCGCGCCGGCATAGAAGCGGACGCCGAGCTCGCCGACGACGAACGGGTTGTCGCAGAAGCGCGGGTCGAGCCGCGCGTCGGGGATCTCGAAGAGATCGGGCGTGAGGATCGCGTGCGCACAGAAGGCCACGTCGCGCGGGGTCTCCTTCGCGGAGACGCCGAGAGCCGCCTTGAACCATTGCCGATCGCGATCGACGAGGCTGATGAGGCCGATGCCGACCCCGCAGCCGTAGGCCGCCGCGGCCGCGAGCTCGGTGAAGACTTCCTCGGGCGAGGTGTCGAGGATCGCGCACGCGTCGAGCGCCGCGAGGCGGGCCGGCTCGTTCTCCGGGAGGGGTGCCCGCACGGACCTCAGCTCCACCGCGACGGGAAAGACTTCACCATCGCCCGAGGAACGGCGGCGGTCGTCGCCCCTTGAGGACGAAGCGCCGCGTCGCGCCGACGCGACCCGCGCTGCCCGCGACGCGCCGACGAGCACTACCGCGGCAAAATTTGCCGCAGTGGTGCTAGCTTCGCGGAAGCTTGGCAATCGTTTCGCTCGACGAGGAAGATCGTGGTCGCAAAGGCTGACGCGCAGGCGGACGAATTCACCGGGACCGAGCGCTTTCTCGTCATCCGCCGCGTCGGCGCCGGCGGAATGGGCGTGGTCTACGAGGCCCTGGATCGCGAGCGCAATACCCGCGTCGCGCTGAAGACGCTGCGCACCGTCAAGCCCGACGCCATCCTCCGCTTCAAGAACGAGTTCCGCGCGCTCTCGGACATCCAGCACCCGAACCTCGCCAGCCTGGGCGAGCTCTTCGAGGAGCACGGGCAATGGTTCTTCACGATGGAAATGGTCCGCGGCGTCCATTTCCTCGATTACGTGCGAAGACCTCGCGACGCGGCCGACGGCGAGGCGCTCGGCCACCTGTCCACCGACGACGAGCCCACGGCGAACCTCGGCGCGGCGCGCACGTCGCACGACTCGATCCCCGCGCTCCCGCCGAAGCGGCTGCCCTCGGGCGCCGACGAGACGCGCCTCCGCGGCGCCGTGGCGCAGCTCGCGCTCGGCCTCGCGGCGCTGCACCGCGCGCACAAGGTCCACCGCGACATCAAGCCGTCGAACATCCTGGTCACCGCCGAGGGGCGGGTGGTGATCCTCGACTTCGGCCTCGTCGCCGATCTGGTCAACGTCATCCCCGAGTCGCACCTCGTCGGAACGTTCTCGTACATGGCGCCGGAGCAGGCCGGAATGAAGCCCGTGGGCCCCGCGGCCGACTGGTACAGCGTCGGTGTCCTGCTCTATCAGGCGCTGACCGGGAGGCTCCCCGTGCAAGGCAACGCGCGCGAGGTGCTGATCCTGAAGCAGGCCTTCGACCCGCCGCCCCCGAGCGCCCTGGTGCAGGTGCCCGAAGATCTCGACCGCATCTGCGCCGATCTCCTGCGAATCGAGCCGAAAGATCGCCCCGCCGAGCGCGACATCCTCCGCCGCCTCCACGCCGAGGACCCGCCCTCGCTCCCCGATTTTCACGGCCATGGACCGCACTTCGTCGGTCGCCGCGGCGAGCTCGACGAGCTGAAGGCGGCCTTCGGCAAGAGCCGCCGCGAGCATGGAGTGACGGTGTTGCTCCACGGCGAGTCGGGCGTGGGCAAGAGCGCTCTCGTGCGGCGCTTCGCGTCGAGCGCGGTCAAGGCCGACCGGATGACGGTGGTGCTCTCGGGGCGCTGCTACGAGCGCGAGAGCGTGCCCTACAAGGCCGTCGACGGCGTGATCGACTCGCTCAGCCGCTACCTCACCTCGCTCGCCGAGGTCGATCTCAAGCCGCTGCTCCCGCGGCAGCGCGGCCTGCTCGGGCAGGTGTTCCCGGTGCTCCGCAAGGTCGAAGCCATCGCCGAGGCGCCGCGCCCCGTCGCGGGATCGCTCGATCCGCAGGTGCTCCGCGCACGCCTGTTCTACGCCCTCCGCGATCTGTTGATCCGCCTCGCCGACAACGGCCCGCTGGTGCTGGTGATCGACGATCTCCAGTGGGCCGACGCCGACAGCCTGGCGCTCCTCGCCGAGGTGATGCGGCCGCCGGGCGAACCCAAGCTCTTGCTGATCGCGACCATGCGCGCGGCGCTGAAGACCGAGCTGCGACGCCTCGAAGAGGCCCACACCGAGTCCACCGTGCAGGGCGTCGAGCAGGTGATCGGGCTCTTCGCGGGCGACGTGCATTTGATCCGCGTCGGCAGCCTGCCGCGCGAGGACGCGCGCACGCTCGTCGACGCGCTGCTCCGCGACGCGGGCGCGGGCTCCGAGGTCAGCGCCGGCGCGCTCGCGGAGGAGGCCGGCGGCCACCCGCTCTTCATCGACGAGCTCGTCCGTCAACGCATCTTGCTCGGCGACAAGGCCGGCCCGCTCCGGCTCGACGAGGCCCTGCGCACCCGCATCGATCGCCTCGACGAGGGCCAGCGCCGGCTGCTCGAGCTCGTCGCCGTCGCCGGCGCGCCGCTGGTGCAAGAGACCGCGGCGCTCGCGGCCCAGGTCGAGTTCAACGAGTTCGTGCGCGAGGCGGCGCTGCTCCGCGCGCAGAACCTGGTGCGCACCGGCGGCGTCCGCCGCACCGACGCGGTCGAGCCGTACCACGATCGGGTGCGCGAGGCGGTGCTGCTCGGCCTCGATCCGGCCTCGCAGCGCGGCTTTCATGGCCGCCTCGCGCGCGCGCTCGAGGCCGCCGAGCACGCCGACGCCGAGGCCCTCGCGGTGCACTGGCGCGGCGCCGGCGAGGCCGAGAAGGCCGCCGCCTACGCGCTCCACGCCGCCGAGAGCGCGGCCGCGGCCTTCGCCTTCGACCGCGCCGCGCGCCTCTACCAGCTCGCGCTCGACCTCCACCCGATCGCCGGCGCCGAGGGCAGCGCGCTCCGCGAAAAGCTCGGCGACGCCCTCGCCAACGCCGGCCGCGGCGCGCAGGCCGCCGACGCTTACCTCGCGGCCGCCGCCGAGCGACCGCACACCACCGCGCTCGATCTCCGCCGCAAGGCCGCCGAGCAGCTCCTCCGCTGCGGCCACATCGACGAAGCGATGGCCGCGCTCCGCACCGTGCTCACCGCGATCGGGATGGATCTCCCCGAGTCGTCGAAGCGCGCCCTCGCCTCGCTGCTCTTCCGGCGCACCCAGATCCGCCTCCGCGGCCTCGCCTTCAAAGAGCGCGCCGAGCGAGAAATCGCGGCCGAAGACCTCATGCGCATCGACACCTGCTGGGCCGTCTCCACCGGCCTCGGGCTCGTCGACAACATCATCGGATCGTACTTCCAGACCCGCGGCCTCTTGCTCGCGCTCGACGCCGGCGAGCCGCGCCGGATCGCCCGCGCCATCGCCATGGAAGCCAGCTACTCGTCGGCTTCCGGCGGCGCCGCCGAAGCGCGCACGGCCGACCTCCTCCGCACCACGCAGGCCCTCGCGCGTCGCCTCGACGATCCCTATTCGCTCGCGTGGTCCAGCGCCGCAGAGGGCATCACCGCGGCGCTCGAGGGCCGCTGGAAGGTCGGGCACGACGCCGCCGAGCGCGCCGAGGTCATCTTCCGCGAGCGCTGCACCGGCGCCTCGTGGGAAATCGCCTCGATGCGCTGGATCTCGCTCTGGTCGCTCAGCTACCTGGGCGAGCTCGGCGAGCTCTCGCGCCGCATCCCCGAGCGCCTCCGCGAGGCCAAGGACCGCGGCGATCTCTACGCCTCGCTCTGCCATTCCATCGGCCTCGCCAACCTGGTCTGGCTCGCGGCCGACGATCCGAACCACGCGCGCGAGCGCAACCGCGAGGCCCTCCGCGCCTGGTCGCAGCGCAAGTTCCACG
>JBDTXR010000090.1:0-24783 GCA_040006075.1 Byssovorax sp. | reverse complement strand
TCGGCGAGGAGCTGGGCCATCTGGGCGGCCATGGGGTCGACCGTGGGGGAGAGCGACATGGCGCGCAGCATAGCGCGGCGGAGGGCCGAGGGGACAACCTCGGGGTGAAAGTGCGCGGGGGTGCCCGGGAAGCGGCGCGCGATCCGGCGCAATCGTGAAGGCGCCCTGTTGTCCCGGCGCGCGCTCGACCGATACCGAATTAACGGCACCCAATTACGAATGACGCGTTCGAGGGTGGTTTATTGACGGCGCTTCTCTCCCGCGCCATGAAGGTCCGCCCATGCGGACTCCCCTGCTTCCCCTCCTCGCGCTGCTCACCGCGGCTCTCGCCTCCGGCTGCGGGAAAAAGCCTGCCGAAGCGGGTTCGGGCGCGCCGGACGACGCCGGCGCTCCGGTGGCGATCTCGCCGCAGGGCAAGGTCCTCGAGGCCGCCGAGAACGAGGCGCCCGACGGGGGCGGCGCGGCGAAAAAGGCGGCAACGGCCGGTGCAAAAGAGAAGGTCGACGTCCCCGGAGGTGCGTTCGCAGCCGGGAGCACGCCCGGGGATCGCGGGCGCGACGCGACGCTGGAGCCGGCGCTGCTCCAGGTCGAGCTCGGCGGGTACTCGATCGACAAGTACCTCTATCCGAACGATCCGCAGAAGGCGCCGGTCACCGGAGTAACCCGGCAGAAGGCCGCGGAGATGTGCCAGGACGCCGGTGGGCGCCTGTGTACGGAGCTCGAGTGGGAGCGTGCTTGCAAGGGCCCCGAAGGCTCGGCGTGGGCCGGGAGCGCGACGTGGGATGCGGCGTGCGCCAAGGCGCCGGCGTCGTGCGCATCGGGCTACGGCGCGCTGGGCATGGGCTCGGCGCTGCGCGAATGGACGGCCAGCGAGGTGGCGCCGATCGAGACGGTGGTGGCCAAAGGAGCGGCCGTGCGCGGGGCCAAGGGCGACGCGGCCGGGCCCGATCATCGCTGCGCGCACCGGAGCGCGGTCGAGGCCACGTCGTCAGGGGACGATCTCGGGTTCCGCTGCTGCCACGGCGCGCCGAACGCGGCCACGATCCCGCCGCCGCAGTTCCACGAGACGTTTCGCAAGGCCGAGATCAGCCCCTCCCAGCTCGGCGACATGATCGCCACGGTGCCCGAGCTGAAGGAGCTGAGCCACGAGATTACCTATTACAAGGAGCCCGACGACGTGAGCCTGGTGCTCTCGCGCGGCGACGCGGGGGTGAGCACGGTGCCCAACACCACCTTCACGACCCAGCCGATCCTGTGGAGCCCGGTGCCGGGCGAGGAGATCCTGGTGGTCGCGGCGCGGGCGCAGCGCAGCTCGTTCATCGTGGCGTTCTATCGGCTGCCCGGCGACAGATATCGAATCGCCTCGTCGCTGCTCCTGAAGGACGAGAAGGGGCCCATCGTGCTCGGCGAGAACAGCTACATTCGCAAGCGCATCCCCTGGGGTCTGTGCTGGGATTGCCGCGGGGACTCCGGCCACGTGACCTACCGCGACGACAACCGCGTGGTGATCACCCAGAAATAGCGACAAATAGGCCAATTCAGGGCACGACAGGCTCGCTCAGGCGGCGGCGCGCGAGGTGGGTCGATAGCCACTCTCCAGGCTCGTAGGCGGCGGCTCCGGACTCGAGGGCGTCGCCCATCACCGCGAGGTGCTCGCGCTGACGAGCGACCCAGTCGGTGGGCTCGAAGGCGAAGGCGCCCGAGGTGAGCGCGGCGATCTCCAGGGCCGCGTCGCGCCGCGCGTGGGCCGGAGTCCGGTCGTCGGCGAGCTCGATCAGGCTCTCGCGCGGGTGATAGCGAACACCGAAGCGATACCGCACGTCGGGGGCGAGATCGCCGGGGCTCTCTTCCCAGTGCGCGCGCCAGGCGGCGGCGTCGACCGAGAGGCCGATCCCGTACTCGTTGCCTTCCTCTTCCAGGTAGATGCCGGTGATGCGGAGGAGCGCGCGGGCCGTGGCAATTTCGAGCGCCGTCGGGCGCGCGCCGGCGGTGCGAGGCGCGGCGTTGGCGGCCTCGAGCTGCTCGAGCAGCGGCTCGACGAAGGCCACGTGGCCGAACCAGCCGAGCGCGGTGACGCCCGCGAGCAAGGCGGGCGCGGAGCCCGAGGGGATGACGGCGTTGAAGATCAGCGCGGTGTGCTCGGGGCCGCCGGCGAGCGCGAGGAGCCGCACCAGGCCCGACCGCAGCTCGCTGGAGACCGCGAGCGGGCTCGCCTCGGCGTCGACGAGCCGCTGCGTGGCGAGGGCCAGGCCCGACGGCGCGCCGAGCATCACCAGGCCCTCCAGGACGACGAGCGCGGTGCGCGGCTCCACGTGATCGCGGAGGAGCCCCTCGAGCGCGGCGATGGCCGCGGCGCGCGGGCGCGTGATCGCCAGGCAGCGCGCAGCGGCCTCGATCACGCCTGGATCGGAGTGGCCGAGGAGCGGCAAGATCGCCGCGTGGCTCGCGGCGCGGCGGAAGCGCAGCACCTCGAGGGCGAGGCGCACGAGCGCGGGATCTTCGTCCCAGAGCAGCCGCTCCATCGTGGGGATCACGCGCGGGCTCGGCGCGAGGCAGAAGGCTTCGAGCTGCGCGGGCCGGGTGATCGGGTGCGAGCCGCGGAGGCCGACGACGGCGGCGCGCACCGGATCTTCGCCGCCGAAGCAGCCAAGCGCGAACGCGCGCGCGAAGCCGCGACCGCCGTCGGCGAAGCTCGACTCCGCGGAGTACGCGAGCAGCGCGACGGGGACGTCAATCCCCTCGCCCGGGCCGGCCTCTGCGCTGTCGAGCGAGGCGAGCGCGTCGACGTTGGCGAGGAGTCGACGCTCGAAGCGATCGGTGGCCGACCAGGCTTCGTCGTCGTTGGGGCGGCGAAGACCGCCGAGGATCGCCACGTCTTCCATGCAGGCGCGGGCGAGCTCTTGCAGCGCGACGGCCTCGGGCGTGGGGGCGATCGGCGGGAGCGCGCGCGGGACGACCGCGCGAAAGAGCGCGGCGTCGGCGTCGATCGGCACCGGCGCGTGAGCGACGAGCGGCACCAGCGGATCGCGGCGCGAGGCGTGGACGACCGGCAGATCGACGCCGGCGCGGAACGGCGCGGCCGCGGGCGCGACAGCGAGGATCTCCCCGCGGAGAAGGCGATCTTGATCGGCGACGAGGTGATCGATGGTGACGTCGCGGCCACGGCGGAGGGCGCGCTCGACGTGCTGGAGCGTCTTCACCGACTGGCTCGCCGCGGCGCCGTCGCCCGCGTCCTCGAAGCGCGCGCGCGCGAAGTTGACCCGGCTCCTCGCGGCGTCGAGGAGCGCGAGGTGATCGTCGTCGTGGAGGCCGCTCGCAGCCCAGCGCGAGAGCGCCGCGGACGCCGCGTCGAGCGCGGTCTGGAGCAGTCCGCGATCGGCCGCGGGCGGGAGGCGCGCGATCGAAGCGACGACGCGATCGATCGCCTCTTGCTGCACCGGCGCCTCGGTTTTTGCAGGCGCGTCGCGCGTCGCGGGCGCGGCGATCGCCGGCGCAGATCCGGGCCGCGCCTCGGCGGTGGCCTCGCTCTCCACGGCCTCGATCACCAGCGCGGCTCGCTCTTGCCCCTCGGCGTGGAGCGCGAGCAGAGCGCGCCCCGCGGGCGCCGATCCCGCCAGGAAATGCGAGCAGGTCCAGGCGAGCAACAGCGCTCCGCTGGCCGCGCCGACGTCGCCCAGCTCCTCGGCGAGCGCTTCGTGGCGGAAGCCGTCCTGGAAGAGATCTTTGCTGCGGATCTCGACCTTCGAGAACTCGCTGATCCGATGTCTCTCGCCGTTGACGTCGGTCAACACCCAGCGGATCGGGCCCCCGCCGGCGAGCGTCGCGGCGTCGCGCACGGCGCGGGTCATCGCCGTCGCGAGGTTGGGTGACGGGGTGCCCACCGTGTCTTCGCGCGCCGAGACCGCCGCCGTGATCCGCGCGATCGCCCGCCCGGATCCGCCTTCGCCCGCGCCCGCCGCGAGCACCGCGAACGCGGCGCCCTCGCTCGGGATGATGCCGTTGCCCGCGGTGCCGGAGTGCAAGCGACACTCGACGTCGAGCCAGGCGAGCACGTCTTTCTGGTAGTAGCTGTCGACGCCGCCGACGAGGTACGCCTGCGGGCGGCCTCCTTCGGCGATCCGGAGCGCCGCGAGCTCGAGCGCCAGGCCTCCGCCGGCGTGGCCGGAGCGGATCACGAAAGATCGCTCGACGTCGATCGGCAGGCCGCTCCGGCGCGCGAGCTCGGCGATCATCTCGGGGCCGAAGCGGGGATCGTCGTCGGGTCGCCCTGGCTCGGGGAGCGCGAGAAACAGCGGGTATGGCGCCGCAAACGCAGCTCCCTTGAGCGCCTTCGCGGCCTCGATCAGCGCGGGCACAGCGAGCGCGACGAGGCGATCGTAGCCGTGGAGGTCGTCGGGCAGGTAGCGCGCGCGGACCGCGCCGATCGAGTTGCCGAGCTTGTCGGGGAAGCGCGTGCGTCGCGGCTCGATCTTGCCCGCGCGCGAGCACATCGCGACCTGCAGCGCGTTGAGCCCGAGCGGGCCGCGCGCGCCCACGCCGAGGATTTCGCAGACCGGCGGCGCCATCGATCAGCCCTCCAGCGCCGGCGTTGGGGCCTGCCCGCGCTCGCGCGCGAGCAGGTCGTCGAGCTCGGCGCGCACCGCGGTGTCGGCGCGCGCGGCCCCGCCGAAGCGGCGATCGAGGCGCATCCACACCGGCAGCGTCATCCGCTCCGCGTCGAGCACGCGCGCCGGATCCCGGCGCTCCATCGCCACCAGCACCCGCGCGTAATCGGCCAGCGTTCGCTCGTTTTCTTGCGGTGTTCCCAGGCCTTCTTGCGCGGCGACCAGGAGCTGCGCGAACTCGACGAGGAGCGCGCCGTCGTCGTCGGCGCTCGCGGTCGCCATGGTGGTGCTCCACGCGCGCTCCTCGATCGTCCAGTCGTCCTCGTCGAGGCCGTGGCGCCGCAGCGTGTCGGCGCGCGGCTCCTCGCGCTCGCCGAGCTCGGCGCAGATCACCGCGTAAAGATCGAGTGGGATCACCGGATCGGGCCCGCGCGCGTGCCCCCAGGATGCATACCGCGCCATGGTCAGCTCGGCGGTCGACTCGGGCGGCGGAGCCGCTTGCGGCTCCGCGTCCTCGGGCCATCGCGCGTAGAAGAACATCCCGCGCGGGAGCTCGCGCACCAGATCGTCCACCGGGCGCCGCCGAGCGCAGTGCTCGAGCGACACGACGAGCCGCGACACCACCCGCGCCGCGGCCGACTCGACCGCGATCGTCCCGCGAAAGAGCAGCGTGCAGGTCTCGCTGTCGGTGTCGAGGAGGAGCGTGTCGCAGTCCATTTCGATCTCGGCGAGCTGCTCGAAGCCGCGCGCGTTCCAGAGCACCCGCGGCGCGAGGTTGGGGAGCAGGATCGTACGCTCCTCGGCGCGCGGCGAGAGGTGGCGCAGCCGGATCAGCGCGTCGGGCGCGATCGACCGCGGCCTTTGCAGCTCGCTCGCCGCGTTGTAGCTCATGAAATCAAAGCTCTCGTCGTGCCACGGCTCCGGCGCGAGCACTCGCCGCGAGGCGATGGGCCCCACCGGATCGGTGGAGACCGTGCCGCCGCGATCGTCGAAATGCTCGGCGTCGAGGGCCACTTTCTCGGCCAGGCCGCGCGCCATGAGAGAGAAATCGCGATCGAGCTCGTCGACCGAGAACCCGGCGTCGATCCGCGTCGTGGTCGCGCCGAGCCCCGCCGTCGAAGGCCGCAGCGGGGCATACGCGTGGCCGGTGACGAGCACGTCGGCGCGCGCCTTTCGCGGCACGAAGTCGGTCGGGTGCACGAGCACGCTCGACCCCGGCGCCAGCATCGCCGTCCCCGCGAGCGGGGCTTGCACCGGAGCGAGCTCGGCCCACGTCGCCTCGCCGTCGATCTCGCAGCCCGGGCCGAAGGTGAGCGTGAGCTTGACGATCACCGTGAGCGACGGCGACGGCGCATTCCACGCGACCACGCCCACCGGCAGCCGCAGCGAGCGCCCCGCGCCGGGCGACGGTTCGCCCGGCTTGTGCGAAAACGGGCGGCGAAACCCGGCCGGTTCGATCGGAGAGCGCGTCTCCGCGACGAGGATTCGATGCGAGCTCACGCCGGTCACTAGAGCTTGACGATACCCATCCGGGTGTCTTTCGGGATGGAGAATTTCGCCCACTCCGGCTTGTACTCCCAGTTGGGAGAGTCGTAGCTGAAGCCCCAGACGTTGACCGTGGCGATGGCCTTGACGCCGAACTGGATCTCCCCCTCGACCGCGAAGTTAATCAGCTCTTCCTTGAGGCATTTGGGATCTTTGCCCTCCAGGCTGCACTTCGCGTAGGCGTAGGCCTTGAACTCCACGTATTTGCCGAACTTGATCTGGACGCCAAGCTCGAAGGTCAGCTTCACCTCGAAGCTGAAGCCGGCCATCGTCCACTCGTTGTACTGGTCCCACGAGCCGGTCATCTTCGGGGCGACCACGAACACGATCTTGAAGTAGAGATCGCCCTCCGCGCCGAACCGCTCGGCCAGGGCGGCGGCCGCGGCGCCCAGCAGGCCGAGGAAGTTCAGCAGAGGCAGCTTGAACTCGGCGGTGATCTCGACGAACTTCTCGAAGCCAATCGAGAGGTCCCAGGTGCGATTGCACTGGCTCTTGACGACGCCCTTGCCGTCGTGAGTCAGCTCCTTGTACTGGATCGCCAGCGTGAGGTTCGGGCCCTCCAGGAACTTGAATTTGCAGCGGCCCTTGCTCAGCGTCTCGGCGAATTTCTCGACGATGTCGGCCATCGCCTTGAGTCGAGCGACGTTGGCGACGATCTTCTCCGAGAACATGTCGAACTCGATCTTGTCGACCGGGAACGATTTGAGCGTGACGTTCTTGGCGCCGGAGCAGCCGAACGCGCTGATTTGCAGCGTGACCGGGTTCTCCTGGTACTTCCACATCTGGTAGAGCTTGGCGGCCGTCACCGCCGCGGAGGACGCGTACTTGAACGTCGACGCGTTGCTCGCCTGCTGCTCCTTGGTGAGCTTGTCGCGCTCCGGAGCGCGCAGGCTTTCGTCGCGCTGATCGGCGTAGTGCCGCTTGGCGGCGCCGATGCCCTTGTCCTGGCCGCCCGCGGCGATATTGGCCCTCCGGTCGGCGACCTCCTGCTCTTTCGCGTCGAGTGGGACGTTCTTCTTGGCCTCCTCGTTGACCTTGTCCTTCTGGCCGTCGGTGATGAAGTCCTTCATCTTCGCCGCGCCGACATCGAGGCTCTTGATCTTGAACCACGAGGCCTCGAGCACCAGGACGTCCTTGTTGACGAACGGCTCCGTTTTCCCTTCCTCGCCGCCGCCGCTGCGGACGACCAGCCAGCTCGTGTGGAGGGCCGGCGGACACACCGGGCCTCCCGCTTGAATGGCATTCTTGCGCGTCGCCGTGAGCGTGACCGTGTCCTTGGAGAGCACCTCCAGATAGTACCCGTCGCCCTCGCGCTTGGCGTTGGGCGGGAAATCGAGGTGGCGCCCGTGCCCCTCGCCGTCACCGGCGCAGACGCCCTCGACCTTGACGATCGTGCAGCGATCGAGCTGCGCGCCCTTGTCGGCGTCCAGGGTGGGATGGAGCTGAGGGGGGGTGAACGCTCCGGTGGTGTTGGCCGAGTTCTGCGTGGTCGGATCGGTCGATCGGACAACCAGGTTCCCCTCGGCCTTCACATCCGGCGACGAGCCAGTGGGCTTGGCGTTGTCGTTGTATGTACCGCTGACGACGCCGCCTCCGACGCCGGCGTGGCCGTTGGCGGGGGGCTCGATGACACCCACCTTGGTGACGATCGGCTCGCCGACGATCATCGTCTTGGTGGTCTGTCCGGCGCCGAGCTGGGTGCTGGGCACGAAGTGCACGTAGGGCGCCGGGACCTGCTTCGGCGGGTCGAAGCAGACGTCGGTCGCGCCCTGCGTGGTCGCGAGGTGATCGGTGCCCTTGGTGACCACGGCGAGATCGTGGTTCGATACGGTGTCGGCCATCGGAGAGCTCCTTATCGAAACACGCGCCAGCGGCCGTCCCGCAGCGTCAGGAAGAGGTCTGTCGCAAAGGTCGAGCGCGGATCGTCGGCGGCGACGGCCTCGATGGCCGAGCCGCCGTCGGCGCGGGTCACGTAGGCCACGCGGCCCCCGGCGCGGCTCTCGAACACCAGCTCTTCCAGGTTGATCTGGTCGAGCGGGCGAACATGCCACTCGCGAGAGAGATCGGCCCGGAGGTCCTGGCGCTGAAAGCCGGTGGAGAGCTCGGGTGTATCGGGGTAGAACCGCTGCCGCTCCTCGAGCTTGAAGCGGTTGATTTCGAGGAACCTGTCGGCGTCGCCCTGCTGGAAGGCCCGGTACACCTCGCGCACCGCCTCGTGCTGCTCGGGCGTACCGCGGAGATCGAAGCGCGCGGGCGGAGAGTCCCAGTAGACCGGGTGCGGGAGCCGATCGTCCGCGAGGAATCGACTCGAATGCACGAGCGGGAGAGAGCGCTCCTCGATGGGCATGTCGGCCCACACCGAGGGCCAGTCGATCCGGTGCACGACCGGCGTCGCGGGCTCGTGGACCATGAGCGTGAACGTGACCGGGCCCTCGATCGCCAGCGCGTCGGCGGGGCGAGGGGCCTTGTAGACCTCGAGCGTGAGCACGTTCTCGCCCGGCAAGAGCAGGTGATTCGCCGGCGCGGTCACCGTCACGTTCTTCTGCCCGTCGCCGCGGTAGAACGGCAGATCGTTGAGCGAGGCGCGCACGGCCACGCCGGTGCCGTGGTACATCCGCATCAGGTAGGGAGTCGTCGTCATGGCTAGATCTGCGAAGAGGTGCCGGTGCCGAGGACGTTCTCGGACGAGGTGTCGACGGTGATCTTCTCGGTCGCGCTGACGGCGATCTTGCCATCCTTCAGCGAGAGCTCGCTCGATCCCACGCGCAGCGTGATCTTGTCGCCGGCGAAGAGGCCTGTCGCCGAGAGCGTGTCCAGGTGCTCTATCCCGACGATCACCACCTCTTTCTCGGCCGTGACCGTCATCGACGCGTCGCCCGTGGTGACCCGCAGCTCGCCGACGCGCGTGGCGATGTTGCCCTCGGCCTTGACGAAGGAGAGGCCCTTTATCGTCTCGGTCCGCTCCTCGACGGTGGACTCCATCTTTCCGGCCTTGGCCATCTCGATCACGCTGCCACCCACGTCGAGGGTCGACTCCAGCTCGACCTGAACGAGGTTGTTCTTCTGCGAGGTCTCGATCACCGCGCCGCGGATGGTCTCGGTGAAGTTCCCGTGCGACATGGCCCGATCGTCGGTGCCAATCGTCCGGGTGTGGCCGCCGCCGATGCTGGTGGTGCGATCGCCCTTCACATAGGCGGTCTCCGAGCCCTTGACGGTGATGGTCCGGCCGCCGCCGACAGACCACTTCTGGTTGCCACGGATGCTCGGGACGAGATCGCCGCCGACCTTCACGGTGTTGCTGGCGCCGATCTTGATCGACTCGTCGCGCTTGACCAGCCGCGTCTCGTTGCTCGTCACCTGCTCGCGCTTGTCGTTGGCGATGACGACGTTCTGGTCCTTCTCGGCGTGGAGGTAAATCCGCTCGGCGCCGGCCAGATCTTCGAACTGGATCTCGTTGGTGCCAGTCACCTCCTCGCTGCCCTTCTGCTGGCGCGGCGAGGTCATGGACTTGAGCATCGATCGCGACTTCTCCTCGGGGAGCACCTGGGGGAACACGTCGTCGGCGTTGTAGACGCGGCCGAGGACCACCGGGCGATCGGGATCGCCCTCCAGGAAGTGCACCAGGACCTCCCAGCCAATGCGCGGGATGGCGACCGAATGACCGGTGTTGTCCTGGAGAGTGGGTATCCAGTCGGAGCAGTCGTCGTCGTAGGGGAGCCGCCGGTCCCAGTGGAGGTGAACCTTCACCCGGCCCATGGAGTCGGTGTGAACGTCTTCGCCGGCAGGCCCGGTGACGATGCCGGTGATCGGGTTGAGCAGGCGCGGCGCGGGCGTCACCACCGCGGGGCGGAAGACCACGTCCTCGTGCAACGCTTCGAATGTCGTGGAGAACCCGCTGCGATCGCGGTGGTAATCGTGGTCGAGGGCGGTGACCACGTACCCGTTGTCGAGGCCGCCGGGCGCGCCGTCGAGCTTGAAAACAAGGCCCGGCAAGAGCTTCGCGGCGAACGCGCGCCCCTCGACGGCCGCGTGGGCGCAGGCCACGGCCTCGGCGCGCAGACCGACCTTGCGCGAGCCGGCGGCGGGCTCGCGGTACTCGCCCGGGTAGTCGTAGAACTCCGGCCCGGCGGGGCAGGGCGTGCTCGCGCGGACCTCCATGTCGAGGCTCGGGTGCGCCGGGTTGAAGTCGCGCAGCGTCATCTTGCTCGGGCCCATGGCCGAGCGCGCGCCGACGGCGATCACCGCGTCTTCGTGGCGATCCATGCCGTGGCCGCCGCGGAACGGGAGCAGCGGACCCGACGCGTCGTAGGCCGCGGTCGCGTCGCCGAGCACCATCACGTCGCCCTCGGCGAGGTAGTAGAAGATGCCCTCGTCCTCGAGCAGGCGGTGCGCGAAATCGAGGTCGGCCTCGCGCAATTGCACCGTGTACTCGCGCCGCTCGTAGCTGGCTTGAAGACGCAGATCGGTCTTGATTCCAAGGCCGGAAAGCACCTCAACCACGATCTCGGGGACGGTCTTCTTGCGGAAGATCCGGATGTCGCGGCGGAAGCGCGCGGTCACCAGGCGGGGCTCTACGACCACGATCACCTCGGGCGCGCGGTTCTTCGCGACGCCGACCTCGAGCGAGGAGACGATCCCATCGATGCTCCGCAGATCGTCGGAGCCGCGCACCAGGCGGAGCCGCGCCTCGCTGCGCACCAGGGCGTCGGGATCGAGCTCGGCGCCGCCGGCCTCGGCGAAGCGGATCTCGAAGCGAAACGGCTGTGAAATGGCCTCGTGGCCGCGCACCTCGCGGGCGCGGAACGAGGCGCCGCCGAGATCGATCCAGTAGAGCAGCGGGTCTTTCTTGGTCACGTCGCGCCTCTGCTCTTCAGTTGTGGTCAATCGTCGCGGTGGTCGCGTGGATGGTGGCGCCCGAGAGATCGACGTTGGTCGCCTTGATCACGATCGAGTCGGGGAGCAGCGTCAGCGTGCTCTGGCCGACCTTGATCACGATCTCTTTCGAGGCCTCGATCCAGACCTCGGGCGCGCGCCCCGAGAGCTCGCCAAAGACCTCCCACTCCGACTTGGTGTCGGCGTTGTCGACGAAGGTGGCGTCGGTCTTGAACGTCATCGCGCCGGTGAAATTCTCGACGTACTTGTTCTGCACCTCGAGCGTGCGGCTCTGCTTGGCAATCTCCACCTTGGAGCCGGAGATGATCTGCACCGAGGTGGTGCCGACGTCCTCGCCGATCGAAGAGCTCGTGGTCCGCAGCGTCGAGCCGCCGACGACGGTGCTCGCCGTCTGGTTGATGGCGGTGAGGTTGCCTTGCGTGGTGTCGATGACCGCCGATCCGACGTTGACCTTGCGGGTCTTCACCACCTCGGTGTTGTGGCTCTTGGCCACCTTCAACGTGCGCGCGCCATCGACGGTGTTGCTCTCGTCGCCGCCCACGCTCTTGCCGCGCGCCTTGCTCACGTCGAGCTTCTCTTCGCCGTCGATGCCGACCGTCTGGTGGCGCGCGACCATCTCCAGGAACGACTCGGCGACGGTGAGCTTGTGCTCGGCGCCGACGACGCGGCTCGAATCGCGGTTGATGAACTCGTTCTTGAAGTTCTGCACGGTGACGTTCATGTCGCGCGAGGCGTTGATGAACATCTCTTCTTCACCGAGCTTGTCTTCGTAGCGGATCTCGTTGAACGAGCCGCCGCCGGGCGAGGTCGCCGTCTTCCAGACGACGCGCGTCTTGTTGGCCGGGAGCGAGTACGCGGGCGGGTGCTCGGCGTCGTGGATGCGGGAAAGCAAGCTCGGCGCGTCGATCGTGCCCTCTTCGTTGAAGGTCGCGACGTTCCACCCGACGCGCGGGAGGAGCATGGATCCCGGGGTCGATCGCTGCGCGACGCGGACCCATTTGCCGGCCGTGTGATCGCGTTTTCCCAGGCGATCCCAGTAGTGCTGTACGCGCACCCGGCCCGTGGGATCAGGGTGGATCTCCTCGCCGGGGTGGCCGACGACATTGCCAATCTGGAGTCCGGCCTGCTTGGCGCGCGGCGTGGTGTGCTGCGGCCGATAGGGTGTCTGGAGCGGGATCGCGGTGAAGCGGCAGGTGTACGCGCGATCGGCCTGGCTCGCGTTGCGGTTGCGCTGGTTTATCTGGTAGCTCGCCCCGGTGATGAAGTACGCGCCGTCGAGCCTTGCCAGCGGGTGGCCGCCGAGCTCGAACGTCATCCCGGGGACGAGGCGCGCGCTGGTGGCGAGGCCCGCGACGCCCTCGCGCGCTGCGGCGGCGGCCTCGCGCTTGGTGCGCGTCCGCGCCGCGACGACCGCGGGGCTCTCGGGGCCGCCGCCGGGCGCGTCGTAGTGCTCGAGCACGCCGTCGCCCTCGGTCGACGTGACCTTGAGCCGAGGGCGCATCGGGTCGAACGATCCCGTGGAGAACAGCGTCGCGGTCGACGTGACCACGCTGCCAATCTCTTCCACGACCTCTTTCGAGGCGCGCATCCCCGACTCGTACGCGAACGCGATGTACGCGCCTCCGGGGATGGACGCGGCCGCCGGCGAGCGGTCGCCGAAGACCAGCGTGGTCTCGCCGCTCTCGTGGTCGAACCAGTAGTAAATCCCCTCGTCTTCGAGCAACCGCGTGAGGTACGTCCAGTCGTCCTCGCGGTACTGCGCGCAGTACGGGCGCGAGTGGTACGAGCCGGCGATCTCGTAGCGCACCGGCATCGTCGCGCCGTCGAGCACGTCTTTCGCGACGTCGATCACGGTGACGTCCTGGAGCACGTAGCAGTCGCGACCGAGGGTTACCGGGAAGACCTTGGGGCGCACCACGACGACGATCTCGGCGCGGCCGTCGTCGAAGAGGCGACAGCGCGCCTCGCTCACGAGGCCGGTGATCCGGCGCTCGCCGTGGAAGGCGTCGCGCAGGGTGATCACCGCCTCTTTCGAGATCAACGCCTCGGGCATCGGGCCGTCGACGCGCGCGGCGCAGGTGATCTCGAAGCGAAAGAGCCGCGATACGGCCTCTTCGCCCACGAGATCGACGACCTCGTACGGCGCGCCTGCGAGGGTGAACTCGACGTGCTCGGGGAGCGCGGTGGGACGGGATTCGTTGCTCATCGATCCGCCTCTTTCACTTCGTCAGGTGGTCGGGGTTGCCCGACACCCGGATGGTGTTGCCGCTGGTGAGCTTGAGGGGTCCGGCGATGGTGATCTTGTCGGGCTCCAGCTCGAACTTGAGGCCGCCGGCCTGGATCGTGAGCTTCTGCTTGGCCTCGAGGTGGATGACCTCGCTCCGCATTTCAAAGCGTTTTTCGCTCTTCATCCCGGCGTCGGCGCCGATCTTGATCTTCGATTTCTTCGCCGACACGCTCATGTCGCCGGTGGCCTGCCGCATCACCTCGCCCTTGACGTTGACGGTGAGAACACCCGACACCGTCTGGAGGATCCCGCCCGCTTCCGAGACGGTGACCTTCGAGCCGCCGATGGTCTCGGCGTAGGTGCGGCCGGCCTGGATCGCGATCGCGCCCTCGGCCGTCGCGGTCAGCGATCCACCGATGGTCCGCGTCATCAGCGCGCCGCTGATCCGCGCGATCGATTGCCCGCTCTTGGTGATCCGCGAGCCGCCGACCTTCTCGGTGTCGTTGCCGTCGACGTTCGCGGTCTGGGTCTCGTCGATCTTCACCGACTCGCCGCCGCCGACCTTCTTCGTGCGGTTCTGGAAGACGTCGAGCTGGACCTCGCCCGACACGGTGGTGATGTCGTTGGCGCCGACGTTCCGCTTCTGATCGCGGTCGACGGTGTGCTGGAGCCGCGCGTCGATGGTGTGGGTCTGGTCCTTGCCGACGTGCTCGCTCTTGTCGTTGTTGACGAGGCCGACGAGGTCGCGCTGCGCCTTGATGTCGAAGCGCATCGCGCCGGCGATGTCGTCGAGCCGCAGCTCGTTGTACCCGCCGCCTCCGCCGCTCGGGTAGGTCTGCGTCTTCACGGTCATCATCGTCTTCTTCGCGGGCTGACCATACGTGGGCACCATCTCGCCGTTGATGTTGCGAGCGATGCCGACCGGCCGATCCGGATCGCCGTCGATGTACGCGACGTGCATCTCCCAGCCGACGCGCGCGAGCGTCATCGACGTGGCTGTCTCCTGGAGCATGCGGACCCAGCGCGAGTCCTCGTCGGTGCCCTTGGCCTCGCGATCCCAGTGAAATTGGGCCTTCCAGCGGCCGAATTTGTCGGTGTGGATCTCTTCGCCCGAGGGGCCGCGGACCATCGCGGTGTGGCAGCCCTCGACCGTCGGTTGCGTCGTCACCATCGCCGGGCGGAAGGGCACGTCGCGCGGGATGGCGTGGAACTCGTTCTCGTAGAGCTCGCCCGCTTCGCCGTCCATGTACGCGCGGTTGTTGAAGGTGTGCACCACACGGACGAGGAGTCGCTCGCCCGCGAACGCGTCGCCGCCGCTCGCGCCGCCAAACTCGAAGATCCTCGCCGGGCCGAAGCCGACGACGTTGCCTTTGCCCTGGAACCAGCGCGCCGGGACGCGCAGCGCTTCGAGGCGGAGCTGGGCCAGGAGGGCGCCTTGCGCGGGCTCGCGGTAGCCGGTCGGGTAGTCGTAGATCTCCAGATCGCCGTCGCGATCGGCCGATTGGCTGCTGAGGAGGTTCACCGTCGACTTCTTCCAGTCGAAGTCGTTCACCGTGGCCGCGCCCGACGCGAGCTGCGCGCCGCGGGTGATTTCGTGGACGCCGAGCTCGCCGTGGGTGAGCGCGCCGGCGCTGTCGATCAGCTCGAAAGAGTGCTTCCCCTCGACCTCGGGCGAGGCCGACGAGCGGTCGGCGAGCACCATCACCCCGGCCTCGTCGAAGGTGTAATAGATGCCTTCGAACTCCAGCAAACGCAGGACGAAGTCGAGCGACGACTCGCGGTATTGCACCACGTAGGTGCGCTGCTCGAGGTCGTGCGTGAGGCGCCAATCGAAGGTGACGTGGTGCTCGCCGAGCACGGTCGAGATGATCTGCTGGTTCGAAAGGTTGCGGAATTTGCGGGTGGAGAGCGTGTGCCGCATCAGCCACAGGGTCGGGTGGAGCTCGACGCGGAAGCGGAGCGAGCCGCCCTTGGCGCCGACGAAGGCCACGGTGCCGACCTTGAGCGTCCAGCGCCGCGTCTCGAAGCCGTCGAGCAAGAAGACCAGCACCGCGTCGCGATGGAGCAGCTCGGCGAGCTCCAGATCTTCACGGCTGGAGATCTCGATCACCACCTGAGTGAGGGCCGAGATGGCCTCGGTGACATGACACGAGACGACGGAGAAGGCCCCGACGTTGCCCAGATCCAGCGAGACATCGAGGGTGCTCACGCGGAAGCCTCCTGGCCGGCCATGATCGGCGCCGGCCCTTCATGAAAGACGCTCTCGGGCAGGTTCGGTGAGGCGTTCACCTCGATCCGCTCGACGAGCTGAGACTTCCTCGGGAGCTCGAACACGGCGCGCCAGGTGAGCTCGAGGAGTCGCTCGTCGGCGTCGATGAAGAAGGTGTCGAGGTGGGTCGCGAGCTCGCGGTGTTCGCCGCGGATCGTGCACGCGAACGAGGGCTCGTAGAGCGGTAGCTTGAAGCGCCACGGCGCGCCGTCCGGCGTGACGCCGATGACCTCCACCGGCTCGTCCCCGCGCAGCGGCGTCGCGCTCCAGAGGCCCGGCGGCGCGCAGCAGTTGTGCCTTGGATCGAAGTCTTTCGGGAACACCGGCGCGCGCTCTTTCTTCCACCGCTCGTCGAACGTGCCGGCGAGGCGCGCCCGCGGATCCCAGTCGGATCCGATCGCGCCGAAGCCTGCCGGCGTGACGCTGCGCACGGCGATCGGGACCGTCGGATCTTCGATTGACGGGGCGACGACGCCGACGAGCTTCGAGCGATCGAGCGCGAAGCCGGTGCCGACGGGGTTGCGGGTTTCCAGCGCGTAAGTGCGGGGATCGGTGCGATCGACGCCGCCGAAGGCGTGCTCGTAAATCAGCGGGGTGGGCTCTTCGAGGCGGCCGGGCGGGCCGGGGACGACGCCGAGCACGCCCTGGTAGTAGACGCGCGGGCCGTACACGCGAGCGGCCCGGTCGAGCAGGCCGACGCGGAGCGTGACGTCGACCTCGGTGGTCGGGCGATCGAGGCGCGGGTACGCCGTACCGGCCATGAACACGTCGGTCCCCGGCTTCTCGGCGACGTAGTCGCTGGGGCTGCGGAGGCTGCCGCGTGGGCCGGCGGCCTGCGAGGTGATCCGCACCGGCGCGACGGCGAGCGTGACGGCGCCGCGCGGGCTGACGCGGTAGCCCATCTTGGCGACGACGACGACGACGTCGGCCCCGCGGTGGTCCACCATCGGCAGGCAGCGGACCGACATCGCGGTCCGAGCCTCACATACCCGGTCGAAATCCATGGCCGCCTCTCGTCTCGCTCGGCGTGCGACTCCTGACGCTATCGGGGAGCGGGCCGGCCCGTCAATGGCCTCCTCTCGCGCGCATTTTCGAGGCAATCAACAGTAATTTTCGATACTTGAGCCTGGACCAGAGGACTTGACAGGGTGTCAAGCTCAATTACCCTCCGGGTCCGAGGGGGCCGCCGGCCCTTTGCCGCGCCCGCGCTCCGATGCAATGCCTGACCTGCACCCAGGGCACGATGCGACCTTCGATGGTGGAGATCCGCCGCGAGGTCGGCGAGCGCGCGTTCGTGACCTCGGTGGACGGTCGCAAGTGCGGCTCGTGCGGCGCGGTGTCGTTCAAGGGGACCGATCTCGCGCGCTTCGAGGGCGCCGTCGCGACGTCGCTCGCGAGCTCGGGTGAGGCCTCGGGCGAGGCCTTCCGGTGGATGCGAAAGGCCCTTGATTTGCGGGCGATCGACGTCGCGACGCTCCTCGGCGTCACCCCGGAGACCATCTCGCGGTGGGAGACGGGGCGCGTGACGATCGACCGCGGCGCGCTCGCGCTCCTCTCGCTGATGGTGCTCGACAACGCCCGCGGGAGCGCCGCGACGATCGACGCGCTCCGCGCTCGCGCCGCCGCGAAGCCGCTCGGCAAGACGGTGAAGCTCAAGCTCGCGCCGTAGCCGCCTCGATCGCGAATTCGCTCGCGGGCGAGCGCGCGGGCGTACTGCGGTGGCCTCGGCCGAGCAACGATCCGGCGGGCGCGCGTCGCAAGAGGGTCGCCCGCGGGGGGCCTTGGAGACTATGCTCGCGCCTGCAAGATGGGACCTCGATCCGAAAAGAAGACTCCCGCCTCCCGCTCCGCTCGTGGAGCCTCCAAAGCCGCGAAGGGCAGCCCGTCGCCGAAGAAGCCGGTGGGCTTCCCGGGCATGACGTCGGCGAAGATCCACGGCGCCGGCAGGCTGGATTTCGTGCTCGATTTCGTGAAATTCGTCGCCAAGCCCATGCCGCTGTCGCTCCTGCTCGACGAGGCGCCGCGGCGGATCGCGGAGATCGTCGGGGCCGACGTGGCCTCGCTCTACTTGCTCGAAGGCGAGGGCGACGAGCTGGTTCTTCGCGGCAACATCGGCTTCCCGCAGCGCGCGCGCGGCACGGTCCGCCTTCCCGTGGGCGAAGGCATCACCGGCATGGCGGTCGAGTGCATGAAGCCGATCTCGGTGGTGCAGGCCTCGGAGCACGCGGCCTACCGCGCCTTCCCCGAGCTCGAAGAAGACCGCTTCCCGGTGTTCCTCGCGGTGCCGATCCTCGGCCACCAGCGCGCGATCGGCGCGCTCGTCGTGCAGCGCGCCGGCGACAAGGCGTTCAAGGCCGCCGACGTCGATCTGATCGTCGCGCTCACGGCGCCGATCGCCGCGGGGATCCGGCACGCGCAGCTCCTCGACGATCGCGAGCGCGGTACGCAGCGCCGCACGGGTGGCGGCACGCGCAAGGTCACGCTCCCGGGCATCCCGTGCGTCCCGGGGCGCGCCCTCGGGGCGATCGCGGCGCTGCGAAGGCCGGCGTCGGTGCCGCAGGGCAAGGGCGAGAGTGAAGATCCCAAGCTGCTCCACACCGCCTTCGACGTGGTCGGCAAGGCCCTTGGCGCCCTGGTGACGCGCGCCGCGCTGCTCGGGCTCAGCAGCGAAGCGAGCTTCCTCGATACCTATCTGCTGATGGTGACCGACGAGCGAATGCGCGGGCGCGCCTTCAAGCAGATCGCCGAGGGCCGCAGCGTGGCGCAGTCGCTTGGCCTCGTCGCTCGCGAGGCGGCGCGGGCCGCGAATGGCATCGTCGGAGATCCCTTCTTGCAGGATCGAGCGCGGGACATCGAAGATTTGTGTGATGCGTTGTTGATGCTCGCCGCGCCCGACGCGCGGGCGGAGCTGCCTTCAAAGGCAGTTCTCTTGGGGGATCAGATCACGGTGTTCGATCTCCTGATCTCGGCGCGCGCGCAGCCGGTGGGCATCGCGTTGACGGAGCGTGCCAGTGGTCCGCGAACCAAGGTGCTTCTTCAGCTCATGGCAGTTCCGGCGATTGCGGATGTCGCCGGAGCGTTCCGGTGGGCTGCGCCGGGCGATGTGGCTTTGCTCGACGCGGATCACGGCTTTCTGGTGATCAACCCTTCTCGTGCCGAGGTGGCGACCATGCGAGCCGAGCGGAAGAACCTGCCGCCGTCGCCACCACCGGGATCGTCGCCGCGCGCCAACGATGCTCCGATTTCGTCGCGGACCCCGCCGGTGGTGCCTTCTTCGGTGGTGATCGTTCACCCGTCAACGCTGGCATTCGGGGAGCCGTCGGACGCGTAGCGAGCGGGCGGTCGAGGCGGGTTGGTGATGGCGGGCGATTGATTGCGGATTCGTGGTAGGTTGAAGCGATGGACGAGGCGTTGCGCAGGCGTCGGGGGATGGCGACCACGCGGGTGATCCGGCTCGCGGACGACGATGGCGCGCTCGATCGCAATCAGTGGCGCGGGTCGACCATGGCGGAGAGGATCGCCGCCGTCTGGGAGCTGACGCTCGAAGGCCTCGCGTGGAGCCAACGTGACGGGGACGAGCCGAGGCTTCAGAGATCTGTTTGCCGCGTTGAACGGCGCGGGGGTTGAGTACCTCGTCGTGGGCGGCCATGCGCTCGCGGCGCACGGCTAAAAGTGACGACGGCCGTAGCTTTCTGGTTTTATTTGTCGCCCGGCTCGCCATATCCTCCGGCAACGATGGCCATCTCGAAAAAATCATCGCAGCCGAAGAAGTCCAACCCTGAGCCTGTCGACGATGTCGCGGCGGCGCAGCCGCTCGCTCAGCACCCCGACAAGGAGGAGTACGATCCCAAGCAGGCCAAGGCTTATTTCGCGACTTACCGCGCGCGGATCGAGCCAATCCCGGAGGCGCAGTTCGCCTTCGTTCGTCTCGACGCCGAGTCTGCCGCCTTCGCCGGGCTGCGCGTCGACAAGCTCATCAAGACGACGCCGCTGCTGGCTCGCTTCAAGAAGCAGCACGAGGTCGGTGAGTTCGACATCGCGCATGTGAACGATTTGAAGGCGCTTTGTATGATCGTCATTTACCTCTGGGCCGAGGCGAAGGCGGCGGGCGCGCTCAAGACCAGCGCAAAGATCCCCGCGGCGGTGATGACCGAAGCGCTCGAGGTCGAGGAGCGCATGCAGGGTGTCTGCGAGTATCACTTCCGGAAGGACGAAGAGATCTGGCCCGAGGTTCTGCGCCTGGCTCCCGGCAGGAGCTACCGCGATACCGCCGGTGATCTGATGGGCTACGCGCGGATCTACGAGATGCGCCCCAAGGTAGTCGCCGCCGATCCGACGAACTACCGCGACACCGACGTGGCCGACGCGCGGCGGCTCGCGAAGGAAATGATGGATTACCTGACCTCCGATCTGACGCCGGAAGCGCGGGCGGCCTATCTGCGGCTTGTGCGGGCGTGGACGCTGCTGACGCAGGTGTATGAGGAGGTGCAGGCCGTGGGGCTGTACTTACAGCGTAAGGTGCCGGAGCGGTTTGCGCAGTTTCCGTCGCTTTATGCGGCGGGGCGGCCGAACTCGGGGCGGCGGAAGAAGGCAGCGGTGCCGGTGCCGGGCGCGACCGGCGAGGCGGCAGGTGGGAGCGCAGGTGGTGATGTGGGGAAACCGACGCCGAAATAGAGCCGAGCCGCATGCCGGGGCGTCCGGGGACTGGGTTTTCAGTCTTCGAGGGCGCGGTGGAAGCTTGGAGGTGTCGGGTTTCAGTCTCCCAACGCAGGGGCGAGCCTCGGCGGACTGGTTGGAAGTTGTGGGATCGCAGGGCGGGGCTGGTGACGACGAATGGATCATCGCGTGGCGGGGCAGCGCGACCACGTGAGAGTGGATCGAGATTGTGCAGAGTGTGGTTGCTGGTGCTCTCGGGCAATCCGGCAGGGGCCCGCGGGTCGGGGGACGGGCGCGCGAGTGATTCGACGGTCTTGGGGGAGGGATCCGGCGTTACGGCGAGTGGTTTCGCGTCGAGTCTTCGGGGCGCGTTGAAGAGTTATGCGAAATTCGCCGGTGGATCGGCGTGCGAGGGCGCGGAGCCTGATGCTGGGGCGGGCGTCTGCTGGGTACGCGCCTCCCTCCGCGGCTGGGCGCGGGGAACGTGCGGCGCCTGCTGCGGCGGGCTGGCGCTCGGCGAGAGCCTCAGCGTTCCTGTCCTCCCCATCCCTCTCGGCGCTTGCTCCGGAACGACGAGAGGGATAGCATCCCATCATGGCCACCCCTTTGCCCGATGCCCCTCCGACACACGCTGACCCGAATGCACCCACCGTCGACGCGATGCACCGGGATGTCGCTTTCGCCAACATCTTCCGGTTGGAGGGGATCAAAACTTCCATCGCTATCGCCGGCGCACTGCTTGCGTTCACAGTGACGTTTCGGCCCACCCTACGAGAGGTGACCTGGCAGTGGATGATGCTGGTCGCTTGGCTCATGCTAGGCACCTCAATCCTAGGCGGGCTCCTCAACCTATACGGTTGGGAGCGATTTTATATAAGCTATCGCGACCACGACTGGGAGCACCGCTTCCGGGAAAGTGCCGATGTAAGAAAACAACTAGGCAAAAAGGCCCGCACGTGGGTCACCCGATGGAGATCGGCTGGCGCCATATTCCAATGGGTGGGGTTGCTTGGTGGTGTCGTCCTCCTGGCAGTATTTTCGTGGCAGAACCTTCCCAACGTACTTCCAAAGGCCCCATGACCTCGAAGAAACGCCGACGGCGTAAGTTCCCACACGAATTCTGGCACCAAAAACTCCGCGGGCTTAAGCGCACACCTCACAACGATGCGAATCTGGACGCGATCCGGTGTGCTACAAGAGGCGACGCCGCCGGAGGGGCGCGGATGGTTGTCAACATTTCTTCGGCCCATATTCCTTCGTTCTGCAATGAAACCGCAAACGCGGGAGCGCGACCGTATAAGAATATTTACGACCTACAACGCCTTGGCGTTGGGAAAGAGCCCAGCGCCACACGTCGGCGCGTAGACACGGCCCTTCCTCTCCCGCCTGGGAAGAGAGCCGAGGATATGTACTTTGGCGCAGTCGAGATTAGCGGAACAGGCATACGGTTCTACGGAGACATCTGCCTCGTCTTGAAGCCGACGGAGGTGGAGGGCGACACGCTTATACTGGAGACAAATTCGTACGATCTCGAACGCGAACCCTTGGTATCACTGATCTCTCGGGCGCAGGATCAATCAGCCAAGCGGCGCCTCTTCGCGAAGGCGATGTCCGGCAGATGGGACAACGACCGTGGCGACATGGTCGCATCCAAGGTGTTTCAGATGCTAGGGCAGAGAGAGAGGCTGTTTACGCTAGGCCAAATTGCCGAGGCTGTCCGAGATGATGAAGACTATGTAGAGGTGATCCGGGCTGGCACCTTTGATGCGAATGACTTGGAGGAGGTGCGATTGCAACCGGAGGATGCAGCGGTTGAACTTCGCATTGCAGAACAGCTTAGGAATGGCATGCCTCCGTCTCTTGCCGAAGTTCAATGGGGTCGCGATCGACGGCGAGCTGAGATGGCCCTCCGCGCGCTCGGCATACCCGTCCGCGTCGTGACTACACCCGGGCGTACCAAGACAACATGAGGGCATCATGACACGTGCGTGGTATATCGATGCGTATGATGTTCGTGGCGGATACACCTTTGCGAGTCTTCGCGATCCAGACCTCTTAGCGGCGTCCCGTTTGCGAACCAATCCATCCGTGTTCCTCTCGCCACCATTCTTTCGACCTGAGCCTGTCATCAATGCTGGCATGGCAGCAGGCGCCACCCGACACGGTTCACAAGAAGGACTCTTCCTCGACGGAGGAGAGGTGCCATTTAAAACGACAGATGCTCTCGCAGAGTTCGTTCGTCGCGCGTATCTAGCGTCCGCTAGCGATGGGGGCGGCGGCGATCAGGAGCCGCCACCCGAGCCACCCGAACCGCTCCTGCCGCCCGAGAATCTCGGCAATCTTCTCGAGTCTGTGAACGTGGCTGTGTCCCATTTCGCTTCAGTTGTCGCGGAGCAGCAGACCGTTGGGAATTCGGCGCATTTTGATTGGTTTGAAGACAAGGAGTGCAGACCGCAGGATTTGTCTCGGCTTGCTGCGTACGGTATGAACTGCGTGCTCCGAGTGCTCGCTACCCGATTCGAGCGAAATGACCCCCACGGATTTCTTTGGCGAGATTTTCTGCTTGTAGATACGCCCTTCTTCCCTACTGCAATCATCGCACTGAGATGCGAACGCGCGCTGCGAAACCTGTTTGGCCCAGTTCAGGTCGTGGAGCCTTGGAATCAATTTCTGAACGAACCCCACATTTTTCCGTTAATTTCAATTGAACTTGGCAACCCAGTCGATGTACTTGTGCGCTTGCCGCTCGCGCCGTCGGTGTCCAGAGCGCTCGGATTGCGCGCTCAATCGGCAACCGTTTATGATCTGTTGCTGCGCGTAATGGCGTCGCCGGTTATCCTCTTGGCGGAGGCTGATGCAAACAGGAGGGCCGAGATCGTTTCTTTGGTGTTTCTAGCCGGATCGCTCATTGTCTCAGCACAAGGCGGTTCGAATGGCGACGTTGGTGTAACGTCGGATGGGCTTGAGTCTTCGGCAAGATTGGCTTCACGATGGCTACAAAAGCAGCTGCCATCACGCGCGTTCCACGAGACTGTTGAGTGTCTCATCGCTATGAAGGGGCGCTGATCGGTCCATTTGCGAAAATGCGTGCCCGCTCCTTGGTTGAGCGCGCCCGCGGAGCTGGTCCCATCTCCCCGTGCCCACTCTCACCTAAGCGCTCGATCCGTCGCAGATGAACTGCAGTATGATGTCAGCTGCGATATGGTGGGTTGCGTCCTGATGAAGCGTGAGGGATCTCGCGAGAGAGGGAGGAGCCCTCGCCAGGAGTCCAACCCTTCATCGATCATCTCGGGCGCCGACTCATGATCATCACCGTGTTCCAGGAGAACTCTATGATCCGTTGCTCTGTTTGCGAAAAAGGAACGCTTGCTCCCGGGCGTACGAAGGAGCACGACATCGGACCGCTGTTCGGGCTCGATCGCGTGTTACTGGATCGGGCTCCTGCGCTAATCTGCGAGGAGTGCGGCCACGTCGTTCTCGACGGAGAGACCATTGAGGCCGCGCGCCGGAAGCTGGCAGTGCTCATCGTTCGCAATCGCTCTTCGCTCACGGGTCGAGAGGCCCGGTTCCTCCGCGAAACGATGAATATGACGCAGGCCCAGCTCGCCGATCGGCTCCAGATCATTCGTGGAACGGTTACACGGTGGGAAGCAGGCGAGGATCTCGGGCCGGTTCAGTCCTTCGCGCTGAGAACCCTCGCGGCCTGGGCGCTGGGCGGCGAGCAACTCGCGCACAGCGTGAGCGCGCCCGACGTGCCGCAGCCGGCTCCGTCGCCGCCGGGCCCCTATCGAATCGATCAGGCCGAAGCGGCATGAAGCGACCCCTCCTCGGATAGCCGAGGATCGCTCACCCGCTCTTCGCCACATACCCACCCAGCCGCCGATCCGGCCGCACTACCAGCACCGCCTCCTGTTTCTCCCTCCCATCGCCGAGCTCCACCCACAAAAACGGCCAGGCAAACGACCGCACATCAAAGAGAACAGCCTCGGTCTTCGGCTTCAACATCGCCCGGAGCGACCGCCGCGCCGTATCCATCGCATCCTCGAAGCGATGCCCGTGGAACACCGGCTCCGCCTCCCGCTGCACGGCGTCGCGATACGCGCTCCCCTGCGGCCGCGACACCAGCGGAAACGCCAGCGACATCGGCGGATCTGCGTCTTCCAGCAGATTCCGGAGCAACCGGGGCACCTCGAACAGGCCTGGAACGTAGCGAAACGCCTCCGGCACGAAGACGTCACGCATCGAGAGAGCGATGTCGTCGACGTGCCGCACCTCGACGGCGATCGTCACCAGCGCGCCGTCGCAGCTCGGGCAGAGAAGGAATCCCTCCAGGCACGATCTACAGCGCTGACCGAGGCTGACCTCCCCGGTTCCACCGCAGCGATGACATGCCGTGTACCCGACGCGCCGGATATCGCAGCTCGTGCACGCCACGCCCGGGCCGCCCTCGGCCTGCAAGCGAACGAGGTAGCTTTGCGACATGTAGTTTGCGGGCGCGGGCGGCATTTCGCCCATCAGCGCGGCGGCGCGGCGCGGGGACATTTCGGTGAGATCGTCGCGCACCTCGCGCCGCACGACGCGGGCGCGGA
>JBDTXR010000089.1:0-24789 GCA_040006075.1 Byssovorax sp. | reverse complement strand
CCCTTCAGCAACACCCGCAGCGTCGCCGAGATGATCATCGGCGAGCTGATCTTCCTCGCGCGACGCCTCGGCGATCGCACCCGCGAGGTCCACGCCGGCGTCTGGAAGAAGGTCGCCAGCGGCTGCTTCGAGATCCGCGGCAAGACGCTGGGGATCGTCGGCTACGGCCACATCGGCCAGCAGCTCGGCGTCCTGGCCGAGTCGCTCGGCCTCCGCGTCATCTACTTCGACATCTTCGGCAAGCTCCCGATGGGCAACAACCGCTCGATGCCGAGCCTCGACGCGCTGCTCGAAGAGGCCGACTTCGTCTCGCTCCACGTCCCGGAGACGTCGGACACGAAAGAGATGATCGGCGCGGCCGAGATCGCGCGGATGCGCCAGGGCACCTACCTCCTCAACGCCAGCCGCGGCTCGGTGGTGGTGATCCCGGCGCTGGTCGAGGCCTTGAAGCGCGGCCACCTCGGCGGCGCGGCGATTGACGTCTTCCCCGAAGAGCCCGAGTCCAACAGCCAGGATTTCCACACCGAGCTCCAGACGCTGCCGAACGTGATCCTCACGCCGCACATCGGCGGATCCACGGAAGAGGCCCAGGAGGCCATTGGCCGCGAGGTCTCCTACTCGCTGACGCAGTTCCTCACCATCGGCGCCACCACCGGCGCGGTGAACTTCCCGACCGTCGACGCCCCGCCGCGCAAGAGCACCCACCGGATCCTCAACGTCCACCGCAACGTGCCCGGCGTGCTCCGCGACGTGAACAAGATCGTCTCCGACCTCGACGCCAACATCGAGTCCCAGTTCCTCTCGACCGACGCCACCATCGGCTACCTGATCATGGACCTGTCGGGCGACGTCTCGTCCGAGGTCACCCGGCGCATCGCCGCGCTCGATACGAACATCCGCACCCGCGTCCTCTACTGATCACGGATCCAGGATCTTCCCTGGATTCATGAGGTTTTGCGGATCGAGCGCGCGCTTGATCGCCCTCATGATCGCGAGCTCGGCGGGGCCGCGCGAGTAGCGGAGATAGTCTTTCTTCAAGAGGCCAATGCCGTGCTCGGCGGAGATGCTGCCGTGGTGTTTTTGCACCAGCGCGAAGATGGCGTGGTCGGCTTCGTGGGTCTTGGCCAGGAAGTCTTCGCGGCTGAGATCGTCGGGCTTCATCACGTTGACGTGGAGGTTGCCGTCGCCGATGTGGCCGAAGAGGGCGATCTCCCAGCCGGGGTAGCTCTGCTCGAAGAACTGCTCGAGCTCTTCGCAGAAGCCTTTCAGCTCGGTGATCGGCAGCGCCACGTCGTTCTTGTGCGGGAGCCCGGTCGCGGTGAGGCTCTCGCTGATGCCTTCGCGCAGCGTCCACAGCGCCGCTGCCTGGGAGCTGTCGAGGGCCTGCGTGCCGTCGCTGACCAGCTCGCGCTCGAAGAGCGAGGTGAGCCATGACTCCAGCGCTTCCGGCGCGCCGCGCTCGACCTCGAGGAGCACGTAATAGTCGCTCGGGGCCGAGAGCGGGGTGACCACGTTGCGGTGGCGGCGCAGGCGCGCCAGGCATTTCTCGGTGAAGAACTCGTAGGCCATGATCCCGAACGGGCCCTGCCGCGCCTCGCGAAACAGCGTGAGGACGGCCGCGAGATCCGGCACGGCGAAGAGGAACACGTCGAGCTTCTCGGGCACGCGCGTGAGCTTCAAGACGGCCTCGGTGATGATCCCCAGCGTGCCCTCGCTCCCGATGAAGAGCTGGCGCAGATCGACGCCGGTGTTGTTCTTCTCGAGCGCGCCGTTGAGCTCCAGCACCTCGCCGCTCGCGAGCACCACGGTGAGGCCGAGGACCCACTGCCGGGTGAGGCCGTAGCGGATCACCTTCACGCCGCCGGCGTTCGTCGCGATGTTGCCGCCGACCTGGCTCGATCCTTTCGAGGCGAAATCCACGGGCCAGGTGAGCCCATACGGGGCCGTATGCTGGTGCACGGCCTCGGTGATCGCCCCGGCCTGCACCCGCACCGTCGCGCCCAGCAGGTCCACCGGATCGATCCGGCGCATCCGCGTCAGCGACACCACGAGCTCGCCGTTCGCGGCCACCGCGCCGCCGGCGAGGCCCGTGCGCCCGCCCGAGGGCACCACCGCGACGCCGTGCGCGGCGCAGATCCGGAGCAGCGCCGCGACCTCGTCGGTGCTGCGCGGAAAGGCCACGGCGCTCGGCCGCGGCGCGACAACCTTCGTCCAGTCGCGCCCGTAGGTCGCGAGATCCTCGGCGTCGATCGAGAGAAAATCGGCCGGGAAATCCCGGCTCACCGCGGCGAGGAGCTCGCTCGGAAGACCGCTCATGACGGCGTGCTACGGCAGGCCGCCGGGGAGAGCAAGCCTCGTCGCCTTTGCGGTGGCCGCCGCGTCGCCCTATCCTCCGCGCCCCGAGGAGACGCCGCAATGTCCACGAGCCCCACCGCGACCACCCATCATCGCACCTGCAACCTCTGCGAGGCCATGTGCGGGATCGCCATCGAAACCGCAGGCGGCAAGGTCACCTCGATCCGCGGCGACAAGTCGGATCCCTTCAGCCGCGGGTACATCTGCCCCAAGGCCTCGGCCCTGGCCGATCTCCACGAGGATCCCGATCGCCTGCGTTACCCGGTCCGGCGCACGGCCGGCGGCTTCGTGCGCATCGGCTGGGACGAGGCCTTCGACGAGGTCGCGACGCGCCTCCAGGCGACGCAGGCCGCGCACGGGCGCAACGCGGTGGGCATGTACCTGGGGAACCCCAACGTCCACAACTATGGATCGATGCTCTTCGCTCTGCCCTTCGCGCAGGCCCTGGGCACGCGCAACCGCTTCTCGGCCACCTCGGTCGATCAGCTCCCGCACCAGCTGGGATCGCTCCTCCACTTCGGCCATCAGCTCCTGCTGCCGATACCCGACATCGACCGCACCGACTATTTCCTGATCATCGGCGCCAACCCCGTGGTCTCCAACGGTAGCCTGATGAGCGCGCCCGGCGCGCCCCGGCGAATTCAGGCGATCCGGGCCCGCGGCGGCAAGGTCGTGGTCATCGATCCTCGCCACACCGAGACGGCCGAGCTCGCCGACAGGCACCATTTCATCCGCCCCGGGACGGACGTGTTCCTCCTGCTCGGCGTGCTTCATACCCTGTTTGCCGAGAAGCTGGCGGAGCCCGGGCGCCTGCGGGCCATGACCGACGGGCTCGACGCCGTGGAGCGCGAGGTGGCGAGGTTCCCGCCCGAGCGCGTCGCGGCCGTGACCGGCATCGACGCCGAGGCCATCAAGACGCTGGCGCGGGAGTTTGCCGCGGCGAAATCGGCGGTGGCTTACGGTCGACTCGGCGCCTGCACCCAGGAGTTCGGCGCCGTCACCATCTGGCTCGTGAACGTGCTCAACCTGGTGACTGGCAACCTCGATCGGGTCGGAGGCGCCATGTTCACCCGCCCGGCCGTCGACGTCGTGGCGCTGACGGCCAAGCTCGGGCAACAGGGTCACTTCGACAAGGGGCGGAGTCGGGTGCGCAACCTCCCCGAGTTCGCGGGCGAGTACCCGGCCTCGGTCATGGCGGAGGAGATGCTCACGGAAGGGCCGGGGCAAATCAAGGCCATGCTCACCGTCGCGGGGAATCCGGTGCTCTCCACCCCCAACGGCCACAAGCTCGATCGGGCGCTCGCTGGGCTCGATTTCATGGCCTCGATCGATTTCTACGTCAACGAGACCACCCGCCACGCGAGCATCATCTTGCCGCCGACCGGCTCGCTCGAGCACGAGAACTACGATCTGGTGTTTCACGTGCTCGCGGTGCGCAACACGGCCAAGTTCTCACCGGCGCTCTTCGAGCCGGGGCCCGACACGCGGCACGACTGGCAGATCTTCCTGGAGCTCACCTCGCGGCTCGGCAAGCCCGGCCCGGCGGCGCCGATCGTCGCCGGCGCCAAGCGGGCCGTCCTCCGACGGCTCACCCCCGAACGGCTCTTGAACGTGGCCTTGCGCACTGGACCTTACGGTGTAAGTCGAGGAGGTCTCTCGCTGAAGAAGCTGAAGCAAGAGGTCCACGGCGTGGATCTCGGCGCCCTGGAGCCGTGCTTGCCGGAGCGCCTCTACACCGCCGACAAACGCATCAAGATCGCCCCGGCGCTCCTCGTCGGCGATCTGGGCCGCGTGACGAAGAAGCTCGACGAGGCCGAGGCGGGCGCGCAGGAAGGCTTCGATCTCCAGCTCATCGGCCGCCGCCAGCTCCGCAGCAACAACTCGTGGATGCACAACAGCCATCGTCTGGTGAAGGGGCGCAACCGCTGCACGGTGCTCATGCACCCCGACGACGCCGCCGGGCGACAGCTCACCTCCCACCAGCGGGTCCGGGTCTCGTCGCGGATTGGCAGCGTGGAGATCGAGCTGGAAATCAGCCCCGAGATCATGCCCGGCGTCGTCAGCATCCCCCACGGCTGGGGCCACGATCGCCCGGGCGTCGAGCTGGGCACCGCGCAGAAGAACCCCGGCGCCAGCGTCAACGATCTCACCGACGAGCTGGCGATCGACGCCCTCTCCGGCAACGCCGCGCTCTCCGGCGTCCCCGTGCGCGTGGAGGCGCTGGCGGGCTAGAGCAGGTCAATCGGCTTTCATTCGAGGAAGGCGTAGTTGGATCCGAGCACGCCGGAGAGCGTCCACCGCACCAGCGTGGCCTCGCCGTCGTCGGGGAGGGCGCCGCGCGGGAGCGTGGAGACGGTCTCGTAGCTGAAGCCGCGGCCGGGCACCCGGGTCGTCGTCGAGCCGATCTCGCCGCTGAACCCGAACCAGGCTCGCGACTCTTTTCCGAGGAGGCCGAGCGCCATCGATCCTCCAAACATGTGGACCCGGTCGGTGCCAGTCCGGGCGCTGTCAGCGGGGGACACGCTGGAGAGATCGGTGAAGAGGCCGATGTCCAGCTCGCGCTCCGGTCCAAACGGGATGCCGGCGCCGAGGTTGATGTTGGGCTGGAACGTCCGCTCGATCACCACGTCGGGGATGACCGGCGGCGCGCCGAGGCCGCCGATCGTCTGCGCCACGGCGCTGTAGAAGACCCGCGCGTGCTGCGGGAAATTCAGGGAGAGATCGGCCGAGAAGGTGTATCTGCGGCGCACGTAGGCCGTGCCGATCGCGATCCGGAGCGGGAGGCCGACCTCGCTCGATCCCTCGGCGCGGATCGGCAGCGCGGCGAACCCCATCCCGTCGGCGCGGGTGAGATTGGCATTCTCCTTGGCGCGACCATAGACGTTGATCGTCGGCGTCGTCAGCGCGAGTCCGAAGGAGAAGTGGCGCACCGGCCGCACCAGGACGCCGAGCTTGGCGCGGCCGCCGAGGGCGTAGCTCGCGCGATCGTCGTCGAAGGCCAGGTAATCGCTGCACGAGCCCGCGGCGCACGGGGTCCCGGCGCTGCGGACCAGGAGCCACGAGGCGTGCTGCTCGGCCGAGCGGAGCACCGCGCCGAGCGAGATCCCGACGCTGACCTCGCGGTTGATCTGGTAGCCAAACCCGAGATCGCCCGCGGTGAGATCGTCGCGGATGGCGAACGAGAGGTGGTTGCGCTCCTCGGCGCGGGCCGGATCGATCTTGAGGGCCAGCGTGGCCGGGATCGACACCGTGAAGCCAAAGGTGAAGCGCTTCGGGTAAGTGGCGACGTCGCTGCGCGCCGAGCCCTCGGAGAGCACGCGCACCGCGCCGACGATCGAAGGGATCGAGTGGTAGGTGACGGCGCTGAGGTCGTCCCCCGGGCCGAGCGCGCCGTGGACGAGCAGGCCCTGAAGCACATAGGCGTTGGCGCTGAGCTCGAGGTGCGAGGAGTCCGAGCACGAGAGCGAAGCGGGGTTGTAGTGGAGGGCGCCCTCGTCGCAGGCGAGCGCGGTGTAGGCCCCGCCCATGCCCGCGGCGCGGCTGCCGATCGGGACCATCTGGTAGTTGTCGTAGACCGTGGGCGGGCTGACCGCGCGCGCCGTCGAGGACCAGGCGAGGGTCGCGGCGACGACGATCGCGCCCGGAGAACGTCGGCGCATGGGGCGGGACGCTACCACGACCGGCGCGGCGGCGGCGGGTCTCAGCCGCCGGGCGACCCGCAGACGAAATACCCGGGCGGGAGCGAGATGCTCGACTTGCAGACGCCCTGAACCGGGCCGTTCTGGGTGTTGACCATCGGGCAGACGTCGGCGGGGTTGTTGGGATCGCAGAACGTGACGTCGGACATGGGGCACGCGTCGACGCAGGTCACGAGATCGTAGAAGAAGTTCTGGCCGTTGAACGGGGTCCGGTGCCCACAGCAGGTGCTGCCCTGGGCGCACTGCGCGCTGGTCTGGCACTCGATCCGCGACTGGAGGCCGTCCTGGGCCACGAAGGTCTTGCAGCCGTCGGAGGCCGCCGGCGCATCCACGCAGGTGCCGCTGGCCATCGGCATCCCGAACTTCGACCAGCAGCAGGCGTTCTCCCCGCCGAGCGGGCAGGTCACGTTGCCGCAGCCGAGGGTCTGGACGACGCCGCCGGTGCTGCTCGAGGCGCTGGCGCTCGTCGCCGTCGCGCTGCTGCTGACGCTGGTGCCCGTCGTGGACGACGTGGCGCCGGTGGTCGACGTCGTTGACGTCGTCTCGGGGGCGGAGCCGGTGGTGACCGACGTGGACATCGGGGTGCCGCCCGCGCCCGCGCCACCCGAGTCGAAGAGCCCGTCGCCGGCGCCGACGCCGCCGCAGCCGAAGATCGTGACGCCCAGCGCACCCAGCGCGCCGATGGAGATCAGAAGGGATCGCGACATGGTAAGCCTCCGACTCTCACGAGCGTAGCGGGACGGTGCGGCGGGCGCGAACGGAATGCGTCGGGTGCGTCGCACCGCGCCGCGGCGATGGTCGCTTTACATTGCGGCGCAGGCGCGGCAAAAGGCGCGAACATGGCCTTTCGCGACGACGTCTCCGCGGTGCTCACGTCCCTTGGTCCCGAGGCCGAGCGCTCGGTCAAAGACGCCGTCGCCGATCCCGGCGGCGCGATCGCGGCGCTGGAGAACGCGGTGATCGTGCTCCGGGCCGCGCCGGATCTCGGCGCGGCTGCGGCGGGCTTCGGGCCCGATCCCCAGGTGCCGGTCTGGGTGTACCTCGGCCGCGGCGAGCGCGAGGCGATCGTGGCGCCGCTGCTCGGCGGCGAGACGTTCACGCGGAGCGCGGCCCGCGTGGCGATCGAGGCGGCGACGACGACCTGCTGCGACGCGCCGTCGTGCACGGCGTCGCGGATCCACACGACCGCGTGGCTGGGGTGCGAGGACGGCGCGCGCCTCCTGGTCGCCGAAGAGCACACCGTCGCTCCCGCGCGCGGAAGCGTGGCGACGGCCTTCGCGAAGCGCCTCGCGGAGTACCTCGGCGTGCCGCTCGAGGGCGCCCCCGGCGACGACGGCGAGGCCGCGATCCCCGCGATCCCCGAGCCGCTCCCCGCCCTCGCTGCGGCCGATCTCGCGCGCTTTGCGCTGCGATCCGAGGGCGATCGCGTGGTGCTCCGCGACTACGCCGGCGAGGGTCCGCGCGCCACCGCGGGCCGCAACCGGGTGATCGGCGCGGCGCTGATGCTGAGCGGCCTGGGCTTCTGGATCAAGCTCGCGCTGGCGCTGGCGAAGACCACCAGCAGCACCGGCGAGGCCGTGGCCTTCGGCGCCGCGGCCGCTCTGCTAACGCTCGCGGGCTACGCGTTCCTCGGCGTCGCGAGCTTCTCTTCGCGCTACCAGGCGCGCTCGACCGCGCTCGTCGCCGTCGGTCGCGATCGCCTGATCGTGCTCCCGTGGGTGGGCCGCAGCGGCGCTGTCGACGCGCGCCCCGAGGGCCGCCTCGGCGCGGCGATCCCGCTCGGCGAGGTGCGGAGCCCGTCGATCGCCGCGCGCGGCGAGGAGCGGGCGATCGTGGTCGACACCGATCATGGTCCGATTGACGCGCTCGGCTGCGAGCAGGAGAGCGTGGCTGCGTTCTGGGCGGCGGCCCTGGCGCGGGTGACGGACGAGGCGCGGCACCCGCAGGCCGGCGCGTCGGCGCGGCAGCGGGCGCGGGCGCGCGTGAAGGAGTGAGCATCTGGGGACGGGACGACGCGCGGATCGCCAGGGCGTTGGCCGGCTGGTATAGACCCACGCGAAACTCGAGCACTCTACGAGGAGAGTACCGATGAAGAAGAACACGATCTGCCTGTGGTATGACCATGACGCGGAAGAGGCCGCGCGCTTTTACGCTCGGACCTTTCCCGACAGCGCGGTCGGCGCGGTGCGCCGAGCGCCGTCCGACTTTCCGGGCGGCAAGGCGGGTGACGCCCTGACGGTCGACTTCACGGTATGCGGCGTCTCGTGCATTGGCATCAACGGAGGGGACACGTTCAAGCACAGCGAGGCATTCTCCTTCCAGATCGCCACCGACGACCAGGCGGAGACCGACCGTTACTGGGATGCGATTGTCGGCAACGGCGGCGCGGAGAGCCAGTGCGGCTGGTGCAAGGACAGATGGGGCCTGTCGTGGCAGATCACGCCGCGCGTGCTGACCGAGGCCATGGCCCGAGGCGGCGAGGTGGCGAAGCGCGCCTTCGAGGCGATGATGGAGATGCAGAAGATCGACGTCGCGAAGATCGAGGCCGCCGTGCGCGGCGCGATCGAGCCGACACTCCAGATCACGACAGGCACCGACAAGCCTTCCTGACGTCGCCCGGCCGGGGGCTCACGCCGACTTTTTCTTTCTCCTCCGACCTCCTCTGCCCTCCTCCGGTCCTCGGTGGTTTTCCGGATCCGTCTCCTCCGATCCGTCGATCGAGATGGAGATCATGAAGCTTCCGGCGATCGCGCCGCCCCCATTTGCGCCAAAAAATCCGATCTCTTCTCCCGCCCTCCCGATCTGCCGTGGCAAGGTCCTCTACCGGGACAGGCAGGGGATCCACCCCTCGGGGCCGCGCCGTGGTGGTCACTCGATCGGCCAGCTTGCCAACCGGGCCATGGCCGCTCTAGCGTCGCGATCATGGCCGCGCGCAAGCTCCTGCTCCTCCCTCAGCTCATCTGGTATGGCCTCCGCGCTCCGCGCGATCAAAGCAAGGCCTGGGATCGCTTCTGGTCCGGTATCGGGCGCACCGGCGCCGGCGGGGAGGTGCTCTGGGACGCGGCGAGCACCGAAGAGCTCGATCGCGCCCTCGGCCACGTGCGCGCGCGGATGGACGCGAGCCTGCCTGTCGTCGATCTCGGCTGTGGCAACGGGCGCTTCTCCCGGCTCCTGGCGGCGCATTTCCCGGAGGTGCTGGGCGTCGATATCTCTCCCCACGCCGTCGAGAAGGCCAGGGCCGAGTCGCGCGGCGTCGAGAACGTGGCCTATCGCGTCCTCGACGCGAGCGAGCCGGGCATGGGCCGCAAGCTCGCAGACGAGCTCGGGGAAGCGAGCGTGTTCATGCGCGGGGTGTTTCACGTCTTCGACGCCAGGCAGCGCGCGAACGCGGTGGAGAACCTGGCCGATCTCACCGGCCAACGCGGGGTGATTTACTGCGTCGAGACCAACTACGAGGGGGATCCGCTCGATCAGCTCGTGGCCCAGGGCGCGACCATGACCACGATGCCGGAGCCGCTGCGCAAGTGCATCGAGGCCGGGATCAAGCCGCCGCAGCACTTCGGCGCGGCGCAGCTCGGCGAATTTTTCCCGGCCTCGCGGTGGGAGACGCTCGAGAGCGGCGCGCTCACCATGCACGGCCTGCCCCTGACCACCAAGGCGGATTTCGAGCCGATCCCCGGCTTCTACGCGATGGTGCGGCAGCGCGCGACCCCGGCGTGATGCTCGCGGTCAGACGAACGCCGGCGCTCGACCGGCGATGACGGCGCGCACCGTCTCGGCGAGCTCGCTCGGCGTCACCGGCTTGCCCAGCACCTCGCGTACGCCCAGCGCCCGGGCGCGGATCCGGGTCTCTTCGTCGAGGAGGCCCGACATCACGATCACCGGCAAATCCGGCCGCAGCGCGAGGATTTCCCGCGCGAGATCGAGGCCGCTCATCCCCGGCATCGTCAGATCGGTGATCACCAGATCGAAGCTCTCCGGTCGCTCGCGGACGACGGCGAGCGCGTCGGCCGCGTCGGTCCGGAAGGTGACCCGGTAGCCGAAGCGCTCGAGGATCCGCGCCAGGCTCCGGGCGATCGCCTGCTCGTCGTCGACCAGGAGCACGCGCTCGTGGCCGCCCGAGCGGCGCGGGACCGCGGCGATCCCGAACGCCGGGGTGCGGACCTCGTGGACCGGGAAATGAAGCTGGAACGTCGTCCCGCGGCCCGGCTCGCTGGTCACGTGGAGGATCCCCTCGTGCGATCGCACGATGCCGCGGACCACCGCGAGGCCGAGCCCGGTGCCCTCGCCCGGGGCCTTGGTGGTGAAGAACGGCTCGAAAATCCGGTCGATCGTCGCGCGGTCCATCCCGTGCCCGGTGTCGGTGATCGTCAAGCGCACGTGGCGCCCCTCGCGCAGGTCACCGCCGCGGCGCGCCTCTCCGGCGTCGACGGTCACCGTCTCGAGCGCCACGTCGAGCACCCCGCCGCGCTCGCGCATCGCGTGCGCGGCGTTGGTGCCGAGGTTCATCACGATCTGGTGAATGCTGCTCGCGTCGGCGAGGATCATGGCCCGATCGTGCGGGGCGTGGGCGCGGATCTCGATCGAGCTGGGCAGGCTCGCGCGGAGCAGCTTCAGCGCCTCGGAGACGACCGAGTGGAGGTGGATCGGGCGCCGCTCCTGCTCGCGCTGGCGGCTGAACGCGAGGATCTGCCCGACGAGATCCGCGGCGCGCCGGCCGGCGAGCGCGATCTCGACCAGGCGCTCGCGCGCGGGGTGCGCGGGCGCGAGGTCGTCCCGCGCCAGCTCGACGTTCATGAGGATCCCCGTGAGGATGTTGTTGAAGTCGTGAGCGATGCCGCCCGCGAGCGTGCCGATCGCTTCCATCTTCTGGACCTGGCGCACCCGGGCTTCCAGCTTTTGCCTGGCCTCGTCGTCGCGCCGCGCGGCGGTGACGTCGGTGTAAATCGCCTGGATCGCGCGGCGGCCTTCGAGCTCGATCGGCGCGGCGACGACCTCGGCGCGGAGTCGCGAGGCGTGCTCGACGGGGACACTCTGCGGCGGTTCTGCGACTCTTGCGATCACCTGGGGCTCACCTGGGCTGGCGTGAAACCGGCGCCGCGCTCGCGCGACGGTCCGGACGCTACGAGCGCGCGGGCGCTCGGCCCGCGACGCTGAGCGACGCGCGATCGGGATCTCGATCCTTGCTCGCGCGCCCACTCGGTCCAGGGGATCGGCGGGAAATCGGCTGGCTGTAGCGCCGTGGTAGGGCGAGTCGGCTCGGTGTGCGCGCCGGGCCGGGCCCCTTACGTGATCGCGCGGATGACCTGGAGCAGATCGGCGAAGAAGGCCTCGGTCGCGCCGGCCTCGATCCGGAAGAGCTCCACGCCCTTCTCGCGCTCTCGCTTGGCCCAGCCGCCGCTCCCGCCGCGGTGCTTCTCGATCAGATCGCGCAGCGGCGTGGAGCAGAGGAGCTCGGGCGTCCGCCGCGTGTCGTCCTTGATGTGATCGTTGTGGGCGCGGGGCGAGAACACGAGCGAGGGCTTCGGCGACGAGAGCTTTTCGAGGCGGATGTAGGCCAGAAAGCGGTCTTCCAGATAGAGGTGCAGGTTCTGATCGGTGCCGACGTGGAAGCGACCGTCGGTCTGCTCGTGGAGCTGCTCCAGGGCGAGGAGGAAGTCTCGCGCCGCCGGGAAGCGGGGCGTGAGTCGGTCGCGGTTCTTGCGGTAGCCGGCGGTGATGACGTTCGTGAAGGTGGACATGGGCGGTTTCGTCCGCTTGTACTCGCCCGGCCCGGCCCGGACAACCACTCCGTTGCGCAGCCGCCGCGCGGCGATGCGCGGCCGTCGGCGGATCGCGGGCCTTCAGCGCCCCCGAGCAACGCCGCGAACCCAGATCAAGTCACCGCCACCGACAGCCGCGGTCCAGAAATGGATCGGAACGGACCCGGAAGCGCAAAGGGGAGAGAAGGGCGCAAAGGTCAGAAAGGATTTTTTTGCCCGATCTCCGAACCCCAGATCCCCTTCTTCCTGCGCCCTTTGCGCCCTTTGCGCCCTTCTCCGACCTTTGTGTCTCCCGTCCATTCCGGGCCGCAGCCGGCGGTAGGGGACCCATCGAGTTGTTCGAGGATCGGTCACGAGATCCGAAGTACCCACCTGTCATGTGGTCTCTCATCCTGTGTACCCGCGCGCGATGGCGGCGTTTCTCGCTGGCGGCGTTCTGGCCTGATATTCATCGAATCTACCTGTGAGCTCATCCGCCGCACCGGACTCCGAGGTCGAGCTTCTTCGACGGTCGCTCGGCGACATTTTTCCGGTCGACGAGGCCAGGATCCTCCCGCCGAAGCTGGTGGCGGAGCTCCTCCGCCGGCATCGCAAAGCGGGCGGCGGGATGCCGCGCGCGGTCTGGGATGCTCAGCGTCGCCTGGTCGTGGTGTTCCTGTATCCCGACGGCGGGCGCCAACCGTACGCGGCGTGCTGAGTGCAGCTCGAGGCGCCCGGGGCCCGGGACATGCGGTCGGATCTGAACTTCGTCCGCCGCTTCGCCCACCTCTTCAACGAGGATCTCGCGCGCTGCCCCACGGTCGACGAGGACGACGCGTGGCACGCCCTCACCGACACCCGCTTCGCCCGGGCCATCGCCGACATGTCGCCGTTCGACAGCCGCCTCGCGCTCGGCTGGATCCAGGCGATGAAGCGCTCGATGTCGCTCACCTACGAGGGGCGCCCGGTGCATCATTGCGTGCTCTTCGCCCACGACAGCGCCTCGACGTTGAAGCGGATCGGGCGCTACGTGGCGCGGCTCGACGCGCCGCTCGCCGTCGAGGCCGCGCTGCTCGAGGAGCGCTGGGTGCGCGCCGTGGTCGACGGCGACCGGGTGATCCTCCTCGGCGACGCGCGCGGGCAGGTCGTGGGGCTGATCTCGTTCTCGTCGATGGCGCGCGACGGGGTGCGTGGATCCGAGCCGCTCTACGGTCCTCACATGTCGCTGACGCCGCTCCAGCACGTGATGCGCAAGAACGATATGGCGCTGATCGTATCGCCCTACGGCGATCTCTACGTGCAGCTCTGGAATGGAGTCACGTTCAAGCAATCGCAGGGGCGGTGGACGTACCAGAATTACCTGCGGGTCCACCAGGCGCTGAGCGCGTTCCTGGACGAAGACGTGGTGCTGGCCGTGCTCCGCGCGGCGCTGGATCTCTCGTACGAGCGCAAGGGAGCGCTGCTGTTCCTCCGCGACGCCAAGCGGGTGCGGCTCCCCGAGTGGGAGCCGATCGAGGACTCCGACGACGGGGGGAAGGCCAACCGGATCCTGCGCGACGCGCTCCGCGGGATGCGGATCACCAAGTGGGCCGATCGGCAGGTCATCACCGCGGCGGCGAGCACCGACGGGGCGACGGTGCTCGATCTGCGCGGCCGCGTCGTCGACATCGCGTGCATGGTCCAGCCCGCCCCCGCGCAGGTGCTGCGCGAGCACGGCTTCGATCGGGCCCAGAGCTCGGAGGGCGCGCGCTCGTCGGCGGCCTGGCACGCGAGCTTCTTCGGCATCGCGATCAAGATCTCGGACGACGGGCCGATCAGCATCTGGCGCGACGGGGTGCGGCTGACGCACCTCGATTGAGAACGCTGGGCTCGCGCCGGGAGCCGTGTATCCTGCCGCGACCGTGCGGCCCGAAGCGAGTCTGAACCCCGGGGGCGAGGCCGCGAACGAGAGCTTCGATCGCGAGGTAATCTGCCGCGGGAAGCCGATGGTCGAGCTCCGTGGCCGCGAGGGCGCGTTCGTCGTCACCGACGTCGGCGAGCTCATCGCGGTGGGCCCCGAGGCGCGCGAGCTGACGCCGTTCGCGGTCGTGGAGGGCGCGGGCG
This sequence comes from Byssovorax sp., assembly GCA_040006075.1. Lineage (GTDB taxonomy): Bacteria > Myxococcota_A > Polyangia > Polyangiales > Polyangiaceae > JANYGI01. The sequence continues at coordinate 10,892 of JBDTXR010000089.1, read as the reverse complement.
CGCCGTCGACGCGGCTCTTCCTGGCGTCGGCCGCGGCGCTCGACCTCGGCGGCGAGCCGGTGCTCGGGACGTCGGCGAACCAGATCGCCTGGTTTCGCCGGGGTGCGTGGGAGGTGAAGGCCCACCCGGCGCCGGTGCTGGCGCTGGGATCGTCCCGCGCGGGCGTGGTCGCGGGCGACAGCGCGGGGGAGCTCACGGTGTTCGACGGGCGCCGCGTCGCGGGGCTGCACGCCGGCGAGCCGGTGGTGGAGATCCTGGCCGTCGGCGATCGCCTCGGCGTGCTCGGCGGAGGCGGCGGGCTCTGGACGACGCGGTGGCCGCACGACGACGCCGGCGCGCTCACGGCGATCGAGACGGGCCGCGTCGGGCGCCCGTTCGGGCTCTTCGCTGCCAAAGAAGGCTTCCTCGGGGTGTTCGGCGCGCGCCGCGCGGCGCTCGTGGATCTGGCGCGCGGGCGGATCACCGCGACGTCGCTCGATCTCGGCGAGATCCGCGCGATCACAAGCCTCGACGACGGCGAGGGCTACGCGGTGCTCACCGACGCCGGCGAGGTCAGCACGCTCGACTCCGGGTTGCGTACGCCGCGCGGGATCTCGCTCCCGTCGAAGGGCGGCGCCGCGGTCGGCGTGCGCTCGGTCGGCGGCGGCGCGCTGCTGGTGTGGACCCAGGCCGGCGAGCTGTTCTCGGTGCATCGCAGCGGCCTCGCGCGGCGGATCGCCGACGACGGCGTCGCGCTCGCCTACCCCACCCGCGACGGCGCGTGCGTCGTGGTCCACACCACCGCGACCGGCCTCCGCCTGCGCACCGAGCGCTGGAGCTGACCGGTGACCGTACCGCTCGATCGCATCGACTGGGAGCGCGCGCTCGAGGAGCTGCGGCGGCTCACGCGCGAGCAGGGCGGCGGCGTCTCGCGGCGACGGCTCGCCGACGCGTCGAGCCTCTCGGCGCTGTTCGAGGGCGACTACCGCGTCGGCGCGGCGCGGATCGCCGACGCGATCCGGTTAGAGCCGCTGAACCCGCTCCATCCCGTGCGGCAGGCGCTCCACGCGCTCCGGTTCGGCGCCTGGGATCTGGCGTTGACGGCGGTCGACGTCGTCAACAGCGTCAGCGATCCGCCGCATCCGCAGCTGATCCGCGCGCTCGCGACGCTGCAATCGGGCGAGGAGCGGCGCGCGGGCAACATCGCGCGGGATCTCTACGCGGCGCACCCGTCGTTCCATCTCGCAGGCTTTCTCCAGGCCGAGGCGCAGATCCGCGGGCAGCTCAAGGAGGCCGAGGGGCGCGCGCAGTCGCTGCCGCGCGACCCGGCGTGGGCCACGGCGTGGGCCCATTTGCTCGGGCGGTTCATCGTCTCGCGGCCGACCGAGAGCGCCCGGGTGGTGAAGCAGCACCTCGAGGTGCGCCCGGCGCTGAAGGCCGGATCGGCCGAGGATCTCGCGGTGCGCAAGCTCCACCGCCTGAGCACGGCGGGCGCCGAGGCCCTGGAGCGCGAGCTCGACGTGGTGCCGGCGGGATCGCGCGCCGAGGAGCTGGCGATCGAGCTCCTGAGCGAGGCCCTGCGCGCCGCGGACAAGGATCAGTCACGGCTGCGCGCGCTGCGGCGGATGCACGAGCGGGCGCCGCAGCGGGCCGCGGTGCGCAGGCTCTACGTCTCGGCGCTGACGCGCTACGCGGTCGACGAGGCGGTGGCCGAGCGCTGGCCGGCGGCGCTGCGGGCGATCGAGGTCTGCATCCGGCTCGAGCCGCACCAGGCGATCCACCTGCAGAACCGCGCGGCGATCGTGACCGCGACGGCCGACGACGCCTACCACGACGCCTGGGAGGCGCTCGATCGCCACCACTATCGCCTGGCGCTCATGGGCCGCCTCGACGCCGCGAGCGTGCGCTCGATGCGCAAGCCGCACCGGATGTTCGCTTCGCAAGCGCGGCTGACGCCGAAGGCCAGCGAGGGCGGGATCGATCTCGGCGTGTTCTGCGTGAAGGAAGAGCGCGAGCGCGGGGTCACGAGCACGTCGCTGGTGGTCAATCAAGCGCGCCTCGACGGGGATCCCGAGCAGCTCCGGCAGTGGATTCATCACCGGCGCGCGGAGCTGGTCTTCGCGCACCTGGCGCTCGGGCCGGATCCGGATCGGCACCTGCTTTTCCCGGGCGATCCGCGGGTGGAGCGCGCGCGGATCGAGGGGCTGATCCGAGGCGCGGACTCGCTGGAGACGCTGATCCCCGAGGAGGGACGACGCCTCGCCGACGTGCTGGCGGCGCGCTGGCGCTCGTTCGCGGGGCGCACGCGCACGCGCTACGGCGACGGCGCGCCGGAAGACGCCGAGGTGGCGGCCCTCGCACGGCAGCACGTCGAGACGTTCGCCGATCTCGCGCTGGTGCTCTGGACCTATTTGCCCGCGGCGAACCGGCCCGACATCGTCGACGAGCTCCTCGATTTCCAGGCCGCGGTGTCCCCGTTCTTCGACGCGCGCGTGCTCCGCGCGATGCGCAAGGATCAGACGAGCGGGGCGCCGAGCGCGCTCGGGTTCCTCGGGGCGATGGTGCGGCAGGCGCTCGACGTCACCGAAGACCAGGCGTCGCTGACCGAGGCGCAGCGGCACAAGGTGACGAACCGGCTCGCGGCCGAGCTCTTGATCACGCTCGCGAGCCGCAAGCTCGAGGCGGCGCGCTCGCTCGGCCCCAACGAGGTCGAGCAGCTCATGACCCTCGTCGATCGCGCTCGCAAGCTCGACGGCGACAGCGCCAAGGTCGAGTGCTGGGCGGCGCGCCTCCTGACCATGGGCGAGTTCTTCGACGAGGCGCGCGCCGCGATCGCGCGATTTCACCGGGTTTCCGGCGGCAAAGACAACCCGTTCCAGAAGCACGTGGAGGAGCTCCAGCGGATCCTCGACGAGAAGAAGAAGGCACACACCCAGGGCCGCAAGCGCAGCGGCGCGTCGGCGACGGTCGACGACGGCGGGCGCGGCGAGCGAACCGAGCGCCTCGAAGAGCAGGTGGAGCGCTTCCCGACCTCGATCCCGCTCTACGAAGAGCTCGCGCGATCGCTGTGCTTCGAGGGGCGCTTCAGCGTCGCGCTGACGTGGACCGGCCTTTCGATCGGGCGCTGCCTCTCGCGTCAGCCGCAGCTCCGCGCCCGCGCGCTCCAGCTCGAGGTGACGGGGCTCGGGATGCTCGCCGCGGAGCACGCCGAGGCGCCGCGGATCTACCTCGCGGGCTCGCGCGTCGCGGCGCTCGAGGCGATCGAGGCGATGGCCGCGCGCGCGCCCGAGCTGCCCTACGCCGTGGAGTATTTGCGCGGCGTGTGCCTGCTCGCGGCCAAGCGGCGCGACGAGGCGCAGACGGCCTTCAAAGCGGCGCTGGCGCGCTGCCCGCAGCAGCTCTACCGCGCGGTGCTGAGGCCGCTCGCCGACGACGTGGAGGTCGCGCTGCTCGAGCAGGCGCGGCGGGCGATCGAGCAGGCGCAGGAAGAGGGTCGGCTCGGCGACGCGATCGCCGAGACGGCGGCGGCGATGAGCGCGCTGCGCGCGCCCGAGGCCTGCCTGGTCGATCTCGCGCGGATCGCCCTGGCTTCGGTGGTGATCACCCTCGGCACCGGGACCGAGCCGGTCGCGCTCCCGGCGCCGCAGATCGCCGCGCCGTGGGGCAAGCGCCTCGCCGCGCTGCGGAGCGATCCCGATGGATTGCGGCGCGCGCGCGGGCTCGCGACGCTCGCCGTCGAGCTCCACGAAGGATCGAAGCGCGACGCCGAGGCGCTGCTTCGAAAAATCGAGGCGCTCGAGGCCCAGCTCGCGCTCGCGGCGGCGCTGTCGGAGTCGGCGAAGCTGGCCGAGCGAGGGCAGGTCGCCGAGGCGCTGGCCACGCTCGACCGCGCCGACTCGGGCAAGCTCTCGGATCCGCGCGCCGATCGGCAGCGGGTGATCTTGCTGCTCCGGCTCGAGCGCTTCGCCGAGGCCGACGCGGTGGTCGAGAAGCTCCGGATCGGCGACGACAGCCGCGTGCGCGAGCTGCTCTCTCGCTATCCCGAGCTCCGGTTCCGATCGCAGCTCTCGGTCTCGAACCGGCTGATCCGCGGGGGCGACGCGGAGAAAGCCCGCGTCCTGCTCGACGGGATGACGCCCGCCACGCCCGATCAGGCGCTGGAGCACGCCTATTGCCTGGCCTTCTGCCTCGCCCAGCAGGGCTACCGCTGCGACGACGACGGGGACCGCGCCGGGGCGCGCAAGCTGCTCTCGCGCGCGCTCGGGATCGTCGAGGACCAGCTCGCCGAGGCCCGCGCGAAGGGGCACGCGCGCCTGATCGAGCTGCACGACAAGCTCGACGGGGACGTGGCCCGCCTGTAGCCTTTCGCGCGTGTTCACGGGAGTCTCCAGGCGTCCTCGGCCCCGCGCGAGGATCGTGATCGACCCCAGCAACGCCTACGCGCGCCTCGGCGTCTCGCCGCTGCTCGCCACCGACGACATCCGCGCGTTCATCAGCGCCCAGCGCTCGAAGATGGTCGGCGCGCGCCGCGGCGTGGCCGCGCAGGGCTTCGGCGCGGCCGAGACCGAGATGGCGCGCCTGCAAGAGATCGAGGCCGAGATCGGCACGCCGCGCGCGCGCCTGGCCTACGATCAAGCGCACCCTCAAAACGAGCTGTTGACAGTGCAACCCGGCGTTGACGATCGCCGCTTCGAGCCGCAAGAGCGCGCCAAGCTGGTGTCGGCGTGGCTCGTGGAAGAGCTCCGGCCCGAGGGGCAGTTCCCCTCGCCCGAGTGCCGCGCGCTCTGGTCCCTCTCGGGGATCGACGCAGATTTCTCGGACTTTCTCGCGGGTTTTCTCCGCGCCGATCGCGGCCTCGACGGCGGGCGCGCGCCCGCCGAGGCGACGCTGGTCGAGTCCGATCAGGTGCTGGCGGTGGCCGATCTCGCGGCCCTTCCCCGCCAGGGTACGTAACGCGACGACAAGCAAGCGGTGGGCGGCATGGCAGGCTTTCACAAGGTGATCGGCATCGATCTCGGGACGACGTACTCCGCCGTCGCGGCGTACAACTTCGACAAGCAAGACGTCCAGATCATCCCCAACCGGCAGGGCGAGCGCACCACGCCGTCGGCGGTCTACATCTCGAAGCAGAAGCAGGTCAGCGTCGGCCGCGCGGCCAAGGAGAAGCTCGCGCGCGATCCCGACGGCGTGATCATCGAGGTCAAGCGCAAGATGGGAGAGATGACCAAGGCCGGCCGCAAGGAGATGGTCAAGGCCGCGGGGCAAGAGTTCGATCCCGAGTTCATCTCGGCGCACATCCTGAAAGAGCTCAAGGCCTCGGCCGAGCGGATGATCGGCGAGCCGGTCCACGACGCGGTGATCACCGTGCCCGCGTACTTCCGCGAGTCGCAGAAGAACGCCACGCGCGAGGCCGCGAAGCTGGCGCGGCTGAACCCGCGACTGATCATGAACGAGCCCACCGCGGCGGCCGTGGCCTACGGCCTCGACTCGGGCGAGCGGCAGACGTTCGTGGTCTACGATCTCGGCGGCGGCACCTTCGACGTCTCGGTGGTGCGCGTGGAAGACGAGCGCACGGCCGTGGTGCTCGGCACCGGCGGCAACGCCCGGCTCGGCGGCGGCGACATCGACGATCTGATCGTGAAATGGGCGCTCGAGCAGATGAAGAAGCAGCTCGGGCAAGATTTCTCGAGCGACGCGCGCCTGGTCGGGCGCCTGCGCCTCCGGGCCGAGCAGGTGAAGATCAACCTCTGCAACGAGTCGCAGGCGCAGGAGTTCGCGCTCGAGAGCCCGACGCAGGACATCGAGGAGATCAGCTACACGCTCTCGCCGGCCGAGTTCGACGTCATGTGCCGCTCGCTGCTCGACAAGACGATGGTCGAGGTCGACGTGGCGATCAACAGCGCCAAGGCGCAGCACGGGCTCGAGCTCGACGACATCGACGCCTTCATCCTGGTCGGCGGATCGAGCCGGATCCCCGCGGTCGCGAGGGTGCTCGCGGAGCGGTACAAAAAGCAGATCAAGTCCAACCTGAACCCGGACGAGATCGTGGCGATGGGCGCGGCGCGGATGGCGCTCAACTACGATCCCAGCCTGGCGGCCGACGTGCTCGACACGGGCGAGCTGAAGATCGACACCACGGCCGCGGTGCCCGAGCACATCGCCAGCACCAACATCAAGGACGTGGTCAGCCACACGCTGGGGATCGGGCTCGTCGACGATGTGTACGATCCGCTGATCACCAAGGATCACGTGATCCCGCACAAGGTGGTGCGCGGCGGCTACACCACGGCGCGCGACAACCAGACCAGCATCTTCGTGCCGGTGTACCAGGGCGATAACCCCAAGGCCGCCGAGAACACGCCGCTCGGCAAGGTGGTGATCGAGGGGCTCGCCGCCGAGCCGAAGGGCGCGCACCAGTTCCAGATCACCTTCGCGCTCGACGCCGACGGGATCTTCGCCGGCGAGATCCTCCACGTGCAGAAGGGCACCGTCACCCCGATCAAGCTCGATCGCGGCGACGGGAAGCTGACCGAGAAGAAGCGCCTCGATCTCGCGGAGATGGTCCACACCGGGGTCATCGTCGCGGCGCCTCCGCCGGATCCGATGTCGCGCCTGATCCTCTCGGCCCACGAGATGTTGCAGTCGCTCCCGCCGGATCGGCAGCGCGAGCTGCTCGACGTGCTGGCCAAGGTCGCCGAGGCGCGCGCCCGCGACAACAAGGAGGCCCTGGCCGCGGCGATGTCGAAGCTCACGCTGATCGTGATGCGGGACAAGAGCTGAGATCGCCCCCGTGGTGAGCGGATCCGAGACCTGCGTCCGGCTCTCCCGGGGAGAGCTGCGCGAGGACGCTGACGGCTCGCTCCGCGTGACGATCCCCATCGTCCCGGAGGAGCGTCGGCGCGTGAAATCGTTCTTCGATCGGCTCGCGTCGTTCGGCGAGCGCCACGGCGAGGCCGCGCTGCTGCTGTCGCCGACGACGATCGCCGAGCGCGAGGGCACGCTGACGCTGACGTACGCGAGCGCCGACGCGGTGGGGTTCGGCGTGGCGGGGCGCGTGTGGCGCGAGGATCTCGCGGCGCGATTGCCCACGGCGCTCGCGGTGTGCCGGGCGATCGTCGGCGCGGGGCTCGCGCTCGAGCGCGCGGGCTGGGGCCTCTCGCCGCTCACGCCCGCGCAGATCCGGATCGCGCGCGCGGCGTGCGACGAGGGGAGCTCGCCAGGATTGGATCCGCGCGGCCTGGTGCGGCTGATCGCGCTGCCGCCGCTCGCGGTGTCGCTCGACGCATGGGCGGGCGCGGATCCGGCGGCGTGGGCCTGGGCCTCGCCGGAAGCGCTGCTCGGCGACCTCGACGCGGGGACGGGCTACGCCGCGGGCGCGCTGGTTCACGCGTGCATCGTCGAGGATCTGTGGCCGGAGCGGATCCCGCCGGCCGAGCGCTTCCAGCGCCTGCTGCGCGGTCGATCGGGATCGCTCCCGCGCGTGACCGCGGCGCTGGCCGCGGCGCTGCCGAAGAGCTGCGGGATCGACGCGCTGGAGCTGGTCGAGACGGTGGGGCTGCTGCTCGACGCCGATCGATCGCGACGGCCGTCGGGCGACGAGATCACCGCGCGGATCGATCGTCTCTGCGAGCGGATCACCCCCGGCGAGCTCGCCGCCGGGTGGGAGCGCGAGGGGCAGGCGCAGCGCGCGATCGACGTGCTGGTGCGCGGCGCGAGCGCGACGAAGGCCGCGGAGGTCGCCTGGGGTTCGCTCGCCCGCCTCGCGGAGGCCCAGGGCGATCTCGCGCGGGCGATCGAGTCGGCCGCGCGCGGGCTGCCGCGCGGCGACGCCGGCGAGCTGCGCGCGTACGTCGCGCTGCTCGGCCGGATCGCGGCGCTCGGCCCCGCGCGCGAGGCGCTCCTGGCGCGCGGGATCGAGCTGCTCGACGCGGCGATCGCCGGCGATCCCGGCGACGCGACCCGCGTGTACCTGGCCCACCTCGAGGCCCGCCACCTCGGCCGCGGCGACGCGGCGCGATCGCGGCTCAAGGCCCGCCTCGAGAGCCAGTGGTGCCGCGCGCTCGGCGCGGCGATCGAGGCCCGCGCCTACCTCGAGGCCGAGCAATTCCCCCACGGGAGCCGCGCGACGCGCGACGGACGCGCCCTGCTCGACGCGGCCCCCGACGGCGGCGGGCGCACCGGCAGCTACCTGCGCGCGTACCTGCATTTGCTCGATGGGATCGCCAATTTCGGCGCGGTGCGCACCCTCGGCGACCCGTCGTACCTCCGCGATGCGTTCGGCGGCTTCACCCAGTCCCTCAACCTCGCGCGATCGATCACCGCGACCGATCTCGTCGACGCCAACGTGCACTGGCTCGCCCACCTCAACGACGCGGCGCGGCCGGACCGCACCGGCGCGTCCGAGGCCCTCACGCTCGGGATCGACGCCTACCTCGAGGCGCACGGCCTCGTGGGCGCCGTCCGCGATCCGCGCCTCGACGCGGCGCCCGGCATTCCCTGGTACGACGAAGCGACGCTGTTCCCAGCGCAGGTGGTCACCCCATGATCTCGAACGAAGCGCTGATCATCCTCCCGCTCTGGATCTGCGTCGCCGTCTCGCTGGCGCTGCTGGTGCTGTCGGCGCGCGCCGCGCTGATCCAGCGCCGCGAAGGGCTCTTGCCCTCGCTCAATCGCCTCTACGTCGCCGCGGCCTCGTTCGCGTTGATCACCGGCGCCGTGGTGTGGGCCACGCGGCCGGTGAGCGCGCCGATCGCCTCCACAGCGAGCAACCTCGATCCCGCGTTCGCGCCGGTCCGCGCCGACATCGCCGCGAAGACCAAACACCTCGACGAGCTCCGCGCTTCGACGCGCGACGCCGAGCGCGAGATCGCCGATCTCGCCGCCAAGCTGCCCGAGAACGCGCGCGGCGCCGATCTCGCGCCGTTCGATCCAGCGGCCGTGCGCAGCGCGCGGCTCTTCGGGGTGATCCTCCTCGTCTTCGCGCTCCTGCTCTTCGCGGTGCCCGCCGTGGTGCTGCTCGGCGATCCGCGCACGCTGCTCCTCCGGCGTCGGCCGCCGCCCCCCGCGGCCGAGCCCGTGGGCGTCGACGCGCTCGCGCTCGCGGCGATCGAGGGCCGCCACGCCGACGGGATCGAGGCCGCCGACCGGACCCGCGAGGGCGAGCTCGACACGCTCGATCTGCTCGATTTCCTCTTCGCGCGCGCGTTCTGCGCCGTGAAGCTCGCGACCGCGGACGGCGCGAAGGGCGCCGCGGAGCAGCTCGCGATCGCCGTGAAGGATCTGGCGAAGCTGATCGAGCTCGCGCCGAACATGGGCGAGGCGCACTACCTGCTCGGGACTGCGCGCGGCGCGCTCGGCGAGCTCGAGCCGGCGCTCGCGTCGTTCGAGCGCGCCGAGGCGCTGCTGGTGGGCGTCGATCTCCCCTTCGCGCACAACCAGAGCGTGTGCCTCCTCGGGCTCGCGGAGAAGCGCCTCGCCGAGGGCGACGGGCCCGAGGCCGCGCGCCTCTTCGATCGCGTCGCCAGGCTCGGCGTCCTCGCCGCGCAGATCCCGCTCACGTCGATCACCCACGGCCTCCTCCAGATCCGCGCCCACGTGAAGGCCGGCAAGCTCGACGCCGCCCGCGACGAGATCGCCCGCGTCCGTGGCTTCAAGGATCTCGCGGCCGAGCAGCAGAAGGCCGTCACCCTCACCTGCGACGTCTACGATCTCCTCGTGCTCTTCCACCGCGGCCAGCACCCCGAGACGCTCGCCGCGACCACGTCGTTCCTCGCGCGGTGGATGCCGCCCGGCTTGCCCGAGCCCGACGAGCACACCGCCGACGAGTACCTCTTCCCCGCCGTCGATCGCGACAAATTGCCTCTGGCTCCCGAGCTGTTTCGCGGATTCTTCTTCCTCGAAGCCGTGACGCGGATGGCGATCGTGGCGCGCAAGGGCGCGCTCCCGCGCGATCGCGAGGTGACCGATCTGGCGAGGCCGCTGCTCCGCGCGCTCCAGTTCCAGCCGCGCCACCGCGAGGTCCTGGCGGCGCTCGGCGCGCTCTATTACTGGTGCAAGCCCGAGGCGCGCGAGAAGGCGCTGGAGTGGCTCGAGGCGGCCGCGGCGATGGGCGTGAAGAGCGAGATCGTCCGTCGCTGGCTCGAGCAAGATCGCCGCCGCGAGCTCGAGCGCCACGATCTGCTCGACGCCTTCCGCGGCACCGCGGCGCGCTTCCTCAGCGACTCCATGGTCAGCCCGCGGGTGCGCGAGGCGCTGCTCGAGGAGCTGGGGCGCTTCCAGGAGTTCCGCCCGCTGCTCGTCGATCTCGAGCAAGGCGGCGCCGTCGGCCAGCAGAGCCCCACCCTCGCCGCGCTGCGCGAGCGGGCGCTCTACCTGCAAGACGCGGCGAGCCAGGTCACCGCCCTGCGGAGCGGGGCCGAGGGTCCGCGCCTCCTGGCCGCGCAGGCCGAGTACGGAGTGCTGGTCGAGCAGCTCGATCAGGCCAGCGCCCGGCTCTCGGATCTCGACCGACGGGTCATGGAAGATATCGGAAAGTCCGTGTTACGGTGAGCGCCATGTCGAGCCCCGCAGAGAGCCCGCAGACGACCCCGTCGCCGGACGCGGGGCCCGCCGGTGAAGCCGAAGCGAAGCCTCCGCGCGCGCCGACGGGGCCGATCCAGCGCGGAGCTCCGCTCCGCCGCGCGCTGCTCGGCAAGCTCACCAGGCTCGCCGTCACCGCCGACTCCGCGGGCGCCATGAAGGTCGATCCCGGCGCCGCCGATCTCGACGCCGACGCCTTCATCGCGCCGCTCCACGCCCTGGTCGCCGAGGGGCCGCGCTGAGCGATGGACCGCTGCGGGAACTGCAACGCGCCTCTCGCGGAGGACCTCGAGACCTGCCCGTATTGCCGGGCGCCGCGCGGCGCCGGCGGGCTC
>JBDTXR010000088.1:0-24934 GCA_040006075.1 Byssovorax sp. | reverse complement strand
CGGGGAGCTTGTCGCGGATCACCGCGAGCTCGTCGATCTGGCGCAGGCCCTCCATGAGCAGCTCCTGCACCGAGGCGCTGATCTCGCCGACCATCTCGCGCTCGTCGGGCGGCCCGAGCTCGAACGATCCGCGCGTCCAGGTGAGCATGCGGAACACGCTCTTCAGCGGCGGCACCTGATCGACGTCGTTGATCGTCGCGAAGGACACGACGCCCTTCTTCATGAAGATCTTGCCGACGTCGTCGTCGCTGCGAACGACGAGCACGCCGCTCTTCTTCGACGAGCCCAGGAGCTGGAGCAGATCGGGCAGCGGGATCTCGTCGATCGCGCCGGTCATCGATCGGGTCTGGCCACGTTGCGCTGCGCTCTGCAGGTCGGTCCGGCGCGGCATCGGCGCGCCCGGATCGGTGGAGACGACCTTGAGGATGCTGGTGCCGATGAGGACGCGATCGCCCTCTTTCAGCGTGGCCTTCTTGATCTTCTCGCCGTTGACGAAGGTGCCGTTGGTCGAGCCGAGATCCTCGATCACGATCTGCTCGCCGCAGGCGATCCGCGCGTGGCGGCGCGAGACCATGTCCTCGACGAGGACCATGTCGAGCTCGCTCGATCGGCCCACGATGATTTCGGGCTGGGCGCCGAGCGGAAACTCACCGCCCTGGTACTTACCGGAGATGAATCTCAGAGCGAGCGTGCGCGAAGGCGACGCCTTGGGAACTTGGCTTTCCATCGGGGGGCGTACGACCATCTTCCAGACGAACGGGGACGGGAAAGTGTAGGTTCAGGGTTCCTTCAGGGTCAAGTTACGCGGCCAAGAAGGGTGCGGGATCAGGGAGCGCCGGACGCCCCCACCGCGGCGTCGCCCGTGTTAATGCCCTGCCGGTGAACGGTCTCCCCGGCGATCCTCTTGGTACTCATCGCGTACTTTCTCCGCCCGGCGCCCTGCCCCAGCCCGCCGAGCGGCTGGATGCGGACGCGTCTCGTGTGTACGAGACCGAGATCACCGTCGAGGTCGAGACGCTCAACATCGACGCAGCGAGCTTCCGCCAGATGGAGGAAGCGTCCGCGGGCGATCCCGACGGCGTCGCGCGGCTCGTGCTGGACACGGTGGCCCGACGAGGCAAGCAGCATAACCCGGTGACGGGCTCTGGTGGCATGCTTCTCGGGGTCGTTCGGCGCGTCGGCGCCCTCGCCGAGGAACGCGGCTTTTTCCCCGGCGATCGCGTCGCGACGCTGGCCTCGCTCTCGCTCACGCCGCTCTCGCTGAGCAAGATTCGCGCGGTCCGGCCGGTGTCGGCGCAGGTCGACGTCGAGGGCACGGCGATCGTCTTCGGCTCGGCCCCGCTCGCGCGCATGCCCTCGGACATGGCCCCGCACCTCGCGCTCGCGGTGCTCGACGTCGCCGGCGCCGCGCCGCAGGTCGCGCGCCTCGCCGCGCCCGGCGACACCGTCGTCGTGCTCGGCGCAGGCGGAAAATCAGGCCTTTTGTGCTGTGCCGAGGCCCGACGCCGCGTCGGCGCCACCGGCAAGGTCATCGGCCTCGAGTCCTTCGCGCGCTTCGCGGACGATCTCCGCGCGCTCGGCATCTGCGATCGCGTCGAGGCCATCGACGCCCGCGATCCCCTCGCGGTGCGGGCCGCGGTCGCCGATCTCACCGGCGGCCGCGGCGCCGATCTCACGCTCTCGTGCGTCAACGTCCCCGGCGTCGAGCTCAGCGCCGTCGTCGCCACGCGCGATCGCGGCAAGGTCTACTACTTCGCGATGAGCACGAGCTTCACCGCCGCCGCCCTCGGCGCCGAGGGCATCGGCCGCGACGTCGATCTCTACATCGGCAACGGCTACGCCCACGGGCACGCCGAGCACACGCTCGAGCTGGTGCGCGCCGACAAGCCCCTCGCCGCCTTGCTCGCGTCGCGCTACGGCTGAGCCGGGGCGGGCCGTCGCCTCGTCAACAACGACAACATCGTCAACACGACCTCGGCGGGCCCTCGATCGGCCTCTCGTCGTCGGAAGGAGCGCGCCCATGTCCCTCCCCCTTCCCCTCGAGCCGCAGCCGATCGCCGCCGTCGCCCGCGAGCTCGGCCTGCCCGACCACAGCTTCGAGACCTACGGTAAAGGGAAAGCGAAGATCGATGTCACGGCGCTCGACGGCGCCGTGAAGGGCCAGGGCCGCCTCATCCTCGTCTCGGCGATCAACCCGACGCCCGCGGGCGAGGGCAAGACGACGACGTCGGTCGGCCTGGCGATGGGCATGCGCCGCCTCGGCAAGAAGGTCGCGCTCTGCCTGCGCGAGCCCTCGCTCGGCCCGGTCTTCGGCGTCAAGGGCGGCGGCACCGGCGGCGGCAAGGCCACGCTCGTCCCCGCCGACGACATCAACCTCCACTTCACCGGCGACATCCACGCCATCACCACCGCGCACAACCTGCTCTCGGCGATGATCGACAACGCCTGTCATTTCGGCACGAAGCACGGCGAAAAGGGCGAGATCGATCCGCGCCAGGTCACCTGGGGGCGGGCGCTCGACATGAACGATCGCGCGCTGCGGAACGTGATCGTCGGCCTCGGCCGCAAGGTCGACGGGCTCCCGCGGCAAGAGCGCTTCGACATCACCGCGGCGAGCGAGGTGATGGCGATCGTCGCCCTCGCGTCCGGGCCCGCGGACCTCGAGGCGCGGCTCGGGCGCATCGTGGTCGGCACCGCGCAGAGCGGCGCGGTGATCACCGCGGGCGACGTCGGCGCCGCGGGCGCGATGGCCGCGGTGCTGCGCGACGCGCTCCAGCCGAACCTGGTTCAGACGGCGGAGGGCGGGCCCGCCATCGTCCACGCCGGCCCGTTCGGCAACATCGCCCACGGGTGCAACTCGGTGCTGGCGACGCGCCTCGGCCTGCGCCTGGGCGACTACACGGTCACGGAGGCCGGCTTCGGCTTCGACCTCGGGGGCGAAAAGTTCCTCGACATCAAGTGCCGTCAGATGGGCGTCTTCCCGCGCGCGCTCGTGCTCGTCGCGACGCTGCGCGCCCTCAAGATGCACGGCGGCGCTCCGGTGAAGTCCGCGGGCGAGCCCGACGCGGCGGCGCTCGAGAAGGGCCTGGAGCACCTGGAGAAGCACCTCGAGACCGCGGCGTTCTACGGGCTCCCCGCGGTCGTGGCGATCAACGTCTTCCCCAACGACACCGCGGAGGAGCTCGCGCTGGTCGACGAGGCCACGCGCCGCCGCGGCGTCCGGACCGCGCGCTGCGAGGGCTTCGCGCGCGGCGGCGAGGGCGCGCTCGACCTCGCGCGCCTGGTGATCGACACCGTCGACGCCACCGACGCGGCCCCGCCCGCGCCGAAGTTCGCCTACGCGCTCACCGACGCGCCGAAGGAGAAGATCCGCAAGATCGCCTCCACCGTCTACGGCGCGCGCGAGGTCCTCTTCACGGCGCGCGCCGACAAGGATCTCGAGCGGATCGAGAAGCTCGCGGCCTCGGGCCTGCCGGTGTGCATGGCGAAGACCCAGCTCTCGCTCACCGACGATCCCGCGATCCCGGGGCGCCCGCGCGACTTCGCGATCACCGTGCGCGAGGTGCGCCTCAGCGCCGGCGCGGGCTTCCTGGTCCCGCTCACCGGCGACATGATGACGATGCCCGGCCTCCCGCGAGAGCCGGCGGCGCTGCGCGTGAAGCTCCTCCCCAGCGGCAAGATCCGCGGCCTGATGCAGAACGACGACTGACAGGAAATCGCGCACTGACGATCGGACATACCTGGTCCGAGCCTGTCCTTGCGTGCGGACGGACCGGTCCTACCTCTCCCGCCCCGCGTCGGCGCTGTTGCCCGCGGGAAACACCGCTCGGGAGGGTAGTCCCATGGGCCTTTGCCCTGTTGCGATCACGTCCATCGTCACCACGCCGGGAGACCACCTCCTGGCTGAACCGCTTGCCGCCGGAGAGAAGGAACGACACCATGCACCTCGTGACCAAGAGCCAGCTCATCGACCGCATTCAAGGCCTCTCCGACGACGAGCTCGAGCACGTCGGCCCCTATCTCGAGGCCGACCTCGAGGTCCTCGACTCGGATCAGGATCTCGTCGCCGAGATCGAGCGTGGGCAGGCCAGCGCTCGAACCGAGCCCCTCCTCGACAATCGGACCGCGCTTCAGCAAGCGGCCGTGGGTTTGCGCCCGCGCCGCCGGTAGTCCTGCGCTGGACCGTGCGCGCCGCCGACCAGCTCGCGGCGGCAGAGGTCTACCTCGAAGAGCGTCGCCCTGGTGCCGGGTGGGCCCTCCACGATCTCGTCGAGATCATGACCGCGCAGATCATCGCGCACCCGCGATCCTTTCCGCGCGTCCCCGCCCAGGTGAACGGCGAGGTGCGGCGGGGGCTGATCGACCGCTACGGCTACTGGTTGATCTTCGAGATGTTGCCGGCCGCAAACGCCGCGGTGGTGCTCTCGGTCTGGCCGACGCGACGGAGGCCCGATGGGTGGCGGCTCGACAGTTGAACCACCCTCGGCGATCCGGCAACGTTAGCCCTGCAGCTCGTTGAGCGGGCCAGTGCAGTAGGCCGGATCGCCGAACGTCGTCGCGTTCACGCCCATCGCGTTGAGCAGCGACACCAGCAAGTTGTTGTGGGGCACGTCGCCGGGGAAGTCGATCATCCGGCCCATCTTGAAGTAGCCGCTGCCGCCGCCCGCCACGAGGAACGGCGCGTCCATGTGGCTGTGGGTGTTGCCGCGGGCGATCTCGCTCCCGAGCAGGAGGACGGTGTTGTCGAGCATCGTCCCGTCGCCCTCCTTGATCGCGTCGAGCTTGCCGAGCAAGTACGCGAGCTGCTCCATGTACCAGGTGCGGATCACGCCGAGCTTGCCCCAGGCCGCGACGTCGGAGTCGGGCTGGTGGCCCATCACGTGCTCGTCGCCGACGATGGGCTGCGGGCCGGCGCCCGAGCCGTCGTCGTAGCTGAGGAACGGATAGGGCCGGTTGTTCGTCGACGCCGACCACTGCAGCGTGGCGACGCGCGTGAGATCGCAGGCCATCGACATCACCAGCAGATCGGTTTGCAGCCGTCCGATCGTGCCGAAGTTCGTGGGATCGTCGAGATCGATCGCCGCGCCGGGGTCGGGGATCTGGCAGTAGCCGCCGAGGGCGCCGCCCGGGTTGTCGAGGCGCTTCTCGACGTCGCGCACCGAGGCGAGGTGCTGCTCGAGCTTCTTCCGATCGTCGGCCGAGAGGCGCGGGTTCAGCTTCTGAAAGCGGCCGTCGACCGCGTCGAGGACCGAGTGGCGACGCTTGCGGATCTTGTCGACGCCGAGCGGATCTTGCCCGAGCTGCGAGAAGACCGTGTTGAACATGCTGTACGGGCTGGTCTCGTTGGCGATGGGCTGATCGCCGCCCGCGTAGCTGATGACCGTTCGCACCTCGGTGCCGCCGTACGCCGTCGATTGCACGCCAAAATGCAGCGATTTGTGCGGCGTGCTCGCGCCGACGGCGCCGGCGATCTCCTGGTCGACGGAGATGCCGCTGGCCCAGCCCGCGAGCGATCCGTCGCCGCCGACCTGGGTGCCGACGTTGAGCCCGCGCCCCGTGAGGAACGCCATGCCCTGCTGGTGCGGCTCGCCCGGAGCCTGGTTGTGGACCGAGAGATCGAGGCCTTTGAGGACGAGGAGCTTGTCCTTGAACGGCGTGAGCGGCGCGAGCTGCGAGCCCGCGAAGTCCATCGACTTCGGGAGATCGTAGTTCCCGTTCGGGGTGTAGACGACGATGAAGCGCTTGGGAAACCCGACGCGCGAAGCGGCCGCGCCGACGCGCTCGCCCGGCGCGGGCGTGGTGCAGCCGAGGCTGGAAAACAAGGGCAATCCGAGCGAGACCCCGCCGGCGCCAAGGAGGAAGCTGCGACGAGAAAACAGCGCGCGGCTCACGGTGCACCTCCGGCCTTGCGGTACAGGAACGCGTCGGTCTGGGTCAGGGCCACGATCAGCTCCTTGATGTCGCCGCCGCTCCTGGCGAGCGTGTCGCCGAGCGCGGTGAGCGAGCACGCGTCGTCCGCGCTCTCGCCGCGTCCGTACGCGTAGCGGAACCACTGCGTCGCGTAGCAGCTCTCGACCTGGTGGCTCTCCGCGAGCTTCTTGCTCAGCTCGACCGCGCCGTCGAAGTCGCCGTTGACGTCGCTCTTGGCGATCGATCCGGTGGCGTCGATGTCCTTGCCGTCTTCCTGCGCGCGGTAGCGGCCGACCGCGTCGTAGTTTTCGAAGCCGAAGCCGATGCCGTCCATGAGCGCGTGGCAGCCGGAGCAGGCCGCGTTGCTCGAGTGCTCGGCGAAGCGCTGGCGCGCGGTGGAGCCCGGCGTGGGCTCGGGGACGACGATCTTCACGTCCTTCGGCGGCGGCGGCATCGTCGCGCAGAAGAAGCGCTCGCGCACCAGCTTGCCGCGGTGCACGGGCGAGGTCTGGTTGGAGTGCGCGTTGATGGTGAGCAGCGTGCCGGTGGTGAGGATGCCCGCGCGCTGCGTCGGATCGAGATCGACGCGCTCGAAGGCGTCGCCCGCGGGGCCGGCGATCCCGTAGAACGCCGCAAGGTCTTTGTTCATGAACGAGTACGGCGCGGTGAGCAGCGCGTGGAGCGTGCCCTCGTCCTCGAAGACGACGTGATCGAGGAACGCCGACGTCTCGGCGCGCATGAGCTGGCCCACGGCGGGCGACCACGCGGGGAACAGGGCCGCGTCTTTGCCGACGCTGGCGATGCGATCGTAGTGGAGCCACTGCTGGTGGAAATCGCCCGTGGCCTCGCGCGCCTGGGGCGTGGCGAGCATGCGGCGAGCTTGCGCCGCGACCTGCTCCCGGGTCGCGAGCTCGCCCGCCTCGGCCGCGGCGAAGAGCTCGGCGTCGGGCATCGATCCCCAGAGGAAATACGAGAGGCGCGAGGCCGTCTCCCAGCCGTCGAGGCGCACCACCTGCTCGCCCGAAGCGGGCGCGAGGCCGAACTCGACGCGGTACAGAAATGCCGGGGATTGCAGCGCGACCTCGATCACCATCTCGACGCCGGTGCGGAAGTCGGCGTCGGCGCGCCCGGCCTGGTACACGCCGAAGAGCAGGTCGGCCTCGTCCTTCTCGACGGGCCGGCGAAACGCGCGCTTGGCGAACGACGCGATGAACTGCTGCGCGCACGCGTCCTCGCCCGCGGTGACGGGATCGCACGGGAGCACGCTCGCCATCGTCGCGGTCGCGCGCTCGGCGATGCCCTCCGCGGCGAGGAGGTACTTCTCGGCGAGGGCCGACGACGTCGTGAGGTTGGCCGCGTTGTTGTTGAAGCCGAGGGCCTCTTCCTCGGCGCCGAAATCTGCGGCCGGGTGCGTGGTGTCGCCCAGCAGATCGCGCACGGTGTTGTCGTATTCGAAGCGGTTCATCCGCCGGATCGGCGCGGCGCCGGGCTGCACCACGACGCCGCACGCCTGCGGCGTGATCGGCGGAGGCTCGGTGGACGGGGGCCCACCCGGCGCGTCGCCGAGCTCGCCCACGCACGCGGCGAGGCTGGCTCCGCAGAGGACGAGGATGAGTGCGCGGCGCATGCGGACCTCCGAGAGGACGACACTACAGCAAAATGGCGTGTTCGAGCGGCGGATCGGCGCGCTCCGACCGCGCGTGGAACATGCTGCTTCGGCGGTAACTCGCGCCCGGGTGCGGGCGACCTCTGCGATACTCGGCGCCCGGTGCTCAAGGGAGACGTCGTCGCGGATCGATTCGAGATCGACCGGCCCGTGGGATCGGGTGGGATGGGCCGCGTCTACCGCGCCCTCGATCGGCTCACCGGCGAGACGATCGCGCTCAAGCTGCTGCACCGCGCCGACCCGCAGGAGCGGCTCCGCTTCGCGCGCGAGGCGCGGGCGCTGGCGACGCTGCGGCACCCCGGGATCGTGCGCTACGTGGCCCACGGGACGATGATCGACGGCGCGCCGTACCTGGCGATGGAGTGGCTCGACGGCGAGACGCTGTTCGAGCGGATGGCGCGGCGCCCGCTGACGATCGCCGAAGCCGTCGAGACCATCTCCCGGGTCGCCTCAGCGCTCGGAGCGATCCACCGACGCGGCGTGGTTCACCGGGATTTGAAGCCTTCCAACCTCTACCTCGCGCGGCGGGAGATCGCCTCCGTGACGCTGATCGACTTCGGGATCGCGCGGCTGCCCGAGATGCCCGCCGAGCTCACCGTCCCCGGGACGATGCTCGGGACACCGTCGTACGTCGCGCCCGAGCAAGCGCGGAGCGCGGCCACCGTCGACGCGCGCGCCGACATCTTCTCGCTCGGCGCGATCCTCTACAAAGCGCTCACGGGGCGCGGGCCGTTCGTCGGCGACGACGGCCTCTCGGTGCTGCTCAAGGTGGTGCTCGAGGATCCTCCGCGCCTGCGCGAGCTCCGGCCCGACGTGCCGGCGCGGCTCGACGATCTCGTGGCGCGGATGCTCTCCAAGGCGCCCGAGGGACGGCCGCGCGACGGCGACGCGCTCGCGGCCGAGCTCGACGCGCTCGGCGAGATGCCCACGCCGAGCGCGCGCGTCGCGGCGCCGCCGTCGCCAAAGCTCGAGCTCGGCGCGGGCGAGCGGCGGATCATGTGCTTGCTGCTGGCGCGGCAGGCGCTCGGCCCCGGCGAGGACACGTTCACGCGCAGCGGACAGATCGTCCGCGACAAGGCCCTGCGCGAGACGGTGGAGCGTCACCTCGGGCGGCTCGAGCTGCTCGCGGATCGATCGCTGTTCGTGCTGCTCACCGATCGCGAGACCAGCGCGGCCGGCGCCGGATCCGCCAGCGATCTCGCGGCGCGGGCCGCGCGGTGCGCGATCGCCATCCGGGCGATCCTGGAAGACGTCCCGATCGCGGTGGTGACCGGTCGCGGCGATCTCTCCTCGCGCCTGCCGGTGGGCGAGCTCCTCGATCGCGCCGTCGCGCTGCTCGCGGCGAGCCACACCTGGGCCGCGCGCGCCGTCGGGCCGCCCGCGGTCCGCCTCGACGACGTCACCGCGGGCTTGCTCGGCGCGCGCTTCGGCATCGAGATCGAGGTCGCCGACGAGGGCGCGATCCATCGCCTGCGCGGCGAGCGCGACGCCTTCGAAGCGACGCGCACCCTGCTTGGAAAGACGACGCCGTGCGTGGGCCGCGACCGTGAGCTCGCGCTGCTCGAGGCCACCGTGGCGCACACCATCGACGAGTCGCGGGCCAGCGCCGTGCTGATCACCGCGGGCGCGGGGATGGGAAAATCAAGGCTCGGGCACGAGCTCCTGCGCCGCCTCCGCGAGCGCGGAACGGGCCTCTCGGTGTGGATCGCGCGCGGCGATCCGATGAGCGCCGGCTCGGCCTTCAGCCTGCTCGGGCAGGCGCTGCGGCGAGCGCTCTGCCTCCGCGACGGCGAGCAGGTCGAGGCGCGGCGCAAGCGGATCCGCGCGCGCACCGGCCGCCACGCGCTCGCCGGGCGGCTCGGCGACAAGGCCGACGCCGGCGCCCGCGCCGATCGCCTGGCCGAGTTCCTGGGCGAGCTCGCGGGCGCCCCGTTCCTCGACGACGACAGCGTGCAGCTCCGCGCGGCGCGGCGCGATCCGATGCTCATGGGCGATCAGATGCGACGCGCCTTCGAGGATCTCCTCCTCGCCGAGTGCGCCGCCGGCCCGGTGCTCCTCGTGCTCGAGGATCTGCACTGGGGCGATCTCCCCACGGTGAAGTTCGTCGACGCCGCGCTCCGCACCCTCGCCGATCGGCCGCTGATGGTGCTCGCGCTGGCCCGCCCCGAGGTCCACGAGCTCTTCCCGAGGCTCTGGGTTGGCCGAGAAATGCAGGAGATCAAGCTCGGCGAGCTCCCGCGTCGCGCCGGCGAGCGCCTGGTGCGCGAGGCGCTCGGTGAAGGCGTCGACAAGGCCGAGATCGTGGCGCTCGTGCAGCGCAGCTCGGGCAACGCGTTCTACCTCGAAGAGCTGATCCGGGCGACGGCGGCGGGCCGCGGAGACGCCTTGCCCGAGACGGTGCTGGCGATGGCGCAGGCCCGGATCGAAGAGCAGGACCCCGACGCGCGGCGGATCCTCCGCGCCGCGAGCGTCTTCGGCCAGACCTTCTGGCTCCGCGGGATCGCCGCGCTGCTCGGCGGATCCGATCCCGGCGCGTGGCTCGCCGCGCTCGCGGATCTCGAGCTGATCTCCGGCCCGCGCGAGGGCCGCTTCCCCGGCGAGGCCGAGTACAGCTTTCAGCACGCGCTGGTGCGCGAGGCCGCGTACGGGATGCTCACGCCCGACGATCTCGCGCTCGGTCACCGCCTCGCGGCCTCGTGGCTCGAGCAGCGCGGCGAGAGCGACGCCATGGTCCTGGCCGAGCATTTCGAGCGCGGAGGCGAGCCCGATCGCGCCGCGATCGGCTACGCGCGCGCGGCGGCGCAGGCCTTCGAAGGCCACGATCTCGAGGCCGCCCTCGCGCGCGCGTCGCGCGGGATCGCCTGCTATTCCAGCCCTCCCGACCTCGCGTCGGGCGAGGACCCCGCGACGACCGATCGCTCGCTCTCGGGCGATCTCTTCGTGCTGCAAGCGCAGGCGCACCGCTGGCGCGGAGAGAACGCCGAGGCCGAGCGCGCGGGCGAAGAGGCGATGCGCCGCCTCCTGCCCGGCAGCGCCTCTTGGTGCGACGCGGCCGGCGAGGTGGTGATGGCGGGCGGAAAGCTCGGCCATCCCGAGCGCGTCCTCGCGGTCGCCACGCGCCTGAGCTTCCTCCCCGACGACGCGATGATCTCGGGCGCGCGGGTGATCGCGCTGACGCGAGCCGCGGTGTACCTGCGCCTCGGCGGCGAGACCGCGCGCGCCGAAGCGCTGCTCGATCAGGCGGCGAGCTTCGCGCTCCAGGTCCCGGGCGAGCCTGCCGCCGCCGCGCCGGTCGAGTCCGCGCGCGCGAGCCGAGCGCTCGCCGAAGGCGATCTCGGCGACTACCTCCGTCGCCTCGAGACCTCGCAAGCGCAGCTCGCGCAGGCCGGCGACGCGCGCGGAGCGTGCACGCGCGGGCTCAATGTCGGGTATGCCCACCTCCAGCTCGGCGCCGCGGCCGAGGCGGTGCGCGTGCTGCGATCGGTGCTCGCCGACGCCGAGCGGCTCGGGCTCCAGAACGTGCGCACCTACGCCAAGCACAACCTCGGCCTCGCCCTCGGGCGCCTCGGCGATCTCGAGGAGGCGCAGAGCGTCGAGGAGGAAGCCGTCGCCGCGTTCCGATCGCAGGGCGATCGCCGCATGGAATGCGCGTCGCGGATCTACCTCGCGCAGATCCTCGGCCTCGGCGCGCGCTGGACCGAGGCGGCCACCGAGGCCCGCGCGGTGGCCGACGACGAGGGCGCGGCGGCCCCGCTCCGCGCGGGCGCGCTGGCGGTCCTCGCCGACGCCGAGCGCGAGCGCGGAGCGCACGGCGCGGCGATCAGCGCCGCGCGCGAGGCGATGGAGATCCTGGAGGGCTTGTCGGGGATCGAGGACGGCGAATCGATGATCCGACTCGCATACGCCGAGGCCCACGCGGCTGGAGGCGACCTCCGACGGGCCCGCGGCGCGGCGCGCGAGGCCGGCCTGCGCCTGCGCGCGCGAGCCGACAAAGTGCTGGATCCAAAGCTACGCGCGAGCTTCCTCGAGCGGGTGCCCGAGAACGCGCGGACGCTCGCGCTCTCCGACTCGCTCCTCGACGAGGCGTGATCGACGGCTGAGCGTCAGCCCCGCTCACCGCGCAATCAACGCCGCCCCGAGCACCCCCGCCGAATCCCCCAGCGAATTCCGCAAAATCGGCGTCGTCAGCTCATCGTTGAACACCAGCTCCCCGACCCGCCGCGCCCCTTGCTCGTACAACACATCGAGATTGGAAACCCCGCCGCCAAGCACCACGGCGCTCGGATCCACGATATCAATCACGTTGGCGAGCCCGCGCGCAAAGGCCTCCACCAGCCCTTGGATCGCAGCCTCAGCATCCGCATCTTCCCCTCGCACCCGGGCGATCTCCGCGACTCCCAACCCGCGCCCACTCCGCTTCAAATACGCCCGCTCCACCGCCGGCCCGCTGGCATACAGCTCCAGACACCCGGTGTTCCCGCAATAGCAGATCTCCGCCGCATCCCCTCGCATCGCATGGTGCCCCCACTCCCCGGCGATCCCCTGCCCTCCGCTCCAGATCTCCCCCCGGACCACCACGCCTCCCCCAACCCCGGTCCCTAAAATCACCCCAAACACAATCCCTTCCCGAAACGCCGCCGCCGCCCCGAGCACCGTCTCCGCCAGAGCAAAGCAGTTGGCGTCATTCTCGAACGCCATCTCCCGCCCCAGCGCCCGCGCCAGATCCGCTCGAAATGGCCTCCCGTTCAAGCAAACGAGGTTGCAGTTCTTCACCAGCCCCCCGCGCCGCGTCGTCCCCCCGGGCATCCCCATCCCGATCGGGATCGTGGCAATCTCCTCCCCCGGAGCCAGCCCGCGGATCACGCCCTCGGCTCGCTTCAACACCCCTTCGTAGCCGTCCTCGCTCCCGGTTGGAACCCGCCTGCGCTCCAGGACCTCCAGCTCCCCCTTGGCCCCCCGGAGCGCGAGCACCGCTTCGATCTTGGTCCCGCCGAGATCGACGCCGACGACCAGCCCGGATCGGCCGGCCATGCTCACGCTCAGGCCCACATCGCCACGCGCTGGGTTTGCAGCGGGGTGGCCACTCGATCGCCGATGTCCGTCAACGGCTCTCCCTTCCCGATCGCGGCCTGGAGCCGACGCGCCAGGTCCTTTGCGCCGGCCGAGACTTCCCTCTCGGTCGCGCGCAGCCGCTCGGTCAAATCAGCCACAAACGCCGCATCGCCCGTGAGATCCACGTTCCCCTTCACGTGATTCACGATCGCGGCCAGCCCGTCGGCGGTGTCTCGCGAAAGCCGCTGATTCAAGGTTTTCCCTTCCTCAAGCCACGACGCCCGGAAGATATCCGGGTGGAAATGCCGGCACACCTCGACGTCGAACCGGGTGCCCATGATCCGGTTCGCGAGCGCGTCTTCCCCGAAGTTTCTCGCGTGGAACGCATCCATCGAGAGCGAGAACACCCGCTCCACCTCCGGGCTCGCCAGCGAGTAATCCCACTGCATGTAGTCGCCGCGACACCGCCCCTCGGCCGCCATCCGATGCAGCAGCGGAGTCCCGGCGTAGAGCTCGACCCGGCCGAAGTTCGACGGGTACTCGGCCGCGTAGCGCATGAAGGCGATGTTGGTCTCGATCGCCTCCAGCGTGGTGTCGGGATCGAAGATCAGCATGTTGAAGCAGGTGTAGAGATCGAGCTTGCGTACGACCTCGATCGCCTTCTTGTTCTGCTTCGCGCCCGACCAGCGCTGCAAGGTATGCAACCCTTGATCAGCGTCGGTTTCAATCCCGATGTAAATCCGGATGCACTGGAGTCGCTCCTTCAAGATCCGGAATACGCCGGGCTCCACGTCGGTCGGCCGGGCCTTCACCACGGTCGCGAAGGTGCCCATGTCGCGGGCGTCGAGAGCGTCCGCGAGCGCCGACAGCCGCTCTCGGTTCTTCTTGTGGCCGGGGACGAAGAAGTTGTCGTCGTGGAAGACGAAGATGTCGACGCCGCGCTCTTTCTTCAGCCAGGCCATCTCGTCGGCGACGGCCTCGACCTCGCGCAGGCGATAGCGCTTGCCGGGGAGACTCTGCTCTTGCCAGGCGGCGATGCAGCAGAAGGTGCAGTTGGCGTAGCAGCCGCGGCTGGAGACGAGCGGGGCGATGCCGTGGGCAAAGCACGCTGCGGGCTCTCCTCGCCGGTCCGGCCACGGGAGACTGGCAATGTCGGGGAGCTCGGGGTGCGCCGTGACCACGATTTCGCCTCGGGAGTTGCGCACCGCGAGGCCGGGGATCACGTCGAGCGGAGTCCCGTCCTGCAACGCCCGAGCGAGGGTGACCATGGTGCCTTCGGCCTCCTGGCGAACCACCGAGTCGACCTCGGCGAAGTCGGCGAGGATCTCCTTGCTGGCGAAGGTGGCGAAGTGGCCGCCCATGGTGATGTGGCCGCGATAGCCCCCGTCGCGCAGGGCCACGGCGAAGGCGAGGAAGTCGCCGGCGCGCCACTGGAACGCGAGGGAGATGCCGACGCAGAGCGGGGGCTCGGGCGGATCGAGGACCGCGGCGAGGGCCTGGCCGAAGTCGGCGTCCTGGTTGAAGGGGATGATCTCGGTCGCGAAGCCGTGGGGCGCGAGCGACGAGCAGAGGTAGCGGAGGCTGAGGTTCTCCTCGATTTCGGGCCCCACGAGCGCAATCCAGGCCATGAGCGGACCTCCGGGTACAGTTCCAGGATGGAAAGGTACGCGGAGGTCCGGGCCCCTGGGTAGGGCTATTCGTCGCGAATCACGGGACAGGGCAGAGCGTCGTGTAGTCGACCGGGCAGGCGAGCGTCTTCAGCCAGGCCGTCTCGAGATCGTCGATCGCCTTCTGGCCCGCGACGTCGGCGTGGGTCTTGATGTGATCGATGAGCGCCTGCATCTTCGCGGCCTTGTTCACGTTGGCCTTGTAGAACTCGGCGAGGGCCGTATCGAGCACGGCGGGGGTGATCACCTTGCCGACCTCGCGGAAGAAGTACGCCCCCTTCATGTACGGGACGCTGGACCAGAGCGGATCGTTGAGGATGTCAATGGCGTTGCAGGTGGTCGGGAGGGCGATGGTGTTGGCGCCGTTGGCCGGATCGCACACGTACTTGAGCTCGCATTCGTAGCCCTTCCAGACGTCGACGTTGAGCTGCTCGAGCCCATGCGCGGCGATGTAGCTGACGGTGCCCTCCGAGAGCACGAAGTCTTCCCAGCAGGCGATGCGGACGCCGTCGCCGTACCAGCCGTGCGCCGCCTCGTGGGCGTGGACCTCTTCACTCTTGAAGTCGTTCATCCCGATGTGCCAGTACGGGTGGTGCTCCATCCCGCCGTAGTCGCCCGGACCCCAGTCGGCCGAGACGCTGCCGACCTCGCCGCCAAAGGTGTAGTCGCCATAGGTCTTCTCGTAGAAGTCGAAGACCTGCTTGAGATGGGCAGTCCCGGTCGCCGCGTCGGCGTCTTGCCCCGGCAAATGCCAGGCGCTCACCTTGGTTCCCTTGGTCGTGGTGCCGAGATCGAGCTTGGTGAACTTGGCGACGGCGATCGCCGGCATGTACGAGGGCGCGTCCGACGGAATCGTGGCAGGGTAGACTGCCGTCATTCCCGCCGCGGCGCCGGTGACCTTCATCGTGAACGAGAGCCCGTCGGAGGGATCCGACTTGCAGGGGAAGAGGTTCCCGCAGAAGTACGGCCACAGGAACGACACCTGCTCCTTGTTCATCCAGCCGTCGAACTTCGTGTGATCCTTGAAGGCATAGTGCACGACGATCTTCGCCTTGCCCGCGCCCGAGGGCACGCCGACGTCGAGCTGCGAGCCGTGCTTGCCGCTCTTCACCGCGAACTGGAGATCGCCGAGATCGTCCTCGACCTTGGTGACGTCGAGATCGCCAATCTCGAACGAAGCGGCCTTGCTCGTGGTCGATCCCGCGAGCCCGATCGTGGCCTTGCCGAGCAGCGTGGTGAGATCGAGCTCGAGATCGGTGGTGAGAATGTCCCGGGCCAGGTCCTCGCCCGCCGGCGGCCGATCGATCCCGCCCCCCGTCCCGCTGCTGGTGCTGGTGCTCGTGACGTCGCTCGAGCCGCCCGTGCCTCCTGCCCCCGTCGTCGAGCTGCCCGTCGTGGTCGTCGCCCCCGTGGTGCCCGTGGTCCCCGTCTCCCCGCCACCGCAAGCCGCGAACGTCGCCGCCGACGCGCCGAGGATCGCCACCGTCGAAATCAGTCTAAAAGCGCGCATTTCAAGCTCCAAAACGCGGTTTTGTGCAGGAGCCCATGCGCCCCCACCTCGCCCCGCGAGGCCCCGTCTCTACCACACGATCCGAAGGAATACCGGCGCCGGTTTGCCTGTACCCCCGCCGCCGTCCTATGCTTGTCGACCCTCCCGTGACGATGCGCTTCCGATCCTTCCGCTTCCGCGCGCTGATGATCGCCTCCGGCCTCGCCGCGCTGGCCTTGCTGCCGGGTCGCGCCTCGGCGGACATATTCACGTACACCGACGCCGAGGGCGTGGTGCACTTCGCCAACAAGCCGAAGGGCGACGGCCGCTTCCAGGTTTACATCAAGTCCGCGCCGGCCTCGAAGCTCCGCGTCGGCGCGTCGGTGAGCATGCCGAGCGACGGCTCGACCGAGCGCTTCACCCGCTACAGCGAGTGGATCCGGCAGGCGGCGATCCTCTATCAAATCCCGGAAGAGCTGATCCGCGCGATCATCAAGTGCGAGAGCGACTACGACGCGCGCGCGGTGTCGCCCGCCGGCGCCCTCGGCCTGATGCAGATGATCCCCACGACCGCGGTGCGAATGCAGGTGCGCGACGCGTTCGATCCGCGCGAGGCGATCTTCGGCGGCACGCGCTACCTCCGCGTCCTCGCCAACATGTTCAACGGCGATCTCGAGCTGACCATCGCCGGCTACAACGCGGGCGAGGCCGCCGTGGTGCGCTACGCGGGGATCCCGCCGTACGAGGAGACGCAGGCCTACGTCGCGCGCGTGCTCACCTACTACCGGCGCTACCGCACCAGCACCGACGTCGTCGCCGCCTCCGCGAATTTCTGATCCGTCGATCGCGCAACGCATCGCATCAGATCATCGCCGCGATGGCGGGCTCGCGGCGTCGTCGACGATCGCGCGCTTCGGGGGTTGTGCCGGCTTCAGCGGGTAGCTAGAAACCGGCACGGGTCGGCACCTCCCGTCACCGACCCCGCAGAGCCAGAGCCATGACCGTCTCCCTCCTCGACCTGACCAAGCGCGCGCCCGAGATCGCCCACCTGAAGCCCCCGGTCGATCCGGCGACGCTGCTCCACAAGTCGATGGTCGAGGCGCCGGACTGGCGCCGGATCCCGGCCTACGCCGAGGTGACCGAGGAGCAGTTCCTCGACCACAAATGGCAAGCGAAGAAGTCGATTACGAGGACCGACAAGCTCCTGGAGACGCTGCGCGGCCTGGTGTCGGACGAGTTCATCAAGGACGCGACCGAGGGCTTCGCCCGCTCGCCGATGAGCGTGCGCGTCTCGCCGTACTTGCTCTCCCTCATCGACTGGAACGATCCCTACGGCGATCCGCTCCGCACCCAGTTCATCCCCGTCGCCTCGCGGTTTCTCCCCGATCACCCGAAGCTCGGCCTCGACTCCTTGCACGAGCGGGAAGACGCGCCCGTCCCCGGCCTCACCCACCGTTACACCGACAAAGCGCTGTTCTTGCCGCTCGACACGTGCCCCGTGTACTGCCGCTTCTGCACCCGCAGCTACGCCGTCGGCATCGACACCGAAGACGTCGAGAAGACCCACTTCAAGGTGGACGAGGAGCGCTGGCAACAGGCCTACAAGTACATCGCCTCGCGCCCCGAGCTCGAAGACATCGTGGTCTCCGGCGGCGACGCGTACAACCTCCGCGCCGAGCAGCTCGAGGCCATCGGGACCACCCTGCTGAAGATGGACAACATCCGCCGCATCCGCCTCGCGACCAAGGGTCCGGCGGTGATGCCGCAGAAGATCCTCACCGATCACGAGTGGATCGACGCCGTGACCCGCGTGGTCGAGCTCGGCCGCAAGATGCACAAAGACGTGGTGATGCACACCCACTTCAACCACCCCAACGAGATCACCGGGATCACCCGCGACGCCCTCAACAAGCTCTTCGAGCGCGGCATCCTGGTGCGCAACCAGGCTGTCTTGCAGCGCGGCGTCAACGACTCTCCCGAGACCATGAAGCTCCTGGTGAAGCGCCTGGGCCACCTCCACGTGCAGCCCTATTACGTCTACGTGCACGATCTCGTGCAGGGCGTGGAAGACCTGCGGACCACGCTCGATACGGCGACGATGATCGAGAAGCACGTGCGCGGCTCGACCGCCGGCTTCAACACCCCGACGTTCGTGGTCGACGCCCCCGGCGGCGGCGGCAAGCGCGACGCGCACTCGTACGAGCACTACGACCGGACCACCGGCGTATCGGTGTTCCAGAGCCCGAGCGTGAAAGAAGGCGCGCGGTACGTGTACTTCGATCCGATTGACCAGCTCCCCGCCGAGGGGAAGGCGCGCTGGGCCGATCCGCGCGAGCATCAGGTGATGATCGACGAGGCCCTGGCCAAGGCTGCGAAGTAGCCTGAGACAGGAGTGCGGGGCAGGCGGCTGGAGCCGGCCCCGCAGCTCGGCACCCGACGATGAAACACGTCGGCGAGTCCGCTCTTTGGCGCTCTTATCCGCTCGTACGAGCGTCGTAGTGATAGGGGATGAGGGTCTTGTACCAGGTCCTCAGTGTGGACGCGCGGCGACCGACGGTGGACCCGACCATATCGAGGACGTTCGCTTTGATGAACTCGACCGCGGTATCGGGGGAAATGTCGAGGAGGGTCCGTCCCTTCGACCAGTCAATCCATGCCTGGCCGCACACGCTCGACTCGAACTGCACGACCGCCGCGCGAAGCCGCTCGTCGCGTCCCATCCGCACCAGGGACCGCCCGACCGGTGTCACCTCTCCTGACTCGGTGAGCAGCCCCAAGATCCGAGCCGCGTTCAGGTGGTACGCGAGATGGCGGGCGCTGAGCTCGAGATCCGAGGCGCGAGGATCCTTGTGCTCGGCGCGGTGCTCGACCACGCGAAAGACCCGGGAGAGATCATCCGCCTGAGGGATGTCGCTCGGATCGAGCGTCGCGTCGACGCTCCTCCGATTCAGGCGTCGCGTGAACACCTCGAAGCTCTCTGCCATCGATCCCGCGACGCCGGCCTTCTCCTCCTCGATCGCGATGCGTTCGCCATAAGCGTAGTACCCGCGATGATGGACTCTCGCGTGAGCGAAATACCCTTCCATGTCGTGGATCGTGGTTCCATACAGTTCACGAAACAACGACTCGAAGCTCACTTTCGCTCGGTCCACCCACTCTCGCTTTAGCCTCTCTTCGCTGTCTTCCAATCGCGAAATCAAGGGGAACAGCGGCAGCGGTGCCCGATGACCCGAGGCGATCCGCTCCCGGACGGCTTGCTCCCCGACGTCGAGCACACCAGTTAGAGATTGCTCGTTGGGCGCGAAGACAAGCACGAGCTTGTCCGGCAGCACCATGGTGCAAATGCTCCCGACATCGGTAAACCCGGTGCGTGAATCGATCAGTACATAGTCATATTCGCGCGCGAGCTCGTCCGCCAGGACGGGGAGGACCTCGGCATGTTCGGCGTAGAAACGCTTCCAGTTGAACGCCCGGACGCGCTCGACATAGCCCTCGTCAAAACGACCCGCAGCCATGAAGTCGATCGTGGCGGTCCCGCCGTTGTTCGGGTTTCTCAGGCTGACCTGGTACCGGTACACTCTCGATCGAAGCAGCTTGGAGACGATCGCGCCGAGCGTGCGCTCGGTGGCCAGCTCTTCTGGCTCTTCGCCGCCGATAAGGAGTCGCTCGCGCAGCTGTTTGCGCAGCTCCTTGAACAGGTCGATTACACCCTTCTGCTGTCGCGCCGGAGTAAACCGTGGCTCGACGCGGCGCGGCTCGACATCCGGCTTGTTCAAGAAGTAGCGATGCAGGCCGGGAGCCTCGAAGTCGAAGTCGAGCGCTAGCACCTTCTTGCCCCGTTGCGCCAGCACGGCCGCCACGTTGGCGAGCGCCATGGTGCGGCCTACTCCTCCCTTGAAGGAGTAGAACGTGATAATTTCGCCCCGGTCTCGCGTCATGTTCAACACTCGATCTGGATGTTGAGCAAGCGCCCGGTCCCCATCGCGGGGAGACGATGCGCGGGCTTGCGAGACGGGGACTGAGTGGACCCGGCATGAGCTTTCCAGACCTGGCTAAGGAGCACACGCAGCTTGGCGGCGGCGCGAGGCTCAATCCAGGGCTCCGCGAGCAGTTGATGCGCGAGGCGCTCGACCTCTTCCAGCTCGCCGGCCCGGTAGAGCAACGTGGCAATGCTGAGCCCATAGATCGACCGCGTACGCACCCGGTCGGTGGGTAGCGAGTCGACGAACGCCCTCTGCAATCCTGCCGCCGCTCGAAACAGCGAACGCGCCCGATCCTCGTCGCCATCGCGCAGGGCGGCCTCGGCCTCATCGATGCGCACCTGAGATTCGCGGTAGTTCGACATGCGTCAGACCAGGTTAGCCGATTTTCCGGCGGGCACGTTGGTCTGGATTAGCACCCGGGCCTTTTTGAAGCCGATGATCGCGGCGATGCCAGGAACGGGCGACGCGCCTGCGCTGAGCTGCCGCACCTTGAGCTTGAGCTCGTACTGAAGGCTGGAGCGATGGTCGTGCCCGCCGACCTCGAGGCGAACGATCGCGGGATCGTCAAGGTTCGGCTCGCCCGCGTCGTCCAGACCCCGGCCCGGCGGCGCGACGTACCAGTCGGCTCCTGAGCCCTGTTCGGCGCGCCCGACCGCGACGAGGTCGAGCTTGCGTTCGAGGCACATCAGCGCGATGGCGTAGGCGCCGTCGCACGTCGCGTCGACGGCGTTCCGGTTCGCGTTGCGATCGCGAGCCGTAGGCGCCGCCCATAGGACCGAGTGCGCGGAGTCGACGGTCGCGTCGATGTTCATGTTGAACGTCGTCGGGGAGCGATGATGGCGATGCAGGCAAACACACGCTGCGGCGCATAACCCCGCAGCCTTGGTCTCGCTCAAGCCGGGATGGCTCGCGGGCAGCAAGCGGAGGTTCCACTCGGAGTCGCCAGGCATGGTGGGTGTGTCTTACACCACCCGCCGCGTCGCTGTCCAGCGATCGAATTCGCGCGGCGCGGCGAAGCGAGGCGAGTCTTGAATGGCCGTTTTGCAATGAGCAGCGGCGGTCTCTGGACGTCCGCTGCGGATTGACATGCGCTCTCACGTGTCCGCGATCGGGACGATCTCCGGCTGGGCAGGCTCAGCGTCGTTGTTCTGATTGACGAGACCCATCACCTTCGCGGCGAAGTGGACATGGTCACTCTTGCGGATCTCTTTGAGCCCACGTTCGCCCCATCCAGCATATCCGGTAGACCTGAGCACCGTCGGTCACATCAGGCGTGAAGCTCGGGCCAGCAGCGACCCTGAAGACTTGATCCAGCCGCTGGGCCTTCTCGATCTCCTCCTTGGGGAGATCGAGCTTCTTGAGCGCAGCTCGACCGTCGCGCCTTGGAATCAAGGACGCCGGTGGCGGTAGCGATTGAGCCGCTCTCGCCTCTTCCTCGGATTGACAGAGCTGGTCGACTTTTTTCCCGAGCACGAACTCGAAGAACTCGATCAGTCGAAGATCCACATCTTTTGCGTCCCTGATCTTGATCGTGGCTTTCCACGGTTTGTCGCGGTCCCAGGGCTCGCCAAATACGTGTTGCTCGAAGTCGGGGACATGGACTCGTCGCCGGTCCTCCGCGGACAAGAGTTTCTCGATCTGGTCGTTAGCTCGCCGCGGCCCGTCGGATGTGTCTTCATCGTGAACGACGCTGTATCGGATGTCGAAGGCATTGAGGACCTTCTGGAAGGCGGGAATCGTCCACTTCCCCCTGCAATTGACGACAGCCACGGATCTGCGCGCGGCAAGGTATACCGGCCAATCGATCTTCCTGAGCTCGTGAAGCTTCCGGGCAGTAGCGTCGATCGCCGCGACCTCGCAATCCCCTTCGACCAGGCACACCCTGTCCGCGAAAAAGACCTCGTTCGCCACGGGGTCGAAGCTCAGGAGCATTCGGAGGCGAGCCCTTTGCTCGCGATCTTCTTCATTTTGCTTGAAGACGTCGTCGACACGTTGCTTGACGGTCGGCACCCCGCCGCTCCTCCGCACGATGACGATGCCGTCGTGACGATCCGCCAGATCGAGGAATACCGGGGAGTGCGTCGTGCAGACAACTTGCCCAACTCCGCTTTGCGCAATCTTCAGCAGTGCATCTCGCATACGCCGACACATGCCTGGATGCATGTATATCTCGGGTTCTTCGACGAGAAACAGGGTCCTGGACCGCTCGACTACATCACCTTTCATCAGCTGCTCGGCATACAGTTGAAGAAGAGCGAGCACGATGGATCGTTGCGCGCCGTGCCCCTGCTGCTCCGGCTTCGTCAAGACACCATCGTGACGGATCCAGAGCTCGGTCTGACTCGCGAGGTCCGACGTAACGTCTGGAGCCTCGAACTGCAGCTCGGCGCTTATGTTGATCAGCTCCTTGAGCCTCGACGTGATTCTCGACTCGACGTGAGCCACGATCTTGTGCTTGCCGTCGATGTCGAACAGCTGCCCGAGCTCTTCGGCAGCTCTTCTGAACACGATGACCTTCTCGTGCTTTGAAAGCTGCTGTTCAAAGAGCGCTTCGACGATCTTCCGGACAGGAGACTGCGCTTTGCCCACATCTGTCACGTCCCCGGTCTCGCGAAGCGCTGGAACATAGATCACCTTCGGGAGCACAGTGTCGAGATTCGCGGGATTCCCACCAGGGTTCGGGGACCAGGGGTCGATCACGACCCTCTCGAGCAGTGAGGACTTGATCCGGATAGCAGCCTGAAGCAACGCGTCCTTGGTGATTCTCGTGCCCTTCTTGCTCTCGCTCTCAGCCGCTTTCACGACTTCTTTTCCAGCGTCTCCGAGTCTCTCAAGCTCTGCCTTGGTCAGTCCGCTGGGAGAATCACGGAACTGGTCCTGCGCATTGTTCTGAGTGTAGGCAAAGTGCTTCGGAGCCGCAGCCGTCTCCCACACCTTCTTGATGCGATACTTCTCCAGCCCATCTTCTACGAAGACGTGGGCCCGAATCGCGTGCTCTTGCTTGTCTGCTTCGGTGAGGCGATTGAACTCGAATTCGACCTCGATCGGACCGTGATCCAATCGGCGGTTCGGGAAATGATCCTGGCTCGGCTTGGTGCTGCCGGGGCATGCCATACGTATCGCTTCCATGATCGTCGACTTGCCAACGTTGTTCTCGCCGACAATGGAGACGAAGTCAGCGGAGCCTTGCCGTGTATCGTCCTTCTCCGGGATCTGGATCTCCAGCTCGTTGATCGACTTGAAGCGCCTGATAATGACTCGTGACAATCTCATTTTGGGTAGCGCAAGCTACACGTCCACCCCCGATCGTTCAATACGCTAAATAGCGTAGCGAAGGACCTCGCCAACGCGGCGAAGTCACGCTCACCGGGGACTCGCA
The DNA here is from genome assembly GCA_040006075.1 of Byssovorax sp. Classification (GTDB taxonomy): domain Bacteria; phylum Myxococcota_A; class Polyangia; order Polyangiales; family Polyangiaceae; genus JANYGI01. The sequence continues at coordinate 1,788 of JBDTXR010000088.1, read as the reverse complement.
CGAGCCCTGTAAACGTATGCAAGACCCGCCGAGGCCCTCACGAACGCTCGCGACGCTTTCCGAGCGATGTGAAGACATCTGCGAGCCCTTCCCGGGTGCCTCGCGGACTCTGCGAGGCCTTCTCTGGTGCCTCGCGAACGTTTGCGAGCCCTTCCCGGGTGCCTCGCGGACCTCTGCGAGGCCTTCGACGATGGCTCGCGGGCGTCTGCGAGCCCTGTTGAATAACTCAAACGGGTTCCGCGACCGGGAGCGGCGTCTGCCTCACTCAGGGCGTCGGGCGCTTCGGGAGCTTGCCATACTGCGCGAGCGCGCCTTCCAGCTCGCGGGTCACGCGGTCGACGAGCTCTTGCGGCTCAATCACCTTGGCCGTCTCGCCGAACCCGAGGACCCACGTCGCCAGCTCGGTCAGATCGCCAATCATGATCGTCATGCGCATGCCGCCCTTGGGGAGCACCACCAGCTCCTGCGACGGGTGGACCTTCCGCGTGCGCACGAAGTCGGCGACCTTGGCGTCGAAGTCGATCACCACCTTCTTCGGCTCGCCGCCGCGGAAGATGCCGAAGCTGCCCTGGAAGTGGTCGTCGATCTTGAAGTCGTCCGGGAGCTCGAAGCGCTCGGTCACCGCGCACTCGGTGTCGCGCATGCGGTCGAGCAAGAAGGTGCGGATCTCTTTCTTCGCGACGTGGAGACCGACGCAGTAGATGGCGTCCTTGTAGAGCACCATCGCGTACGGGTGGATGGTGACGCGCTCTTCCTGGCCGTCTTTCGCGCGGCGGTAGCGGCAGCGGAGCGGGCGGAGATCGGCCACGGCCTGGAAGAGATCGTCGAGCTCCTCGGTGTGCGCGGCGTAGTCCTTCGGCGCGAACGGGAGGTAGAGAAAGCGATCTTCGAGGCGCGCGTCGGCGACGCCGGCGTTGGGCCCGCGGCCCGGGCGGCGCGCGACGGCGAAGAGCTTCTGCGCGGCGAGATCGATCTCTTCGTAGAGCGTCGAGCCCTTCATCGGCTCGAAGAGGCGGCGCGCGGCGAGGAGCGCGTAGGCCTGGGTGCGGCGGACCTCGACCTTGCGCGGGACCTCGTTGGGCGCGAGCCGCCAGAGGCGCGCGCCGCCGGGCTTCTCGACCGAGGAGATCAGATCGATGTCGCGCTTGACCTCCACGAGGTAGCGGCGGAGCGAGCGCGGGGTGACGCCGAGATCGCGCGCGAGCTCGTAGATGGTGAGCCCCTTGGGGTGGCGCTGGAGCAGCGCGCGGAGCGCGTCGAGGCGGCGGTGCTGCGTGAACGGGCCGCGCGGTCGACCGCGCGCGCGCGACGAGCTCGCGGCCATCGGCGCGGCCGGCGGGCGGACGCTGACGCGCGCCTCGGGCTCGTCGACGCGGAGGGCCTTGGGTTCGGGGGCGTGGGCCGCGGCGCCGGCGCGCGGGCGCGCGTCCACGCCGGGCGAAGAGCGCGAAGGCGTTGCGGGCGGAGCCGAGCGGCGAGAGGTCTGGGGAGCGGCCATCGTTGCGCGGCATTATCGCGGCCTCACCCGCGCAGTCCAAGCGATTAGAGTCGCGGGCCCGTTCTGGGCGGTCCCGCGACCGTGCGCATCTTCTGGATGTGCCTTGCCGCTCGCATCGCGCCTGTGTGAGCATGACGTGACGCGCGCGCGCGGTTCGAGATCGCGAACCGAAGGCCGCATTCACCGGCGCACTTCGCGCCCGGAAGAGCCCGTGATGAACGACACCGCGCCCCGACAATCCACGCTGCCCCGCTCGCTGCTCGCGCTCGTCGCCGGCGCCGCCGTGGCCG
>JBDTXR010000087.1:0-24969 GCA_040006075.1 Byssovorax sp. | reverse complement strand
GTCGTCGACGAGCTGCGCAAGCGCGGGTTCAAGCACACGGCCGTGCTCGACGAGGGGATCCTCGAGTGGAAGAAGCGCGAGTATCCGACCCTGAGCGATCCCTCGGCGCCCGCTGCGCCGGTGATCGCGCCGCAGCGCCTGGCGCCGATGGTGCCGCCGCCGGCCGTGCAGCTCAATCCGCTGATCGTGCCGCATTAGCCATGACGACGAGCGCGGGCGCAAAGGATCCTCTCCACGGCGTTACGCTGGAGATGATCGTCAATCGCCTGGTGGCGCGCTTCGGGTGGGAAGAGCTGGCCGAGCGGATCCCGATCCGCTGCTTTCAGCTCGATCCGAGCGTGAAATCGAGCTTGACGTTCCTGCGGCGGACGCCCTGGGCGCGGGCCAGAGTGGAGCAGTTGTATCTGCAGCAGGTGGGGATAGCGCCGGAGTAGGCCACTCCGGCAGACTGACATGCTCAATAACCGGGAGGGGGCATTCCTTGCTGCTGGCGCGCGGCGGCTCCGGCGTCGGCGGCGGCGAGGATCTTCTCTTCGGCCTGCGCGGCGAGCTTCTCGACGGTCTGCGCGGCGTCGGGCGGCGAGAGGCCGTTGAAGAAGGTGATGAACGGGCCCTCGAGGCCGGGGTTCACGCCGCTGAGCACGAGGACGATCGGGATGGCGGGCTTCTCGACCTCGGCGAGCTCGGTGGCGCGGATGCGCCAGCGCGAGGCGCCCATGGCGATGCGAAAGACCCACTGGAGGACGAGGCCGAGGAGGCAGCCGCCCATGACGCCGACGATGAAGACGTCGGTGTCGGAGCGCTGGAGCGCCGCGGCGAAGAGGCCGCCGAAGGCCGCGCCGACGACCATGCCAGGCTGCCCGCCGTTGTGCTGCGCGGCGAGCCGGAGCAGGGCCGCGGCGTGGACGCCGGGCTGGCTGGTCTTGGCGGCCTCGCGCAGGGGCACCAGGGTGGACAGGCGGCGGCTCGAGGCCACGCGCACGCTGAGGTAGCTGAGCAGGAGCGTGATGACCGAGAGGCCCACGCCGACGCCCACGGCGATGCGACGCGGGATGATGCCCTCGGCGATCGGCTCGCGGATCATCGCCGTCTGGGCGCGGGAGGTGGTCGCGTCGGCGGTCTTCTTCAGCTCGCCTTCGGCGTCGTGCACCTGGGCGACGACCTTGTCGACCGGGACCTCGCCGAGGAGCTTGAGCAGCGCGCGCGCGGCGACGATTTGCTCGTTCTTGTCGGTGCCGGGGGTCATCACCTCGGCGGCCTTGGTGATGGCGTCCCAGGTGGCCGCGGTCTCGGGTCGGGGGACGGCGAAGTCGATGGTGGAGCGGCACAGGCTCAGGGCCTTGGCGAGCTTCTGCGAGGGCTGCGCGGCGGGCCACGCGAGCGCGGCGTCGGGCTCTTTCTCCTTCGGCGGGAGCTTGCCCTTCACCAGGTTGATCAGCGTCTTCTTGTGGTTCGGCGCGGCGACCTCGGCCGGCGTGTCGGCGGCGTTGGGGTCGAGGTGCGCGGCCTTCGCGGCCGACTTGAAGACGTCGATCTCGGTCGGGAGCTTGTCGGCCGTGACGACGCAGGTGTGGATCTGCGCGGCCTTGTCGACCGCGACCTTGGCCGCGAGCTGCGCCGCCGGATCCGGCACCAGCGCGCCCTGCGCCGTGACGAGGAGGAAAACTGCGGGCGCCATGCCCAGGACCAGGGCGAGCGAGGCGATCAACGTCCAGCGCACCTCTTCGCGCCGCGTGTACTCGTTCACGGGACTCCCATCGTCGTGTCGGGGATTGCCGTCCCGGAGGGGCGGCGGGGTTCGAGGCCGCTCACTCGGCGCATGTTGTCACGGCTTCGGGTGCGCCATCAAAAAGTCGAGCACCGCGGGCGCCCAGGCGTCGCTGAACGCCGGAGAATGCGGCCCGCCGTGGATCGTCCAGAGCTCGGTGGCGACGCCGGCCTCGCAGTCGGGGTAGATGGCCTTGGTGGTCTCGGCGCCGTCGAGGTTGCTCACCAGATCGATGGCGGGGGCGCTGGTGTCAGGGGTCTTGCCGCAGCGGTTCTTCACGGCCCAGTCGGCCATGGTCTCGACCGCGCCCGGGGCCGGCGGGAGCTGGGCGACACCGAGGGGCGGGCCGCCGGTGTACGAGATGGTCTGGTCGGCGTCGCCGTGGACCTGGAGCACCGAGATCGGCGCGGAGGCCGCGCACTTTTTCTGGTTCTTGAAGGTGCCGCCCGCGAGCGAGACGATGGCGGCGAACTTGTCGGCCTCGTCGCAGGCGAGGCGGTGGGCCATGAACCCGCCGTTGGAGTGACCCACGATGTAGAGCCGCTTCGCGTCGATTTTGTACTTCGCGGTGATCTCGTCGATCATCGCCGCGAGGTAGCCGATGTCGTTGGCGTCGGGCGTATCGAATCCGCAGCACGAGTCGGTGGCGTTCCACTCGTACTTGTCGAGCGTGGTGTCGTGCGTGCCGAGCGGGAGCGAGACGATGATCCCGCGCTTGTTCGCCTCGAGGCTCATCCGCATGTAGCTGTCCATGTCTTGCGGCGCCGTCGGCGACGACGAGAAGCCATGGAGGATGACGAGCAGCGGCGCGGCCTTGGTGGCGTCGAGGTTCGCGGGGGCCTTCACCTCGTAGGCGCGGCCCTGGAGATCCTTGGTGATCGGTGGATCGTCCGGTCGCGCCGCGGCGGCGCCGCCGGTGCTGCCCGCGCTGCTCGTGGTCGTGCCCGCGCTGCCGCCGCCGCCCCCCTGATCGCCCGCGCCGGAGCACGCGGCGGAGGCCAGCATCAGCGCCGCGAGCGCGCCACCCAGGCGAAGTTGCGAGATCCCGAGCATCGTTCAACGATTAGACCAGTTACGCCGCGTCCGCTACGGCGGAGCGTGGGCCCTTGGAGATTGGGCCACGCCGGGGCAAGTCGTGTAGGAGTTCCGGCTCCCCGTCGCGACGCCGAAGCCCACGATCGTGATCCCCTCGAAATCCACGCCGTCGCTCGATGAATCGGGCGGCGATCCTCGCAGCCTCGACGCCGCCCCGGCGCCGGACGAGCGCCGCTCGGGCCTCGCTGTGCCCTGGGTCGCGTCGACGTACTTCGCCGAGGGGCTGCCGTACTCGATCGTGCATCAGGTCTCGATGGAGCTGTTCACGTCGATGGGCGCGAGCGCGCAGGTCGTGGGGCTCACGGCCTTGTATGGGCTCCCATGGAACCTGAAGTTCCTCTGGGGGCCGGTGATGGATCGCTACGGCACGCTGCGCCGCTGGGCGATCGGGCTCGAGGCCCTGCTCGGGATCGCCATCGCCCTGATCGCTTGGCCTGCGCAGCGGCTCGATCTCGCGGGCGCGGCGCGGCTGTTCCTGGTCGTCGCGGTGCTCGCCGCGGCGCAGGACGTGGCCGTCGACGGCTTCTACATGCGCGCGCTCGGCAAGACGGATCAAGCCGCGCTCTCGGGCCTGCGCGCGGGGGCGTTTCGCCTGGCGATGCTCGCGGGCAAGGGCGGCCTGGTGCTGCTCGCGGGGCGCCTCTCGTGGCGCGCGTGCTTCTACGCGGGCGGCGGCGCGATGCTGCTGCTCGCGGCGATCCACGCGCTCGCCCTCCCGCGCGAGCGCCCGCGCGAGGTGATCGCCGGCGCGTCGACCTCGCCGGTTCGCTTTTATTTCGAGGCGTTTCGCACCTTCGTCGCGCTGCCCGGGGCGTGGGTGTCGCTGGCGTTCATCCTGGTGTACCGGGCCGGCGACTCGATGATGTTCGCGATGTCGAGCAAGCTGCTCGATCACCTCGGCGTCACGCTGGCGCAGCGCGGGGCGCTCAACGGCGTCGCGGGCGCGGCGGGGATCGGGGGCTCGATGATCGGCGGGGTGATCATCGCCAGGCTCGGGCTCCGCCGCACGCTGGCGCCGATCGCGCTCGGGCAAGCGCTGGCGATCCTGCTCTACGCGGCGATCGCCGCGCGCGCGCCCGCGCCGCTGTGGATCGACGCCGCGGTGATCGCCGAGCGCGTCGTCGAGGGCGTGGGGAGCGCGGCCCTGGTGGTGTTCCTGATGCGTCGCTGCGCCGGCGATTACCGCGCGTCGCATTTCGCGATCGCCTCGGCGGCGATGTCGCTCGGAGCCACCGGGCTCGGCAGCGCGAGCGGGTTTCTCCTGAGCCGGCTCGGCTACCCGGCGTTCTTCGCGGTGGCCTATCTGGCGGCGATCCCCGGCGTCTTTCTCGCGCGGATCGTGCCCACGGATTGACTGGATCGGGCTTGCCGCGGCAGCGCTTCCAGCGCAAGTCTGCGCGCCATGAGACTCGGAAGGAACGCTCGCCGCGCCGGCGCGCTGATGCTGGCCTCGGCCGCTCTCGCCGTCGCCCTCCCCGCCGCGACGGCGCCCACCAAGCCCGCCGCGAAGAAGGCCGCGCCCGCCGCCAAGGCCGAAGCGCCGCCGCCGCGCGTGGACATCCCCTTCACGCGCGAGGTCCTCCCCAACGGCCTCACGCTGATCTTCCACGTCGATCACGCGCTCCCGATCGTCACGGTCGACTCGCTCGTGAAGGTCGGCTCGCGCTACGAAGAGGCGCACCGCACCGGCTTCGCGCACCTCTTCGAGCACCTGATGTTCATGGGCACCGCGCGCGTCCCCACCAAGATGTTCGACGCGTGGATGGAGACCGAGGGCGGCTTCAACAACGCCGGTACCAGCGAGGATCGCACCGAGTACTACGACGTCGGTCCGTCGCGATCGCTCCCGCTTTTGCTGTGGCTCGAGGCCGATCGCTTCGCCTCGCTCGGCAAGGAGATGAACGACGACAAGCTCAAGGCCCAGCGCGACGTGGTCCGCAACGAGCGCCGCCAGACCAGCGAGAACCGGCCCTACGGCAAGGTCGAGCTGCGGCTCCCCGAGCTGCTCTACCCCGAGGGTCACCCGTACCACCACCCCGTCATCGGCTCGCACGAAGATCTCGAGGCGGCCTCGGTGCCCGACGTGAAGGCCTTCTTCGATCGCTTCTACGTGCCCAACAACGTGTCGATGGTCGTCGCCGGCGACTTCGATCCGGCGCAGGCGCGCGCGCAGATCGTGGCGTTGTTCGGCGCCTTGCCGCGCGCCGTGGTGCCGCCGGCGCCGACGGGCGCGCCGCCCAGGCTCACCAGCGTGGTGCGCGAGACGCTCCTCGACAACGTCGAGCTCCCGAAGACGATCATCGCGTTTCACAGCCCCGCGCGCTTCGCCCCGGGCGACGCCGAGATGGATCTCGCCGCGGTGATCCTCCAGCACGGCAAGGCGAGCCGCCTGTACAAGGCCCTGGTCTACGATCGGCCCCTCGCGCAAGAGGTCGACGCCGGGCAAGCCTCGCAGGATCTCGGCTCGTACTTCAGCATCGAGGCCATCGCGCAGCCCGGCGTGAAGCTCGACGATCTCGAGGCGGCGATCGACGCCGAGGTGGCCCGGCTCGTGGCCAAGCCGGTGAGCGCCGAAGAGCTGCAGCGCGCGAAGAACCAGTACGAAACCAGCTTCGTTTCCCGCCTGCAATCGGTGTCCGAGCGCGCGAGCCTGCTCAACCGCTACGAGGCCGGCAAGGGCGATCCAGGCTTCGCCGAGAAGGATCTCCAGCGCTACCGCGACGTGACGTCGGCGTCGCTGCAAGCGGTCATGAAGAGCGTGCTCGATCCCGCCGCGCGCGTGGTGCTGCGCGTGGTGCCGAAGCCGAAAGACGCCGCGCCCGCCGCGGGCCAGGGAGGTGCACAGTGAGGCTCGATCGTCGTCTCGTCGCCGCGCTCTTCGCGAGCACCTCGCTGATCGTCGGCTGCGAAGAGAACCTGCCGCCCGTGGTCTCGCCGCCGCCTGCGCCTCCTCCCCCGTCCACCGCAACGGTCGCGCCGCCGCCCGCGCCCGACACGCTCGGCCCGAAGCCGACGCTCGCCGCCGCGAAGCCCTTCGAGCCGCCCGCGCCCCAGGTGTTCACCGCCGCGAACGGCGTGACGGTGTGGCTGCTCGAGCGCCACGCGCTCCCGATCGTTTCGGTGATGGTGGCGATCCCGATCGGATCCGCAGCCGATCCGAAGGGCGAGCAGGGCCTGGCGTGGATCACCGCGAACATGCTCGACGAGGGCGCGGGCCCGCGGAGCGCGGTACAAATCTCGACGGCGATCGACGACCTGGGCGGGAGCCTCGCCACCGGCAGCTCGGCCGATGGAAGCTTCGCCAGCCTCTCGGTCCTGAAGAAAAATTTCGGCGCCGCGTTCAAAATCTTCAGCGACGTCGTGGCCCGCCCCAGGCTCGACGCGAAAGAGTGGAAGCGCGTCTCGGATCTCTGGAAAAACGATCTGACGAAGCGCGCCTCCGACGCCGACGAGGTCGCCCGCGTGGTGGCACCGGCGACGCTCTTCGGGTCCGACGCCCCGTACGGTCACCCGGCCGATGGACGCACCGCGACCGCCGCGAAGATCGATCTCGCGCGCGTAAAAACGTTCTATTCATCGGCGTGGAGGCCCGATCAAGCGACGCTCGTGGTCGCCGGCGACATCAGCAAAGACGAGGTCCTCGCGGCGATCGCCGACGGCGCGCTGAAGAGCTGGAAGGCCCCGAAGACGGCGAAGCTCGAGCCGATCGTGCCGGCCGCGCCGCGTGCGGGATCGCTCCGCGTGGTCCTCGTCGATCGGCCGTCCGACGCGGCGCAATCGGTGATCACCGTGGTGCGCGAGGGCGTCGCCGCGGCCGATCCGAAGGCGCCGTTGCTCGATCTGGTCAACACGGCGCTCGGCGGCGGGTTCACGTCGCGGCTGAACCAGAACCTGCGCGAGGAGCACGGCTGGACGTACGGCGCGGGCTCCCGCTTCGCCGAGACGCGCGGGACGGGCTCGTTCACCGCGCGCGCGTCGGTCGTCACCGAGGCGACAGGCCCGGCGCTCGAGCAGATGCTCCTGGAGCTCAGCAAGATGGCCGCCTCGGGCCTGAGCGATGACGAAGTGGCAAAGGTCCTGGCGCAAGATCGCGCCGACCTCGTGCAGGGTTACGAGGGCGTCGGCGGCATCGCCAGCCGCCTGGCGAAGCTCTCGATGCTCGGGTTGCCGCCCGAGTTCGACGCCGCCGCCAGCCGCGCTCGCCAGCAAGCCACACGCGCCCGCCTCGGCGAGCTGGCGATGAGCGTCGATCCGAAGGCAACGACGATCGTGGTGGTGGGCCCGCGCGCCGCGGTGTTGCCGCAGCTCGCGAAGATCAAGCTCCCGAACGGGCAGCCGTTACCGGCGCCCGAGTCGTGGGACGCCGAGGGCTACCCGATCGTCGCGAAATAGGGCGACCGGGGCGCTCCCGCTTCAGGGCGCGTCGGGGAGAAAATCAACAGGATCCGTGGGCGCTCCCGTGTGGAGCGTCTCGTTTCCGTACCAGAACACGACGCGCGAATCGGGCACGCCGTCGAAGTACACCTCGAGCTCGACGACGGCGCCCGGGGTGGCGTCGAAGGTCATCCCGTCGAGCTCGGTCGATGTGCTCGCCGAGAGGTGCGCGCTGCCGTCTGCGAGCTGCTCGGCGGCATCGCCGCCCTCGAGCGTTTCGGCCGGCTTGACGCTGGAGATCTTCGCGTCCTTTTCGGGGATGGCGAAGACCTCGAAGTCGCACGCGAGCTTCGAGCTGGCGGTGTCGCACGTCGTCCACACGTGCCAGTGACCGCCGGTCGCGTACTCCACGAAGATCCCGACCCCGGAGCCCGGATCGGCGTTGAGAGTCTTGTCGGGCGTGATCGCCACCTGTTTGGGAACATCGAGCATCGGCGCCGGCACGGTGGTGACCGGATCCGGCTCGGAGCTACCGCCCCAGAAGCACCCGGTCATGGCGACCGCGAGGCCGACGAGCGCCGAGGTGAGAACCACGGGAAACAGGGCACGTGAACGAAGCGTCATGGCAGAAGTCGAAGCGCGCATCGGATCAGCTCCTCGAAAACGAGTGGCCCAGACGTTCGCAAGACCTGGACCACGGGTGGTGTGCGCGAGAGATCAGCGATGCCGGCCGCCGCCGCCGCCACGCGACGGAGCCGACGGGGCATGGAAGCTCGGCGCCGAAGGCCGGAATGACGGCGCGGGAGCCGACGGGCGGAACGACGGCGACGGCGCCGAGGAGCGGTACACCGGGGCCGAAGGCGCCGAAGGGCGCGCCGCGGGCGTGGACGTGAACGAAGGCCGCGACACCGGGGCCGATGAGAAGCCCGGCGCCGCTCGCGGATAGTCGCGCGTCGGCGTGCGCAGAACCGGGCTGCCGGAGGCGTCGCGGCTCGACGCTGCGCCGCGATCGAGGGCGGGAGCGCGCGAGCCGCGATCGAGATCTTGCTGGCCGCGATCGAAGACCGGCTGCCCGCGATCGAGCGTCCGCGTCTGCCCGCGATCGAACCCGGACGCGTGCGTCTGCCACGCATCGGCCGCGACACCGCGATGCGACGACGCCAGCGGTGCGCCGAACGCCGAGTGACGAATTGACGCAGATCCACTGCGGGTCGCGAGCGCCGCCGCGCGGTTGTCCGGCGCGACGCGGCCACGAGGCGCGTTCGCCGCAGCGATCCCGGCGTCGCCCATGCGCGGCGAAGCCGTGCGGAAGCCGTTCGCACTGCGGGCGCCGGCGCCGTGCGGCCCGCTGCCGCCGACCGTCGGATGCGCCGGCGTGTACGGGCGCGTCGTCGCAGCAGCCGCGGTCACCACCGCGCGATCACGCACGACGTAGGTCGAGACATGCTCGTGGAACGCGTACGCCGTCGGCACGAAGCAGTACGCGGCATACGGCGTCACCCACAGGCCGGTCGCCACGCCGCCGTACCAGTACCAGGCCGGCGGCATCGGCGCCCAGCCGATGTACCCCCCGTCTCCGACGCGCCAGTTGACCCACGCCGACGCGTAGGTGCGTCCGGGGATCCAGCCCCAGCCCGAGCTCGAGAGCCACACCCAGCGACCGTAATGGAAAGGGATGTAGCCCCAGTCGTAGTCGCTCACCCAGATCCAGTCTTCGTTGTCGTCGAGGGCCCAGTGCCCCGCGGACTGGTACGGCGCGAAGTCCGATCCGACGACAGTGGTGCTCGGAACCCACACAGTTCCGTAGGCCGAGTCCTCCACCCAGGAGCCGTACGGCGAGAGCGGCTCCCGGAAATCGGAGAGCGCGCTCGGATCGGTGTCGGCGTAGGAATCGTTCGCCGGATCGACACCCTGCGCGGTCGCGTCCACTTCGCCGGTGTAACCGGGCGGTGACGCTCCGCCTGTCTCCGCGTGCGCGACGGCACCCGCGCCGAAGGTGCACGCGGTCGACAGCACGGCGCCTGCGAGGGCGGCGACGTGGGCGACCCAGCGCAAGCGGGGCGCGGGCCGGGAAACGAGGCCGGTCGAGGAGGGAATTTCGCGGGAAAGCATCGTCGACATAGTGGGTCCTCTTCGCGTCGAATGCCAGGCGCGCGACAGGTGGAGTCTTCCACGGAATCTGGAAGCAATCTCTGTTCCGTCGCCGTGGGAGGTTGGACGTGCCTCCTCGCGATCGCATGCATCTGGTTGGCAGCGCGCCGATGTAGGGCTGTTTTTTCGGCGTTGCGCCCCCGGAGAGCGCGACAGGAGTTTCGCCGACCCGGGTGCTCGCTGTAAGGTTGCGACAGTGCGAGACCGATCTCGGTGGATGGGCGCGGCCACGGTCGTGGCCCTGGGTATGGCGTACGGTGGGGTTGCGGCCGCGGCGGGGCCGCGGGCGCTCGCCGACGGGGTGCGCATCGATGGAATGCAGGCCGCGAGCCCGGAGAGCTCGTTCGTCCGCGCCGAGGGGCCGCACGCGCCGTTCACCGAGGGCGTCGAGTTCGCGGTCGGAGCCTCGTTCGACTTCAGTCACGGCGTGCTCCGCGAGGTCGGCGTCGACTCTGCGGGCGAGAAGCGCGCGCTCGCGACGCTCGTCGACAACGCGCTCATCGCTCGCGTCGGTGGCTCGATCACCCCGGTGCACTGGCTCTCGTTCGATCTGAGCATGCCCTTCGGACTCCTCGAAACCGGGGACAAACCCGTGGCCTACGGCCCGTCCACGCCGATCGCCGCCACCGCGCCCGCGCAGGGTGATCTCCGGATCGGCGCGCACGCTCGCGTCTACGACACGCTCCCGCTCGGGATCTTTCTCGGAGGCCGATTCTGGGCGCCCACCGGCGTCGAGTCGTCGTACCTGTCCGACAAGAACTTCCGCGCCGAGGTCGATCTCGGCGTCGCGGGCGAGCTCACCTCGATCCTTTACGGGTGCACGTTCAACCTCGCGCCGGGCTTCTTTGCCAAGCGCGCGGGCGATCGCCTCGCGGCGGGGTGCGCCGTGCATTTCAAGGTGAGCAAGTCGGTCACGCTCGGGGTCGAGCCCTCATTCGCCGTGTTCGAACAGGCCGACACCAGCGCCGCGATCGTCTTCGAACCGCTCGGCGCGATCCGCTTCAAGCTCGGCGGGTTCCGCATTGGCGTCGCGGGCGGGCCCGGTCTCGGCGGAGCTCCGGGCGGCGCCCAGGTCCGCGGCATTCTCAACCTCGCGTACGTCGGTGGTGGCAAGCCGCCGAAGCCGCCGCCGGCGGGGCCGTCGGATCGCGACCTCGACAAGATCCTCGACAAGGACGACGCGTGCCCCGACGAGGCCGGCATGGCGAGCCGTGATCCCAAGCGCAACGGGTGCCCCGCGCGCGATCGCGACGGGGACGGGATCCCCGACGAAGAGGACTTCTGCTCCGATCGCGCCGGCATTCCCTACGAGGATCCCAAGGCCAACGGGTGCCCCGACAGCGATAACGACGGCATGCCCGATCCGATCGATCAATGCAAAAACGAGCCGGGGGGCGCGCCGACCGGCTGCCCGAAGTACGCGCGGCTCACCACCGCGGGCTTCGTCGTCACCCCGGCGATCGAGTTTGGCAAAGACGAGAAGCTCACCCCCGACGGGCGCGCCGCGCTCGACGAGATCGCGGGGACGATGCGCGCCAACCCGAAGATCGAGCAGGTCAGCATCGGCGTCGGGACCAAGGGCGCCAAGGCCGCGCTCTCCGACAAACGCGCCCAGGAAATCTTGCTGATCCTCCGCGCGGGCAACCTCGACGAGAGCCGCTACGAGGTGCTCCTCCGCGACGATCTCAAGGCGGGCAACGTGCTCGTGCGCCTCGTTCGCTAGCGTCGCTTCGCCACGAAATTGCTCTTGCGGGAGACGGTCGAGGCCATCCGGTCGCGTCGGCCGTCTCCGGTGAACGGGCGGGACACCCGACACCTCGTCCGGTAGCCTCGGGCGCGAGGGGCGAGGCATGGTTCGCTGGTCAACTTCGGTCGACCTCGAGTTTCCGGACAGCGCGCATCTCGCGTTTGCGCGGGCGGCCGAGCTGGCCGAGACGGACGTGCACGAACAGTACGTCGGCGCGTGGGCGATCGAAGATCGACGCATCTCGCTCTCGCTCGAAATCGAGACGGCTCGTCCGACGATCGAAGCCGTGCAGCGCTTCCTCGCGCTCCTGGCGCTCCAGGCCATCGCGGGCGACGCCGTCATCGAGATCGCGTTTCCATCCAGCGCTGGGCGCGCCGACCCGCGTCGCTGTCGTGCCCGGAGGAGATCGTGATCTTCGATGGCTTCGGATCCGACGACGACGGGCCCGCGAGCGAGACGATCCGCGCCGCCACCTCTTGATCAATCCGGATGACAACGTGGCACGAGCTGCCCCGTGCGCCGGCCAACTCGTCAGCGCGCGAGGGCGAGCGCGGCGACGGATCCTGCGTAAGTGCGCGGAGTGATCAGTGTTTGCCGCGTGGCACGAGGTGTGCTCAAAAGGGAGCCCTCTGTGTTGAAGAATTCGATCAGCAAATCTGGGCATCGGCGAGCACGGCCATGGGGCGGCTGGCTGCGGGCGGCGACGGTGATGGCGAGCATCGCGGCGGCCTCGACCGCGTCAGCGCTCGACGCGGGGACGACGACGCCGAGCGTCCAGTCGGGCAGCGTCTCGGTGGGCGTCCCGACGCGCAGCGCCACGCTCCGAGCGACGACGACGAAGCAGAACTGGATCAGCTACAAAGACTGCACCGACGAGATCGAGCTGACGTTCCCCGTCGCCGTCAGCGGCGCCACGGGCGCGTCGGGCACGATCAGCGCCTATGCCAGCCGATTCGACTCCGACTGTCTGCTCGCGACCACGCGCGGGGGAAGCGGCTTTTGCAAGCACCTCTCCGTCACCAACCCGACGATGGGCAACCCGACGGTCAAGATCAAGGTGAAGGACTTGAATGCTCTGTTCGGCATCTCCGGCTGCGGAGAGCAGCTGGCCGACGGCGGAGCCCAGGACACCAGCGCCATCCCGCTGAAGTTCTATTTCCTCCTCAACGTCAAGAGCCTCGATTTCGTGGCCAACACCGACAACTTCGCCATCTACGAGGACTCGGGCATCGACCTCTGGGGCCCCGAGCCGCCGATCCTGGGCTCGGTCGACTCGGGCGATGAAGCGCTCCAGGTCAACTTCACCGACGGCACCAACACCGACAGTGATCGCGTCGGATACTATGTCTTCCTCGACGACGGCCTCGGCGACGCCGGGGCGCCCGCGAGCACGACGACGAGCGCTGCGGCCGGCGCAGGCGCCACCTCGGGTGGGGGCAGCGGCGGGGCGGGCGCGTCCACCAGCGGATCGTCGAGCGCGTCGACGTCCGCCGCGACCGGGGTTGGCGGCGCGAGCTCGTCGAGCACCGGAGCCGGCGTTGGCGGGAGCGGCGGCGCAGGAGGGATGAGCACCTCGTCGTCGTCCTCCGCGGCCACCGCCGCGGCCTCGTCGAGCTCGAGCGCCGCGGCCAGCACGTCGGCCGGCGCCGGTGGCAGCACCTCCAACGGCGCCACGACGACCACCGGCAGCACCATGAGCACCGGAGTCACCAGCGGTGGCAACACCGATGCTTGCCATCCCAGCGGGGCAGTCGCAGCGTGCGTCCCGGCGTCTTCGGTGCTGGTCGCCGGCCAGGTACCCGACGGGACCGGCACGGGCGAGCCGATCGACACGGGCACGGTCGCCACCGTCAGCAGCCTGGTCAACGGCAAGGCCTATGTCGTCGCCATGGCCGCGTACGACGACGTCGGCAACGTGGGCAAGCTGTCCGAGCTCAAGTGTGGGGCGCCGGCGCCGGTCGACAGCATCCTTCGGGTGTACCAGTGCACCGGCGGGTTCAAGGACAGCGGATGTGGCTTTTGCAGCATGGGGGGCGATCGCGGAGGATCGTTTGCCGCGCTGGTCAGCGGCGGGCTGGTCGTCTTCGGGCTCGCGGCCAGGCGCGGCCGGCGCAAGCGCGGTGTCCGCGGCGCGCGGGGTGCCCGATGAGGCCTCTGCTCGGCGCCGCGCTCGCGCCCCTCGCCGTCGCCGCCGTCCTCGCCTCTGCCGCGCCCGCGCGCGCGCAGGAGTACCACGGCTCCTCCACCGACTGGCGTCGTCTCGATCGCACCGAGTCGCTCGGGAAGTCCAGCTCCACCCAGCAGTTCACCTTCGAGCTGCGCTTTGGGCAGTACTTCCCCGAGGTCGACAAGAAGCCTGGGCTCGGCGCCAACGCCGCCGGGCTCCTGCCGTACGAACGCGTCTTCGGGGCCAACGACCAGTTCTATTTCGGCCTCGAGCTCGACTTTCTCCCCCTGCGGATCCCCTACATCGGGGCGATCGGGCCGGGCCTGGGCTGGGGCTACACCCACGCTTCGGCGAAGGCCAAGATCCTCGAGTCGGCGAAGGACTCGACCACCGCCACCTCGTTCACCATCATGCCCATGCACCTCTCGGGCGTGGTCCGCTTCGACGAGCTCATGCGGCGGACGGGGTTTCCCCTGGTCCCGTACGCCAAGGTGGGCCTCGGACTCGGCATCTGGATGGGCTCGCCGGTCCCCACGGGCTACACCGGCGCGGGCGGCACCTGGGGAACCCACTTTGCCCTCGGAGGCATGCTGGCGCTGAACTTCCTCGATCCGCGCGCCGCGGCCCGCCTCGACGAGACGACGGGCGTCAATCACGCCTACCTCTTCGGCGAGTTCATGCGCGCCAACCTCAACGGCCTTGGATCCACGCCCACGTTCTACCTCGGCAGCACCTCGTGGGTCGTCGGCCTGGCCGTCGATCTCTGAAGCTCCGGGAGAGGGCCTGTGCGCCTCTCCCACGCTCCCTCCGCTCAATAGGTATCGTTCTCGAAATCGCCCGCGGGCGGCTCGCTCCCGCCGATTTGCACGACCCCTCGGGGCGACTTCGCCGCGGCGGGGTGGCCCGGAGGCGGAGTGTCTTGCTCGAGCGCGCGGACCGCGGCGGCGGTGGGATCGCCATCGATCGGGATCACCAGATCGCGCGGCGCGCCGTCGCGCACCAGAGCGAGCTTGATCTCGGTGGCGCCGGCGACGGACTTCCACGCGTCCCAGGCCTCGTCCGGCGTCTCCAGGGTCTTCCCGTTGACGCGCGAGACCACGTCGCCGGGGCGCAGATCGATGGAGCGCCACTCCTCGGGGAGCCCGGTGATGCGCCAGCCGGCGAAATGGCCGTCCTTGCCAAAGGTCTCTTCCCGCATCACCCGGCGCAGGATCCACGGCGGCCCTTGCTGCACCAGGACCCGGTCCACCTCGGGGCGGAGCACGTGGCCGGGCGGCGCCTGCGCTGCAGCGTTGGCGCGCGCGACGGGGGCTGCGGTGGGTGCTTTGGCGGGCATCGCGGTGGCCGGCGAGCCTTCCTCGCAGCCGCCGAGGGGGACCGCGAAGACGAGGGACACCGCGAGCACGAGGGGGCCTTGGAGAGACGGCATGCCTCGACTATGCGCGGATCGAGGCGCGAGGCCAACTTTGCTGCGGCCCGGGCGCCCGCGGCTACAGCAGGTCGTGAACGACCACGTCGCCGTCGAGATCGCGGATCGCGTCGGCGAAGGCCTGGAGCTCCTTCGGCAGCGACGACCGCAACGGCCGCATTTGCCCGGCCAGATCCTCGCGCTTGGCGCGGTCGAGCCAGCCCGACGTCGCCCCGGGTCGCACCAGGAACCAGGGCAGCCGCTCGGCGTCGAGCAGCTTGTCAATCAGGCTGGCCAGGCGCGCGTCGTCGCGCAGCACGTCGAAGGCCCGCAGGCGCCCTTCGAGCGAGGGCTCGGCGCTGGTCCACGCGAGCTCGAGCGCGCGCTTCTTCGCCACCCGTCGCAGCGACGCGTAGAGCGGCGCCGCCGCGGGATCGGCCTCGTCGCGCAGGAACCAGTCGACCGCGCGCGGACCCTTGCCGACGCGGGCCGAGAGCTCGGCGCCGAGGCCCAGGATCCGGGCCAGCCCCTCGCGATCGTCGGAGGTGAGCACGGCGCGGATCTCGCTGGAAAACGCCTTCAATTCAGGGCGATTCAGCGTGTAGAGCGAGAGCAGAGGGCGGGCCTTCTCGCTCATCGCGAGCCTCCTTTGGCGCGATCGACGAGGCGGGCCACCGTGGCCGCGCCGAAGCGACGGATCGAGTCGCGCCCGTGCGCGAACGCCGCGTAACGCTGGGTGGCGTCGACGTCGGGCACCGCGCCGGGCACCTGGAAATCGCGCGCGGCGATGGTGCGCGCCAGCCGCGCGTCCTCGAACAAGAGATCGACCAGGCCGCCTCGTCGCTCGGCCTCGTCGCTCGACGCCGCGCGGGCCCAGGCCATCGCCCAGGCCGGCGCCTTCTCGGCGACAGCGCGCTCGAGGTACGTCGCGGCGAGCGCGCGATCGTCGAGCGCGCCCGCGATTTGCAGCGCCAGCTTCCACCCCTCGGCCTCGGTGGCCACCGCGGCGAGCAGCGATTTCACCTCGCCCTCGTCGCCGGCCTCGAGCGCGGCCGCGGCCCGGAGCACGGTTCGGAGGCCCTGGCCGCGATCGATCGTCGCGAAGATCTTCCGCGCTTCCTCGGGATTTCCAGCCTCGCGCGCGGCGAGCGCGTCGTCGACCGACTGCCCGCTCCCCGCCGGCTGATCCACGAGCGGCGGCCGGTCCTTGCGATCGCGGCCCTTCGCGCCGGGCCCGTGCGCATGCAGGTCCGCCGACACCGCGTCGGCCTCGTCGTCGTCGTCGTCGCCCGGGCCGCCGAGGCCGAGGAGCTGCTTGGCCTTGTCGAAGAAGCCCATGGGGCCGGCATCGTGGTGGGCCTCGCCTCGATCGGCAAGCGGATTGCGAGGTCGCACCGTGCTCGTAGACCGATCGCCGGGCCGGTCCGTCGAAGCCCGCCACCTCGAGGATAAGGAGTTTCGTGATGATGAAGTCGCCGCTAATCGTGCTCATGGCCTGCGTCCTCGGAGGGTGCGCCGCGGCCCCGCTTCCCGCGATCGCGCCCGACGCCGTGCCCGTCGCGAAGACCGTCGCCGCCGACGACGCCGCGAAGACCGGGGCCCCCGCGAAGGTCATCGCCGCCCCCGACGAGCCCACGCGATCGCCGGCGGGCCCCTGGGTCGGCGCCGCGGGCGCGAGCGACTTCGTGATGGCGGGCGTGAGTGACACCGTCCTCGGCGTGTGGATCGATGTCCCGGCGGCCTCGCAAAAGCAGCACGCGCCGGCGGCGGTCGCCCTGGTCATCGACGTCTCGGGCTCCATGGCCGGATCGAAGATCGAGAATGCCCGCCTCGCCGCCCGCTCGCTCGTCGAGAAGCTCGCCGACGGAGATATCGTGTCGATCCACACCTTCTCCGACGACGCCCGCGAGCGCGTCCCTCCCACCGTGCTCGACCGCGGCTCGCGCGCGGCGATCGACCGCGTGATTGACAGTCTGGAGCCGACCGGCGGCACCAACCTGTTCGACGGCCTCCGCCTCGGCGAGAGCCGCAGCTTCAGCGCTCCCGCGACTCACCCCGTCCGCCGGCTCGTCGTCATCTCCGATGGAGTCGCGAACATCGGCCCTTCGACCCCGGAGATCCTCGGCGAGCTCGCCTCGCGCGGCGCCGAGAGCGGGGTTCAGGTCACCGCGGTCGGCGTCGGCATCGACTACGACGAGCACACGTTGAACGCCCTGGCCATGCGCTCGAATGGACGCCTCTATCACATCTCGGAGCCGCGCGAGCTCTCGGCCATGCTCGAGAGCGAGCTCGGCCTCTTGCAGGCCACCGCCGCCACCAACGCTGTCCTGGAGATCGTCCCCGCGCCCGGCGTCCAGATCCTCGGCGTCGACGGCCTCCGCACCGAGTGGGGTCCCAACGGAGCTCTCCGCTTCCAGCTCGGGACCATGTTTGGCGGCCAGCACCGCGAGATGGCCGTCCGCGTCCGGGTCACGGCCCAGGCCGACGGGACTCACCCCCTCGCCAGCGTGCGATTCCACTTCCGCGACACGGCCGACGGCAACCTCGATCGCGTGCAAGAGGTGGTGGCGCGATATCAAGTCACGAGCGACCACGTCGCCGTCGAGCAGCACCAGAACGCCAAGACCCAGACCATCGTCACCTCGCAAGAGGCTTCGCGCGCCGCGCTCGCCGCCGTCGAGAACCTCAACAAGGGCAGCTACGAGAGCGCCGAGAAAGACCTCGCCGTCGCCGAGACCAAGCTCCGCGCCTCGGCTGCCACCGCGTCCAACGCGGTCGACAAGCAACGGATGATCGTCGCCGCTGGCAAGATGGCCGACGCGCGGGTGAAGACCAAGGCCGCCGCCGCCGCGCCCCCCGCCGCCAAACCGTCGATGCGCTCACCCGCCCTCGACGTCAACGCGGCCGCCGTCCGATCGATGGGCTTCTGATCTTCCCGAGCCGTGCCGCTCGGCGTAGGGGTGGGTATCCCACCTTTCCGCTGAGCGCGTCGTGGCTCACCTGGATCAAATTCCGACCAGCCACCTCCGCCCTCGCTCCCTTCCGATCTCCTCTGGTCGACTCGGCGTACGTCGCCTGCCGTTTCGGGTGATGATGTCTCCCCTGACGATGCGCGCGAACCCTCGCACGACCGGCTTCTTCCCCCGTGTTTCCCTGCTGATCGCAGCGATCGGGCTCGCCTCGGCGTGCGCCGGTCCGCCGCGCCCGCCGCCGGTGAAGCGGGTCCGCGCCCTCCTCTCCGAGCGGCTCCCGCCCTTCGCGCCCGACAAGCTCCCCGAGCAAAAACGCCGCTTTCGCGAGGCTGCGGTGTATGTCGACGGCAAGCCCATCGGCGTCCTCAAGCACAGCGAGCTGCCGCCCACGCTTCCCCTGCGCAAGCTCCGCCTCGCCGACGGCCGCGAGGTCCCGCGCTGGCGCTTCTCCGAGTACCTCACCGCGGCCGGCGTGCCGCTCGATCGCGTGCGCGCCGCGCATTTCCTCGGCGGACGCGACCGCGCGGCGATCCTCGCCGGCGACGAGCTCCGCAAGCAAAAGGACACGCTCGTCTTCTCGTTCACGCGCGGCTACGCCGGCAAACCCCGGGTCCACTGGCCTCCCGGGATCGTGATCAACACCTCGATCGACACCATCGTCGCGGTCACGCTCTACGTCGACAAGGAGCCGCCGACCTACAAATCAAGCGATCACAGCTTCTCGTTCGCCGACGGAAAGCCGATCGAGGGCGTCCCGTACGCGCTCCCGGAAGAGGCCCTGAAGGGCACGCGGGTGTACGTCGACGGCGCGCTGGTGTCGGCGATGAAGCGAAAAACGCTTCCAAACAGCATGCTGATCGCCGACTCCGACGACGCGGCGCCGCGGTTCTCGCTCGACGCCTGGCTCACCTCGGCGGGCGTCGATCCGGCCGCCGCCCACGCCACCGATCTGCTCTCGGGGGAAGACGTCATCACGCGCCTCGGCCCGAAAGAGTGGGCCGCCGAGCGCAAGACGCTGTCGTTCTCGCTCCCGCGACGGAGCCAGGGCCGGATCCTCCTTCACCTGCCGAAGGACGACGCGGCCGTCGTCGCGGCCGGCCCCGCGGTCACCGATCCGAGCCTCCGGGTCAGCGCGATCATGATTTACAAAAATGTCACCGCGTCCAAGCAGCCCGTCGCGCCGTTGGCCGAGCTGGTCGCGGCCGAGCCGCCTGGATCGGGGAAAGACCAGGACGACGCCGCAACCGGCGGAAATGGCCAGGGTTCCGGTGCGGCACGGGACGTGCACAATGATGACAACGAGTGAGAGCGCTGGGCGGACGGTCCCACCGGCGCGGATCTCGAGGCCTCTATCCAGGCCTCTATCGACGTCGGGATTCGACTCCGACGCAGCGGGGGAGGTTCGTCCTCTCCCAAGGAGGCCAGTCATGAGCCGAGTCAAGCAAGGTCGCAGCACCCTCATCGCCCTCACGGCGCTTGGCTTCGGTGCAGCCCTTCTTCAGCCCGGCGACGCTGCGGCCGACTCGGCCCAGGTCATGCGCCTCGCGTACGGCGTCGGAGGCCCCCAGAAAGAGAAGGGCGGCGCCGGCAACGAGCAGCCGACCTCGGTCGTCGTCCAGAAGAACGGCGTCACCTACGTGGTGACCATTTACATGTCCTCGAACGTCTCGGACAACGACCGTCCCTGGCAGTGCAAGTGCTCCAGCGTGGCAATCGATCCGATGATGGGCCCGACGCTGGTGGCCGATCAAGTCCAGCTCACCAGCTACGACGGCGACCGCCCCTGCAACCACCCGATGGCGGCCACCGACGGCAAGCACGTCGTGTGGACCTTCGGCTCGGACAAGGGCAATCAGGCCAACGTCTCCACCTATGTCGGCTCGGTCGACGAGATGTGCAAGACCGAGGCGGATCCCAAGCGCGTCTCGGAGAACAACAACAACAACGAGGGCGCGCCCGACATCTCGTACAACGGAGCGAGCCACTTCACGGCCGGCTACCTCAGCACCAACAACAACGATACGTCGTTCGCGCTCGGCCTCACGCTCCACGACGACGGCGGCACGATCTCGCTCGAGAAGACGTACCTCAAGGGCATTGTCGCTCCCTCGAACATCGGCCGGCCGGCCATCGTCGCTGCCGGGCCGGATCGGTCGCTGTTCTGCGCTGCCAAGGGCGATAACCGTCCTCCGGAGGACGGGGTGGAGTGCGCCTGGCTCGACACGACCTCGGGCAAGGTGCTCTGGAAGAAGATCGTCGCGGCGTCGGACCCGAACGCCAAGAAGTACATGAACCAGCCGAGCGTGGCGATGCTCGATTACGGGCGGTTCGCGGTCAACCTCCAGGAGTCGAGCGGCGACGGCAAGAAGAACAACACCAAGGGCGCGAACACCTCGCACCTGTTCGTGATCGAGCCCAGCGACTCGGGGTACATCGAGAAGTCGCACAAGGTCGGCCTCGGCACTTACCAGACCCACGCAGCGATCTGCTCGGGCGGCTACGGCGTGGACGGCAAGCGCAACATCGCGATCATGGCCGCTCCGATCACCGGCGTGGGCCTCCCCGGGATCCAGATGGCGTCGTACGACTCCAACACCGATGTCGTGGCCGACAAGGCCAACCTCTGGCCGATTGGCTATTACGGCGACTCGGGGCACATCGCCAACATCTACGGCCAGAACCCGAACACCCAGGGGCGCGACTTTCTCCGCTGCATCGGCGACGTGCCGAACCCCGGACACGGCCTCATGGGCGGGTACATGAAGAACGTCGCGACCTTCTTCGTGGCCCCGCACGCGGGCCGGATCCCCGGCGATCCGAAGAACGCGCTCTTCCTCAGCCTGATCCCCGGCAAGACCGATGCGCCGGTCGTCCCCGAGCCGCCGAAGGAGGTGACTCCGCCGGTCGACATGTCGACCAGCGCGGCCACCACGAGCAGCGGTGATCCGAGCACCACCAGCGGCAGCGGCGGCGCCGGTGCAGGCGGCGGCGGCAACAACGAGACGTCGGGCTCGTTCCCTTCCACCCAGCAGGGCAGCTGCGCGTGCAGCATGCCTGGCACCGAGTCGTCGTCGATCCCGGGGGGCCTCGGCGGGCTCGCCGCGCTTGGCCTGACCATTGCTCTCATCTCTCGCCGCAAGGAGGCTTGATCATGAACCGGAAGCTCTGGACGGCCGCGTCAGCCACTCTCTCGCTCCTGATCCTCGCCGGGTGTGCCACCCCGCCTCCCTCGACGATCAACATCAACACGCAGAGCGGCTCGGGCGGCAGCGGCGCGGGCCCCGGCGCCGGCGGCTCCGAGACCAGCGCCGAGACCAGCGTCGGCGTCGGCGGCGCCGGCGGCGGCATGGTGGGTGGGCAGGCCAAGGCCTATTACATCGCCAACATCGACTCTCAGCTCAACGCCACCTGCGCGAGCTGCCACGCCAGCGGCCAGAACGGCGCTCCGATCTTCATGGGGATGAACCCCGAGGCCTCGTACAACGCGCTCGATCAGCACGGCGGGCTGGTGGTCGCCCCCGAGAACAGCCTGATGCTCCTCCACGGCGCCCACACCGGTCCTGCGTTGACGGCCGCCGAGAAGACCGACGTGACCACGTGGCTCACGATGGAAGCCAACGAGCGCGGCCTTTCGACGGGCGGCGGCATGGGCGGCGCCGACGGCGGCGCCCCCTCCGCCATCACGCTCAAGCAAGCGCTCGACGAGTACGGCGCCTGCATGGATATCACCGACTGGACCGACAACAAGCTCGACACGCTCTACAACGCCCAGACCCTCAACTACGGTCCTTGCGGCGGCTGCCACGGCAACGGCGACGGCGGCAACTGGCTCAGCTCGAACAAGCAAGAGACGTTCGACATGAACAAAAAATTCCCGTACATCAAGCGCCAGATCACGGGAACGGTCGACGCGGACGGGAATTTCAAGGACCTCATCGCCTCGAACCGCTGGATCCAGAAGGGCTCCGAGCCCTGCCAGCCCAACACCAACTGTCACCCGGCGTACGTGCTCCCGCCGACCCTCAAGACGGGTGTCGAGACCTTCGTCTCGAAGACGCTCGACAAGTGGCACAACAAGACCTGCACGCCCTCGCCCTGATGGTGTAATGCTGGAGCCGTGGTGCGCCGCGCCCTCGCTCTCTGCTTCGTCAGCCTCGCTGTCGCCGCCTTCTCGGGCTGCGGCAGCGACGGCGCGGCCTGCTATCCCACCGACTGGGAGGCCTGCACCTGCGCCGACGCGGCGCGCGGCTATCACCAGTGCCTCGCGGCGGGCGACGCTTACGGCGCCTGCGACTGCTCCGGCGCCACCCCCGGCCTCACGCCCGCTGTCACCGACGCCGGCCCGGCCGACGCCGACGCGGGCCCCGCGCTCGCGCCTTACCTCGCGATTTGCAAGGTGAACGGCGACTGCGAGAGCAACGTCTGCTACCCCTTCAACTCCAAGGGACCGCACTGCACCATCGCGTGCAACGCCGACCCGGACTGCCCCGCTCCCTCTCCGGGCTGTAGCCACATGGGAGTCTGCAAACCCCCGTGATCCGCAGACTGCCACTCTTCGCTATCCTCCTCTGGTCGGCCAGCGCAGCCGCCGATCCGCCGCCCGAGCCCGCGCCCTCTCCTCCCGTCCCCGCTCCCGCCGCCCTGCCGAGCGCTCCAATCGAGGTGCAAATCATCGGCGAAAAGGCCGATTCCCTCCAGAAGATCCCCGGCTCTGGCACCCTCGTCACCACCCGGGAGATCGCCCGCGCCGCCCCCAACGACGTGGGCGAGCTCCTCCGCCGCGTCCCGGGCCTGCAAGTGCGTCAGGAAGAGGGCGGCGGGCTCCGCCTCGACGTCGGCGTCCGCGGGCTCGACGCTACCCGCAGCCGGCGCGTGCTCGTCCTGGAAGACGGGATCCCGGTGGCGATCAACCCCTATGGAGAGCCCGATCTCTACTACTCTCCTCCGGTCGAGCGGATGCGCGGGATCGAGGTCGTCAAGGGCAGCGGCAGCATCCTCTTCGGGCCGCAGACCGTGGGCGGCGTCATCAACTTTCTCACGCTCTTGCCGCCCGACGGGCGGATCGCGCGGGTCGAGGTCCAGGGCGGCGAGCACGCCTTCGCCAAGCTCCTCGGCACCTACGGCGACACCCTCGGCGACGTGCGCTATGTCGTTCAAGGCTACGTCAAGCGCGGCGACGGCTTCCGCGGAGAGGCGTTTCACGCGGCCGACGTCTTCGCCAAGGTCGCTGTCCCGGTGGGCCGCACCGGCGAGCTCACGGCCAAGATTGGCTTTCACGACGAGGGCTCGAACAGCACCGACGCCGGCCTGACGCGGCCGATGTTCCTCGCGGATCCTGGGCGGGTGACCATCGCTCCGCACGACACCGTGGCGGTCCGCCGCTACGAGGCCTCGCTCATTCACGACGTCGCGCTGGGCGAGGGGACGCGCCTCCGCACGCTCGCCTACGCCTATTTCACCGAGCGATCGTGGAATCGTCAGGACTACGAGCGCAGCCCGGTGGCGGGCGTCGCTTACGATCGGATCGTCGGCGACACCAGCGTCCCCGGAGGAGCGCTGTTCTTCCGCGACACCGACACGGTCCGCGATCGCAGCTATCAAGTCTTCGGCGTCGAGCCTCGCCTGGAGAAGCGCTTCGACACCGCAGGAGTCGGCCACACGCTCGACGCGGGCTTGCGTCTCCTCTACGAGAACGCCCATCGGGTCCAGTCCACGGGCGCCACGCCGGTCGCCGAAGAGGGCCTGGTGACCGGCGACGAGCGCGACGGCTCGGTGGCCTTCGCCGGCTACGCGCAAGACCGCCTGGCCTTCCGCGACTGGCTCCTGGTCACTCCAGGCGCGCGGGTCGAGGTCGTTCGCTCGCACCGATCGATCTCCAGGGCCATTGTGAGCGGCACCGCGCAGGACGTCTCCGTCACCGGATCGAGCGCGCTGGGCACGGTGATCCCCGGCGTGGGCATGGTGGTGGGCACGGCGCGCGCTCATGTCTTTGGCGGCTTCCACGTGGGGTTTGCCCCGCCCCGGGTCACGAGCTGGGTCGATTCGTCCGGGAAGAACCTCGATCTCGCGCCGGAGCGCAGCCTGCAATACGAGATCGGCGCCCGAGTCGCCCCTCGCACGTGGTTGAAGGGCGAGGCCACAGGCTTCCTCTCCAACTTCGAGAACCAGATCATCCCCTCCAACCGGGCCGGCGGCAACACCGTGGATCTCGTCAACGCCGGTCGCACCCGGCACATGGGAATGGAAGCCGCGTTGAGCTTCGGCCTCGCCCGCGCGGCCGGCTGGGGCTTCGATCTCGACCTCGGGGCCCGCTACACCTTTGTCAACGCGGTCTTCGCCGAGGGGCCGTTCGTCGACAAGTACCTGCCGTACTCGCCGGTTCACACGGTCGCGGCGACCATCGATGTCGAGCACCCGAGCGGCGTGGGCGCGCAGCTCGCGTGGACCATGGTCGGATCGCAGTTCGCCGACGAGCTCAACACCGTACCTGTCGATATCACGGGGCGGATCGGGGAGATCAAGGCCCATCACCTGATCGACGCGACAGCGCGCTACAAGCACGCTCGGACCGGGCTCACCGGGTTTGTCTCGGCCAAGAACCTGCTCAATCAGATCTACGTCGGGAGCCGCAGACCGGACGGCATCTTCCCCGCGGGCTTCCGCCAGATCAACGTGGGGTTGCGCTGGGACTACCGCTGATCCGGCGCGATCCGCGCGTGGGAGGGGTGCTCCGGAGGGTCGTTTTCTTGGCCCGCGGACGATTTTCGCGGCAAAACCCGGGAGATGCGCGCTTCCCCGGTGATTTTTGCCGCGTTTGCGGGGCTCCTGGCGATCGGCTGCGCCGCTCCTCGGGCCACGGGGATCGGGTACGGACCGCCGGCTTACTACGGTCAGCCGGCATACTACGGTGCTCCCGTGTACGGCGCGCCTCCCGCGGGGATCGGGCCTGCGCCCCAGGCGGGCGCCTATGCTGCGGTGTCGTTCGCGCAATCGCGGCTCGGGATGCCCTACTGCTGGGGTGGGACCGGCCCTGGATGTTACGATTGCTCCGGATTGACGTCCTCCGCCTGGATGGCCGGTGGGAAGAAGATCCCCCGAACCTCGGCCGATCAGGTGGCCGCGCTGCCGGCGGTGCCGATGGACTCGATCGCTCCAGGAGATATCCTGTGGAGGCCGGGCCACGTGGCGCTCTACGTGGGGCAGGGGTGGGTGATCTCCGCGCCGGGCACCGGCGACGTGGTGCGGTATCGCTCGACGAAGGGCTACGTGCGGGCCGTGCGGCCTTGA
>JBDTXR010000086.1:0-25042 GCA_040006075.1 Byssovorax sp. | reverse complement strand
TTCGTCAAGAAGCGGCGAGCTGCGGCATGATCGATCGCATTCCCATCCTTCCGGTACGCGCGGAAGTGTGCCAGTCCTCGAAAGACGAAGTAGCGCACTTCCCAGCGAGGCGTGAGATCCGACTCGTTTCCGTCAACGGTCTTGAGCTCCGCCAGCGCGGCGGCATAGTCATTCGCTTGATATTTCTGAATCGCTTGGTCCACTGTCTTGTTGTACGTGCAGCCCGTCAAGACCACGACCGCGAGCGCGGCGAAGAGATGGGCAAATCTACGAGATAGCAGCATACCGAAGGACTCCCTTGCTCGGCCACGGAGGGCGAATAGACGCGTTGCAAACGCCCGACATCTGGGGAACATGCTCGCCGAGCTCGCGCAGCGCTGAGTCGGCGGAGATCTGGGCGATGGCGGCGATGTCTTCGTTGGTGGAGGTCAAGTCGCGCTCTCTTCTATGTGCCGAACGACTTGCGACTCAGCCGCGGGGACGCGCAAAGCGCGGCACCGTCGGCCTGCTGCCGCTTGTTGGGCGGCGTAGCCATCAATCACTCGCCGCCGAATCGCCTTCGACATCAGATCGCCAGCCGTCGGGTTGGAGCGCGGGATGCACGTTCCACAGTGGATCCATGACGCGCTCCAGCAGCTCGGAAAAGACGTGTCCGACAGCACGGCGAAACTTCTTGGCATCGGCCGCTGCTTCGAGCCGTTCTACTGGCTCGATGAGCGCACCAAGTTCTCCTTCGAACCGTTTTACGACATCGTTAATCTGATGTGCGATAGCGGCATCGCGAATCAGGAGCCGTTCGTCGGATCGGCTCGACCGTTGCACGACGTGGGGCGACGGCTCCCTCTCAACACATGTGACAACGATCTGATCACCTACCTCGAGTGAAAGCGTTGGCCACTCCAGGCGTATGGTCTCTTTGCTCGAAGGCGAGTGATGCGCTGAAGCCCGCAAGATCGGGGGCGCCGTCTTCCCAGGGTAGGCTGTGATGTGAACTCCAACGAAGCCGGCGGCGGGTACGCCCGCAACGAAAGCCTCGGTGCCGTTGATTGAAACCGCGAATCTCAAGGATGCTCCATCAACATTAGACACGACGGTGGTCCGCCGAACATCTTCGCCCGATCGAACGATCCCTTCCGGCCCTGACCAGCCTATCCCGATCGCACGACAAGCGAGGCTCTCCGATCCATGGCTGATCCGCAAGCAAGAACAGCCGCCGAAATGTTTCGTCCAGCTCCCAGAGCTGCCCTCCACTCCCCACCTGCGGTGGGGTCGACTCGCGGATCAGGGTATCGCGAAGATCGGGATCCGCCACCGCCCGAACCAGCTCGCCGAGCGTGTACGAGGCACTCATTCTGCCAATGTACCGCCTGGGAGCCCGAGCTTGCCAGCGCCGGACGAGCCGGATCCTCCCGATGGCCGATTCTTCCCAGCGCGCAGCCCGCACGGTCCCCTTTAGCTGGGCTTCTCGGCGAAATTCCTTCAGAGTCGCGGCAGCGTGAGCACGAGCGGCAAGCAGCGGCCGGACGACGAGGCCGAGGTCACCGGGCCTCCGCGCGTGCCCGAATTCGAGCCGCCGACCGTCGCGGTGCCTCGGTTTCCTCCGACGACGATCGACTTCAATCCGCCTGATTTCGAGGCCGGTTCGCCGGAGATCATCGACGAGCCGTCGACGATCGCGCAGCTGTACGGGCCGCCGCCGAAGGTCTCGGTGCCGCGGTTCGCGGCGACGATCGTCGATCTGAACCCGCCGACCGAGATGCAGCACGAGGTCGACTCGGCGCCGGAGACGACGCGCAAACCCTCGGGCGCGCCGCCTCCGATCGAGATCGCGATCGCAATCGAGCCGGCGCCCGAGGCCGCGCGGGTGCCGGCGGCGACGCCGATGCCGGCGGCGATGTCGGGCGCGCGATCGAGCAAGAGCGACGCGCGGTTCTTCGCGCGCGACGATCAAGGGCGATGGCTCGATCGCTACGAGCTGATCACCGAGATCGCGTCGGGCGGGATGGCGACGGTGTTCCTGGCGCGGCTTCAAGGCGCCGGCGGGTTCCAGCGGCTGGTGGCGATCAAGAGGTTGCACACCGAGCTCGCCGCGCAGCCCGAGCTCGTGCAGATGTTCCTCGAAGAGGCGAAGATCGCCGCGCGGATTCATCACACCCACGCGGTGCCGATCCTGGAGATTGGATCGAGCGCGCGCGGGTACTACCTGGTGATGGAGTACATCGAGGGCGTCACCCTCGCGCAGGTCGCGCACCGCGTGGCGCAGAGCGGGCTCCAGGTGCCGCGGAAGATCTCGCTGCGAATGATCCTCGACGCGCTCGCCGGCCTCCACGCGGCGCACGAGCTCACCGACGAGATGGGTCGGCCGCTCGGCGTGGTGCACCGCGATGTGTCGCCGCAGAACATCCTCGTCGGCGTCGACGGCGCGGCCCGGATCACCGATTTTGGCGTCGCGCGAATGACGTCGCAAGCCTCTGACACGAAAGTGGGGACGCTGAAGGGGAAGGTCGCGTACATGGCGCCCGAGCAGATCCGGCAAGAGCCGATCGATCGGCGCGCCGATCTGTTCGCGATGGGCGTGATCCTCTGGGAGGTGCTCGCGGGGCGGCCGCTCTTTCGCGCCGACACCAAGTTCGACACCATCGTGCGCGCGCTCAACGCGCCGGTCCCGCGGCTGCGCGACACCGTGTACGGGATCTCGGACGCGCTCGACGAGCTGACCACAAAGGCCCTTTCCCGGCCGCCGGGCGAGCGATTTCAGTCGGCGGTGGAGATGGTCGAGGCCATCGAGCAGGGGGCGAAGGGATCGATCGCCACGTCGCGCGAGGTGGCGACGTTCGTGCTGAAGCTGTTCAGTCGCGAGCTCAACGATCGGCGCAGCGGGATCCGGAGCTGGCTCGATCAGGTGCCGGTGGCCGCGCCCCCGGCGGCCGAAGCGCCGGAGGTGATCCCCGTGGCGAGCCGCGTGGTGGAGGCGCCGACCGAGGAGGAGATCGCCGCGGATTTGCAGGCTCCCCCGGAGTCGGTGACGGTGCCGCGGCAGCTCGTGGGGAGCCTCGCGCCGATCCCGTTCGAAGGGGAGGATCCGATCGAGCTGCCGATGGGCGGGCCGATGCGATCGGTGGGGCGGCGGGTGATCACGGTGGGGGTGATCGTGGCCGTGGTGGCGATCGTGATGTTTGGCTTGCTGCGGCGAGGGAGCGGGGACGGGAGCGGGAGCGGGAAGCCGTCAGCGTCAGCGTCAGCGTCCACGTCCACGTCTACGTCCACGGGGTTGAGCGTGGCTTCTGCGGGTGTTGGGGGAGTGGGGAGCGTGGGGGTTGTGGCGGGCGTGGTTTCGGCGCATCCCGTGGGGGTGAGCAGCGCGAAGGCGCTGGGATCGGCGCCGGGCGCGGACAGCGCGGGAGAGCTAGAGAATCCGTACCGATGACCCTGGGCGAGCGTAGAGTGGGACGATCCGAGATGCGTGAGATCAAGGCTCGAGGCGGCGCGCGGTGGATTTCGCGCGGGGTGATGCTGGGTGTGCTGCTCGCGGCGCCGAGCGCGCACGCCGATCCGAGCGCGGAAGACAAGGCCGGGGCGCGCGCCGCGGCCGAGCGCGGAGGGGCGGAGTACAAGGCCGCGCACTACAAAGAGGCGCTCGATCTCTTCCTGCGGGCGGAGTCGCTGATCCACGCGCCCACGCACGTGCTGATGATCGCGCGGACGCAGGCGGCCCTCGGCGACATCGTGGTCGCGAAGGAGAGCTACCTGAAGATCACCCGCGAAGATCTGGCGAGCACCGCGCCGCCCGCGTTCAAGCGCGCGCACGGGGACGCCGAGAAGGAGCTGAAGGATCTCGAGCCGCGGATCCCGGCGATCCAGGTGACCGTGAAGGGCGCGGCGGCGCCGAAGGGCCTGGTCGTGCTGATGGACGACAAGGCCGTTCCCGCGGCGCTGGTGGGCATTCCACGGCCCGTGAACCCCGGGAAGCACGCCTTCAAGGCCACGGCCGAGGGGTTCGCCGCGCCCGAGAAGTCGCTGAGCGTGAAAGAGGGCGAGTCGCTCGCGCTGGTGCTGGAGCTGCAGCCCGCTGCCTTTGTCGCGAGCGTGCCTCCGGGCGCGGTCGGCGCGGGCGGCGATCCCGCGCACCCCGGCCCGGGAGATGCGGTGAAGCCGCTGCAACCGCCGGGCAACGGGCGCTACGTCGGCCTGGCGATGATGGGTGTCGGCGTGGTGGGTCTGGTGGTCGGCGGCGTGTTCACCGGCCTTTACACCTCGAAGCGCGCCGAGGCCGACGCGGCGTTTGCGAAGTGCGGAGTCGGCTGCGCGGACGCGCCGGCCGCCGCGGTGCGCGCGCTCGACACCGACGCCAACGGCAAAGGCACCATCGGGGTGATCGGCCTGGCCGCCGGCGGGGCGCTGGCCATCGGCGGGACCTTGCTGTTCGTGCTCAACCGGCCCAAGGCAGCGGCGGGCGCGGCGGCAGCGCGCGTGGAGCCGTGGATTGGCTACGGGAGCGCGGGAGTCTCGGGCAGCTTCTGATTCCCACGGAGAGGGCGCGTGGGGATCGCGACTCCTACGCTTTGAGCTCTTCGAGGTTCCCGATCCCGATCCGCACCTGCTTCGGGCGCCGCTGGACGATGCCCTCGGCGCCGACCACGCCGGCCTTTCCAAAGGCCTCTCGGATCCGGTGGACGGTGACGTTGAGGTGGCGCTCGTCGATGCTCAAGGCCTTCATCAGGTCGTCGACGTGGAGCCACCCGTGCTCGCTCTCGGGCAAGCCCGCGTCGGCGGCGTTCTCGAGGCGTTCGCGCGCGAGGAGGAGCAGCGGATAAAAGCTGGCTCGCTCGCCGAAGGCGAGGACGACCTCGTCGTGGAGCGCGTCGAGCCGCACGTGCTCTTCGTCGCGGCTGACGTGGAAGCGAAGGGTGAGCGTGGCGAGGTGCGGCGCCGGCTTCACCTGCTGAGTCCCGGCGACCGCCGCAGACGAGGGGATCGAAAGCTCCCACCGGTCGCCGAGGATGGTGATTTGCTCTCGATCCAGCGCGGGGCGGCGAGCCCCCTCCGCGGTCTCGAGAAGCCACGTTCCCCCCGAGTCGAGCAGGATCGACGCGAGGATGTTTCCCGGATCCGGCAGCGCGAGCAGGCCGTCTTCGGCCCGCCGGATCTCGCCCGTCGTCACCGAGCGGGCCATCGCGACAGGTCCGCTGTCGTCCGTCAACTCCCATCGCTCGGCGTCACAGCCGAACCGCACCACCGCTCCGAGGGCGAGGTGCACGTTCTTCTGGAGCGGCACCGTCACTTCATTGACGGATGTACCATTCATGCTCCCGAGATCACGAATCTCCCATCTTTCGCCGGTCCAGAATACCGAGGCGTGATTGTTCGACGCGGGCGTCTCCGCGAGCCTGACGGCACAAGTGGGCGCTCGACCCGCCACCGTGTGAGGCGAAAGCGCGACTGCTCTCCCCGAGGAAACATGCCTCAAGACTCCCATCGAATGCATGGTAGTCGAGAGTGCAATTCCGTTACAATCTCCTTGACGGAGAATCACCATGCTCGAGCGGCTACGCCTCATCGCGGAAAAATACGGGCTCGGCGAGGACGCGCGGCGCGAGCTGGCGGAGCTCGTCGGCGCGCAGGGCCCGCTCGGGGCGACGGTGCGCATTGACGACGACGAGGACGACGGACCCCGAACGCCCAGCTCTCCCTCGCTCCGGCAAAAAACGTTCGGCGATCGCTACGAGGACGTGAAGCACCTCGGCACCGGCGGGTTCAGCGAGGTGCGCGAGGTTCGCGACCTTCACGTCGGGCGCTCGGTCGCGCGCAAGGAGCAGCTCCCGACGGTGGCGTCTCCCGAAGACGTTGTCCGCTTCCGCCGCGAGGTGGCGATCACCGCCCGGGTCGAGCACCCCGGCGTCGTCCCGCTCTACGATTGGGGAGAGCTGCCCGACGGTCGCGTGTGGTTCACCATGAAGCGGGTCCACGGCGAGACGATCGAGAAGCGGATCGCCGCGCTTCACCGGCTGTCAGGGGCCGACTTCGGGCGCGCTCTCCGCCGCTTGCTCGACGACTTTCGTCGCCTGTGCGAGCCGGTGGCCTACGCCCACACGCGGGGCATCATCCACCGTGACATCACCCCACAGAACCTGATGGTCGGTGAGCTGGGCGAGGTCCTGGTGATGGACTGGGGACTCGCGCGCGATCTCTCCCGCAGCGTCGACGAGCGCCGGGCTCGAGAGTGGGAGTCGGCCGAGGCGAAGTCCGATTCCCCGGCGTCGAGCCCGCGTACGCGCGCCGCCGGGACACCCTCGTACATGGCCCCGGAGCAGGCCCGCGGGGAGATCGCCGCGATGAGCCCGGCGAGCGATGTTTACGCTCTCGGCGCGGTGCTCTACGAGATCTTGAGCGGTCAGGCCCCCTTCGACCCGAGGCCCGGAGCACGCGAGTCGCCTCAGCACATCGTGGCGCTGCTCCGCCAAGGCCCGCCGGCTCCGATCGAGACCATCGCCCGGGCCGAGGCGCCCGTCGAGCTCTTCCCGCTCTGCGCGAGGGCGATGGCGCGCGCCCCCGGAGACCGCTTTGCCCACGCCGGCGAGCTGATGATCGCCATGCGCGACTGGCTCGACGGCGCCGACCGCGAAGAGCGGGCTCACGCCATCGTGGCGAGCGCGCACCGCGACCACGTGCCCGCGATCGAGCGCCTCCGGCGCGAAGCCGACGAAAAACGCCTCCGCTCCCGCGAGATCCTCGACAAGCTGCGCTCGTTCGATCGCGCCCAGGACAAGGCCGAGGGCTGGCAGCTCGCCGACGACGCCGCGCAGCTCGAGCAAGACGCGCTGCGCGAAGAGACGATCTGGACCCAGAAGCTGCGCTCGGCGCTCAACGAGGCTCCCGGCCTGGAAGAGGCCCACACCGCGCTCGCCGATCACTACACCGAGGGCCTGCTCCGCGCCGAGACCGATCACCACCTGCCCGCCGCGACCCGCTTTGCGACGCTCCTCGAGAGCCACGCCGGCGAGCTGCGCCCGGAGGCCCGGGCCCGCTACGACCAGCTCCTCCGCGGCGACGGGCGCCTGACGATGGTGACCGATCCCCCGGGCGCCCGCGTGGCCATCAAGCGCTACGAGCTCATCGATCGGTATCTCACGCTCGACGAGGCGACGACGCGCGTGGTGACGGCTCCCTTCGCCGCGCTCGATCTCCCGCGCGGGAGCTACCTGGCGTTGATCACCGCGCCCGGCTTCCGCGAGGTGCGCTATCCCGTGGCGATCGGCCGAGGCGAGCACTGGGACGGCGTGCGGCCGGAAGGCCAGGCACCCTGTCCAATTCGCCTCCTGTCCGAGGAAGAGCTCGGCGCCGACAACGTCTACGTCCCCGGCGGGTGGTTCATCCTCGGCGGCGATCCCCGCGCGGGGGAGAGTCTGCCGCGACAGCGGGCCTGGCTCGACGGCTTCGTGATCCGCAAGCACCCGATCACCAACGGCGACTACGTGGAGTTCCTCAACGCGCTCATCGCCGAGGACCGCGCCGACGAAGCGCTCCAGTGCTGCCCGCGGGAGCCTCCGGGAGCCCACGTGAACGACAGCGCGCTGCTGGCCTATCGGCTCGACGAGCACACCGGGCTCTACGCCCTCATGGCGCCCGAGACCGACCACGCGCGGCCGGTGGTCTTCGTCGACTGGCACGCTGCCACGGCGTACGCCGCCCACCTGGCGCGTCGAACCGGGCTGCCCTGGCGCTTGCCCAGCGAGATGGAGTGGGAGAAGGCCGCGCGCGGCGTCGACGGGCGGTTCATGCCCTGGGGCGATCAGGTGGAGCCCACCTGGGCGTGCGTGTCCGGCAGCCACCGCGAGCGCAAGCGGATCATGCCGGTCGACGACTATCTCACCGACGTGAGCCCTTATGGAGTGCGCGGGATGGCCGGCAACGTGCGCGACTGGTGCTGCGATCGCTGGAGCCTGGAAGGACCGCGGGTGATCGGCGGAGTCGTGCAGGTGGAGCCGGCCCGGAGCGACGACGACTCCTATCGACCCCTGCGCGGCGGCGCCTGGATCTCGGCGGGTGATCTCTCCCGCCTCTCGGTCCGCTACGCCGAGCGCCCCTCGTGGCGTCACGGCGTGCTCGGGTTCCGACTCGCGCGGACCATCACGCCATGACGCGCCACGACCCACACCCGAGGCGCTATCAGAGGGCGATGCTCGTGGTGTGATACCAGGTCCAGCCGGCGATGTCGTTGGGGTCGAGGCTGGGCACGCCGGACTCGTTCTTCACCACCTCGAACGCGAGCGCCGTCGGCGCGGTGGCGAAGATGGCCCCGGCGTCCTGGGTCTTGTACCAGGTGATCCGGGTGAGCACGTTGTGCGCGCTCTGCTCGATCAACACCGCGATCATCCGGGTGCTGTCGTCGGGATCGACGGCCTTGAAGAGGCGATTGTGGGCGCCGGTCGGGGTGTAGGCCCCGCGTGACCAGCTCGGGGCCTGCGCCGTCTGGAGGTGCAACGGCAGGCTCCCGGCAAAGGCGTCGATGGCCGTCTGCGAGGTGTCGAGGGTGCCGGTGCGCAAGGTGAACGAGGTGATCGAGGTGATGTCGGCGTCGGTGTTGCCGTAGTGATACTCGTGGTTGGCGACGCAATTCGTGGTCTCGTTCGCGCTCATGATCACGATGCGGACGAGGTCGCCGACGGAGCTGTTGGAGTCGAAATAGGCCTTGGTGACGTGGGTATTGCCGGGGAACTGCTCGTTCTTGTCGAGCGCCGGGTGGCTCTGGTTCGCGTCAGTGGCAGTGTGAGCGTTGGACATGGCTGTTGATCCTCGGTTGCGGAGCACGCCGGGAGCGTCGGCGCTGAAGGGGCAGCGACCGCGCTACCCTTCCCGGAGGACAACCTACGTCGCGCCGCGCATCCTGGCTATTTCGGCGTATTACCCGGCGATTCGCGCGATCCCGTCGGCGTCAATAGCCATAGTCGGTCACGACCTGTCCATTCTTCTTCTTGCCCCCCGGAGCTGCGGTGGCGGGAGGGGCGGTGGTCGCTGGGACGCGCGGTGTGGCGGCCGTGGTGGTCTTCGCCGGCGCGGCGCTCGCGGCCGCCGCCACCGCCACCGACGCTTCCGCCGCGGGAGTGGGGATCGGCGCGGCCGTCGGCGGAGGCGCGGCGCTCGCGCTGGTGAGGGTCGTCGCTGCCACGCCGGCGTTGGCTCCGGTGGGCGCGACCGGCGTCGCGCGCGTCACCAGGAACACCGCCACGGCCGCCGCTGCGGCGACGGTGAACACCGCTCCGAGGATCATCGGCGCGAGGCTCTTCTGCGTGGGCAGCGTGGGTAGCGGCACGGTGCCGTCCCACGATTTCTGCGTGATCCCCGGCGATCCAGGCTGCGACGCGGGATCGAGCGTGGCCGATCCGATTGGCTCGTTGGCCCAGCTCCGCGTCGCCGCGTCGTCCGGCGCGCCGGGCGCGAACGCGAACGTGGGTGAGTTGAGCGGCGCCGGCGGCGGCGGCGCGAGCAGGCCATGCGAGGTGACGGCCTCGGGCTGCATCGCGCGCTGCGGCAACGGCATGGTCATCATCATCTGCTCGCGCGAGGGCAGCGCGTCGCGGCGGGCGGCCCACGCCTGGAGCGCGACGGCGAACTCGCCCGCGGTCTGGAAGCGCGCCGCGGGATCGCGCTCCATTCCCCGGAGGATGATCGCGCAGATCTCGTCGTCGAGCGTGGGCATCACCGTCTTGGGATGCGGCTGCGGCTCGAAGGCGATCTTGAAGAGCAGCTCGGCGAAGGTGGTCCCGCTGAAGGGCACCTGGCCCGTCAGCGTTTCGAAGAGCATCACGGCGACGCTGTAGAGATCGCTCCGCGCGTCGACGGCGTGGGCGGTGCGCGCCTGCTCGGGGCTCATGTAGAAGGGCGTCCCCATCACCATGCCGGCGCGGGTGACTTGCCCTTCTTCGGGACCGATCTGGCTGAATTTCGAGATCCCGAAGTCGAGGATCTTCACCCAGTCGCGGTGACCGGCCTTCTCTTTCTGGAGGAAGATGTTGTCGGGCTTGATGTCGCGATGAACGATGCCGGCGGCGTGCGCGGCGGTGAGGCCCTCGAGGAGCTGGCAGAACACGGCCGCGGTCTTCTGCGCGTCGAGGCGCCCGCGCCGCATGCGCTGCTTGAGCGTGTCGCCCTCGAGGTACTCCATGACCATGAAGCGATCGCCCTCGGGCGTCGTGCCGAGGTCGAGGACCTCGACGATGTGATCGGAGCCGATTTGCCCTGCGGCCTGGGCCTCGCGCTCGAAGCGGAGGAGGGCGTCGCCCGCGGCCTCGGCGGCGCTGCGGAGCAGGACCTTGATCGCCACCTGGCGCTTCACGCGGAGGTTCTCCGCGACCCACACGGTGCCCATCCCGCCTTTGCCGAGGAGGCGAAGGATGCGGTATTTCTCGTCGACGACGTCGCCTTCGCTCAGCGGCATGGCGTCGGCCCCGCCTCGGTCGTCGCGGTCGGAACGTGAAGCTGCGCTGCGGACGCGCACGCGATGGCCACCCGCGGAGCCGCTCGCGAGGCGAGAGAGGCAAAGGACCGAGGAGGCGACGACGACGCCGGGTCCGAGGCGACGCGCGACCTGCCGGGCCGCACAAGCAGGGTCATTCCCCGATGCTAGGAGGAGAGCGCGTGCGTCGCAAGTTGCCCGCGACGCGCGACTCCGGCGGGCGCCGCGCGGAGAAGTGGTCACGATCATTCACCCCGCCATGGCGAACCTGTTAGGATTCGCGGGTCATGGCACTCGATACGCCGCTAGGCGCCGCCGCGAAGCTCGGGCGGTACGAGCTTCTGAAGGAGCAGGCGAAGAGCGGGCTCGGGACCACCTGGCTCGCCCGGTCGTCCGACGAGCCGAGCGACGCGCCGCTGCGCTCGCTGTTGCGCGTGCAAAAGAGCCTCGTGAAGAAGGCCGAGCTGGCCGAGGCGCTCCTCCGCGACGCCCACCGCGCCGAGGCGCTCCAGCACCCCAACGCGCTCCGCGTCGTCGACGCCGGCAACCTCGACGGCGAGATCTTTCTCGTGACAGAGCACGCCGAGGGCGAGCCGCTCGCCGGCCTCGTGACCGCGTCGGGCCCCGCCGGGCTGCCGCTGCCGATCGTGATCCGGATCCTGCTCGACGCGCTCGACGCGGTCGCCGCCGCGCACGCGCAAGACGCGCTCTGCCACGGCGAGCTCTCCCCGCAGCACCTGCTCGTCGGCGTCGACGGCATCACGCGCGTGGTGGGCTTCGGCACGGCGCGCGGGCTGGCGCGGCTGCCGCTCCTCGGCGCCAAGAACGGCGATCGCCTCGCGTACGCGGCGCCGGAGCGCGTGAAGTCGATGGCCTCGCCCATCGCCGCGCAGGTGGCGCTCGAGCCGCGCGCCGACGTGTTCGCGCTCGGCGTCGTGCTGTGGGAGGGCGCCACGAAGCAGCGGCTGTTCTCCTCGAAGATCGAGGCCGCGGTGATCCAGAAGGTGCTCACCGCG
The DNA here is from genome assembly GCA_040006075.1 of Byssovorax sp. Taxonomy (GTDB): domain Bacteria; phylum Myxococcota_A; class Polyangia; order Polyangiales; family Polyangiaceae; genus JANYGI01. Next base: position 13,573 of record JBDTXR010000086.1, on the reverse strand, counting down.
CCCATCGCCGCGCCCGGGACCATCGCCGGCGTGACGCTGCCCTCCGCGCTCGACGAGGCGATCCAGAAGGCCCTCGATCGCGATCCGACGCGGCGCTACCAGACCGCGGGCGAGCTCCTCGCGGCGGTCGAGGCCGGCGGCGCGAGCGCGGCGCCGCACGCCGAGGTGGCCGAGCTCGTCGAGAAGCTCGCGGGCAAGGCGATCGCCGCGCGACGCAACCAGAGCGAGCCCTCCGCGGCCCGCACGGCGCGCGCGCCGACGATCCCGCCGCCGCCCCCGCGCCCGACGATCGAGACGCGTCCGAGCGCGCCGGAAGAAGATCGGATCACCGCGCCGATGCCGAAGGCCCCCGAGGTGACGCTCGAGGTTGCGAAACCCGTCGAGGCCAAGCCCGAGACGCCGAAGCCCGCCGACGCCAAGATCGAGGTCCCGAAGCCCGCCGCAAAGCCGGTCGTGCAGCGCAAGCAAACGCTGCTCGGCGTCGCCGCGCCGAAGCTCGAGGCGGCGAGGCCGGTCGAGGCCAAGGCCGAGACCCCGAAGCCGATCGTCGCCAAGCCCGCGACCCCGAAGCCCCCGCCGCCGCGCCCCGAGTTCGAGAGCGTGGTCGACGATGTCGACGACGGCTTCGACATCGACATGGGGTCGAGCGAGCCGCCGCCCGAGGCCGTGAAGGCCGCCCCCCCGAAGCCGGTTCCCGCGCTCCCGGTCATCGCGCCGGCGCCCACGCCGGTCCCCCCGGTGAGGCCGGCGCTCCCGGCGCGCGGCAAGACGCTGATGCTCGGCTCACCGGTGCTGAAGCCCGAAGAGGCTGCGCCTGCACCCGAGCCGCCCGCGCCCGAGCCCAAGAGCGAGCCCGTGGTCATCGCGACGGCTTCGGCCCTGCTCGCGAAGTCGGGCCCGCAATCGGAGCGCAAGACCGGCGACACGCCCACGTCCGACTCGGTGATCCGCGGCAAATCGGCCACGGCCATCGACAAAATTGGACCGGCGAGCACCCTCGGTCGCTACGAGATCCTGACGCCGATCGCCCGCGGCGGGATGGCCTCGGTGTGGGCCGCGCGCCTCATGGGCACGCGTGGATTCCAGAAGCTCGTCGCCGTGAAGACGATGCTGCCCGACGTGTCCGACGATCCGGACTTCGAGCAAATGTTCCTCGACGAGGCCCGCGTCGCCGCGCGCATTCGTCACCCCAACGTCGCGGAGATCCTCGACCTCGGCGAGCAAGACGACGTCCTGTACCTGGTGATGGAGTGGGTCGACGGCGAGAACCTCAGCGTCGTCCTCAAGGCCGCGCGCGCGCTCGGCGGGATGCCGCTCCCGGTCATCCTCCGCATCGCCTCGCAAGCGTGCGCCGGCCTCCACGCCGCGCACGAGCTCCGCGACGACAGCGGCAACCTGGTCGACCTCATCCACCGCGACGTGTCGCCCGCCAACGTGCTCGTGTCGATGGCCGGCTTCGTCAAGCTCGTCGACTTCGGCGTGGCCAAATCCAAGGGCCGGATGCACGTCACCCGCGCGGGCGGGATGGTGAAGGGCAAGACGCCGTACCTCTCGCCGGAGCAGCTCGGCGGGCTCCCGCTCGATCGCCGCAGCGACATCTTCTCCTTCGGCGCGCTGCTCTACGTGATGGCCACCGGGCTCCACCCGTTCCGCGGCGAGACCGAGGGCAAGACGGTCGAGAACATCGCGCTGAAGAGCCCCGTCCCGCTCCGCACGATCAACGCGGCGCTGCCGGTCGAGTTCGAAAAGCTCGTCCTCAAGGCCCTCGAGAAGGATCCGAAGAATCGCTTCTCCACCGCGGCCGAGCTCCAGCGCGCGCTCGATCAGGTCGGCCTCTCGCTCGGCGAGCCGGCCAGCGAGGGCGAGGTCGCGGAGTTCGTGCGCAAGGCCATCGGCGACGCGCAGGCGAAGCGCGGGGCCGACATCAAATCGGCCATCGCCTCGCTCGACGCGCTCACCAGCTCGAGCGCCGACATCCCGCGCGCCGAGGCGCTGCGGCTGCTCGACAGCGGAAAGCGCCCGTCCGCAGCCACGCGGCCCGACGCCGAGGCCGAGAGCGTGAAGAGCTCGCGCCCCGGCCTGAAGGCGGCGAGCGACGAGATCGCGGTGTCGATCGATCTCGACGACGGCGCCGCAGCCGCGAAGGCCCCCGCCGCGCCCGGCGACGACGTGCTCCTGAGCGCGTTCGCCCCCGCGAGCTCGAGCATCGACACCGAACCCGCGCGTCCGCACTCCGCAAAAACGAGCATCGACGACGATACCTCGGCGCCGTCGACCCTCGACGAGCCCGAGAGCATGCCGCCGCCGCGGCCGCAGTCGCGGCGGCTCCAGGTCATCGTCGGCGCGATCGTGGGCGCGTGCGCGCTGGTCGGCGTCCTCGCCTTCGCCCTGGGCGGCAGCAAACGCCCGACCGGGGCCGCGCACCCCGAGACGACCATCCCGACGGCCGCGACCATCGCTGCGCCCACCGCCACGACGACCGCCGTCGACGCCCCGCCGCCGGCCGCCACGCCCGCCGTGGTCGTCGCTCCGCCCCCGGCCACCGTCGAGGTCGCGCCTCCGCCCACGCCGCCCGCCACCGCGGTTCCCACCGCCGATCCCGTGGTTCCTCCGACCAAATGGACGCCGAAGGGCAAGGTCCCCACGACGCCGGTCAAGCCTCTGGTGAAGCCGCCCGTGAAGCCGCCCGTCACAAAGAAGTACGACCCGAAGGGGATCTGAGCCGATGCGAATGAGCGTGTGGATGCGTGCGCTGATGATTGCTGCTGTCGTGCCCGCCGTCGCGCTGGGAACGTCGACGGCGCAGGCGCAGCCCAAGGGCGCGAAGGCCCCGACCGGGGTGCCCTCGGAAGACGCCGCGAAGAAGGCGACCGCGTTCTACGTGAAGGGCAGCGATCTCTTCAAAGCGAAGAAGTTCGCCCTGGCGCTCGAGCAATTCCGGCTCTCGTACGCCGCGGTCGCCAGCCCCAACTCGCACCTCTACATCGCGCGCTGCCTCGCCGCGTCGGGCGACTCGCGCGCGGCGTACGCCGAGTTCGACAAGGTCGTCGAAGAGGCCGCCGAGCGCGGCAAGACCGAAGACAAGTACCTCCCCACGCGCGACACCGCCCGCGTCGAGCGCGACGAGCTGCTCTCCAAGGTCGCCCTCGTCACCATCAGCGTCGTCCACCCCGGCCCCACCACCCTCGTCCGCATCGGCGACACCGAGGTCCCGCGCGAGCAATGGGACAAGCCCATCGCCGTCGCGCCCGGCCCCGTCGAGGCAAAGATCTCCGCGGGCGATCGCGCGATCACCTCGCAGTCGGCCACGGTCAACGCCGGCCAGTCGCGCACCCTGGTGCTCGACGCCGCAGCCGCGCCCGTCGCCGCCGTCACCGGCCCCGGCAGCACCACGCCCACCACCAAGAGCAGCCGATCGGCGCTGTTCCCGGCGGGGATCGCCGTCGGCGCCGTCGGCGTGGTCGGCTTCGTCCTCTTCGCGATCGAGGGCTCGGCCAGCAAATCGACCTACGACGATCTCACGAAAGCCTGCGGCGCCGGCCCCTGCCCCGCCTCGCTGGCCGACAAGATCTCCAGCGGCAAGAGCCAGCAAACCATCGCCAACGTCGGCCTCGTCCTCGGCGTGGTCGGCGTCGCCGCGGGGACCACGATGATCGTGCTCAGCACGCGCAAGCCCAAAGACGCCCCTGCCCCGAGCACCAGCCTCGTGGTCGGGCCGGGCTACCTGGGCGCCAAGGGCACCTTCTAGCTCGATGGCCCTCGCGCTCCCGCCCGAGGCGTGGGAGCGCGACGCGCTGACGGTCGAGGTCCGCATCCACTGGGGCGCGACGATCCTCGCGGTGCACCACCTCGAGCCCGGGCGATCGTTCTCCCTCGGCGACGCCGCCGCGGATTTCGCGATCGACCTCCCACTCGAGAAAACAAGGCGATTTCAGCTCCTCGTCGCGCGCCGCGGGGAGACCTGGGTCGTGGTCCCGCCGGGTATCGCCTCCAGCCTTTTGACCTCGTCCGCGCAGGCCTCCACGCTCGCCGAGGCCCTCGCCGACGGTCGCGCCAGACCCCACGACGACGCGTCAGGCGCGCACGCGATCCGCCTCGCTCCGGGTGTCTCCATTCGCCTCGAGCTGCCCGCGCGCGCGCGGGGATCGAGCTACCGCACCGCTGGCGCCGACGAAGAGCCCGGCGCCGATAGCCTGGTCTTCGAGGTCGCCGCCGTGCGCGCTGGAGGCCGCGTCGATCGAGGCCATTTCAAAGGCCAGGCGCGCCTCGCCGCGAGCTGCCTCGTCGTCGCCGCGCTCACCGCGTCGGCGCTCCTCGCGCTCGAATTCGCGCCCCGGAGCTTCGACGCGCAGGAGGCCGCGGAGAGCGACCAGCGGTACGAGATCTACACCCTCCTTCGAGCGGCAGAGGAGCACGAGCTCGATCCGATAGAGCAGCTCGTGCGAAACCCTCGCTGGCGCGCGAGCGGCGACGACGACGGCGCCTGGGCGCCCCCGCCCGACATCGTCGACGAAGACCTCCTCGACGCCTGGACCACGACTGACCTGCTCCAGCTCGACAGGACCCAGCTCGCACCCTGCCTCCGCTACACGCTCCCGGATCGCGATCCCGATCGCGAAGTGCCACCCTTCCCGATCCCCATCGCCGCCGTGTGCACCTCACCGGTCCTCGGGCCAATGGGCCTCCCGGGCCTGGGCGAGCCGCTGCCCACCGATCCTGCCCTCGCGCAGAGGCGGCCAAGCGCCTTCTGGTCGCAACAAATCGCCGATCCAGCGACGCTGCGATACCGTGTCTTGCGCTCGGCCCACGAGCTGAAAATGTGGCGAGTCAACGTCGACGCACCGCCGCCCGGCCCGGTCCAGATCACCGTCAAGACCCTCCACGGCGAAGCAAACGAGGAGGTGGCTTTGCGCGAGGTGCGGGCGCGCAGGGGAGCTATCCAGCGCTGTATTGATCTCGATCCACCGTACATGCGCCGCGGAGAGCTGGTGATCGTCCTCCAGGTCGACAGCGAGGGAGTCGCCTCGCCGCCGCCGTTTCAGATCCGAACCGCGTATGGCCTCCAGGGACCTCCTCCACCCTGGCAACAGGAATACGGCGCCGAGATCCCCGGGCGCTGCCTCGTCGGAGCGCTCGCGGAGATCCATCTCGGAGCGTCGAGCCCGTTCCGCACCGAGCTCGAGGTGACGCTCCGATCGCCCCGCAAAGCAGAGCGCCGCTGACCCGAGCCTCCCCGATCCGATCGGGAAATCCAGGCAAATCACGTCGGCTCTGGTATTCCGCCGGGTACAGACTATAAGCGCGCGGTTATGGGTTTCGCCTGCGGCATCGTCGGCCTGCCGAACGTCGGCAAGAGCACGCTCTTCAACTCCCTCTCCAACGCCAGGGCGGAGAGCGCGAACTATCCGTTTTGCACCATCGAGCCCAACGTCGGCATCGTCCCGGTGCCCGACGCGCGGATCGAGGCCCTCGCCAAGGTAGTCCAGCCCGACCGCACCGTGCCCACCACCATCCGCTTCGTCGACATCGCCGGGCTCGTCCGCGGCGCGTCGAAGGGCGAGGGCCTCGGCAACCAGTTCCTCGCCCACATCCGCGAGGTCGACGCCGTGGCCCACGTCGTCCGCTGCTTCGACGACGAGAACGTGATCCACGTCGAGAACAAGATCGATCCGGTCGCCGACGTCGCCACCATCAACACCGAGCTCTGCCTGCGCGATCTCGACACCGTGACCAAGCGCCTCGATACGGCGCGCAAGATGTCGAAGTCCCCCTCGCTGGTCGAGAAGGCCGCGTTCCCGCTCTGCGAGGCGCTGGTGAAGCACCTCGACGAGGGCAAGCCGGCCCGCAGCTTCGTCCTGCCCGACGACACCCACGCAGCCGGGATCATGCAGCAAATGTCGCTGCTCACGGCCAAGCCCACGTTCTACGTGGCCAACGTCGACGAGGCGACCATCGCCGACCCCGAGAGGTCGGCGCACTACCGCGCGCTCGTCGCCATCGCCAAGGCAGAGGGCTCGATCGTCGTCCCGATCTGCGCGGCGCTGGAGGCGCAGATCAGCGAGCTCGACGAGGCCGAGCGCCCCGAGTTCCTGGAGAGCGCCGGCCTGAAGGAGCCGGGCCTCAACGCCGTGATCCGCGCCGGCTACGAGATGCTCGGCCTGATCACCTATTTCACCGCCGGCAAGATGGAGGTCCGCGCCTGGACCATCCGCCGCGGCTGGCTCGCGCCCAAGGCCGCCTCCGTCATCCACACCGACTTCGAGAAGGGCTTCATCCGCGCCGAGGTCATCTGGTGGGAAGACTTCGTGAAGCTCGGCGGAGAGGCCAAGTGCCGTGACGCCGGCAAGCTGGCAGTCGAAGGCAAGGAGTACGCGCCGCGCGACGGCGATATCATGCACTTCCGCGTCGGCAATTAGCGCTGCTGCGGCAAAGCAGGATGGAGATCGAGATCCTGGAGCGAGCGCCGAGGTCGTGACGCGCGCCATCCTCTCTGGCACTCGAGTGCCTGGAGCTACGTAGTAAACCGGGATCTGCACCCATCAAACTTCTGCCGGACGGAACTAGCGATCTCGACTCCGGAGGACACGAGTCCGACCTCCGTTGATCGGCGCCATGGAGCCTGCTCCAAACCTCTGCTTGAAGCAGCCCCGGGATCGGATCGGGTCCACCCCGCGCGACAAGATCCACCTCGACTCGCTCCTCGGCGTCGGCGGGATGGCGGCGGTGTACACCGCGACTCGATGCGGATCGCGGTGAAGATGCTCCACCCCGAGCTCTCGCGGATCGAAGAGGCCCGCACCCACCGCGCGCACGCCTCGCGGAACGATGATGCGAGGGTGGGGTGCGCGCTGGATTACCCAGCCCCTGCGGGATCGATTCCGCAGCGTCCCCTCGCGCCGCCTCGCGGGGGCGCAGGGGGACTGTGATAGCGTTCTCGAAACCACGTTGCGCGCGCCATGATCCCTGCACCTGACCTCGTCGTCGGCGGGAAATACCGCCTGGTGCGCGCGCTCGCCTCCGGAGGGATGGGGTCGGTGTGGATCGCCCGGCACACCCAGCTCGAGGTCGAGGTCGCGGTGAAATTCATGGCCGCCGAGCTCTCGAGCTTCCCCTCGGCGGGGGCGCGGTTCGAGCGCGAGGCCCGGGCCGCCGCGCAGCTCAAGAGCCCGCACGTGGTGCGCATCCACGACTACGGCCTGGAAGACGGGACGCCCTACATCGCGATGGAGCTCTTCGACGGCGAAGACCTCGCCGGGCTCCTCGATCGCGAGCGGCGGCTCTCGCTCCCGCGGGCCTCGGAGATCCTCGCGCAGGCCGCGAAGGCGCTGCGCGCGGCGCACGAGGCCCGGATCGTGCACCGCGACATCAAGCCCTCGAACCTGTTCCTGGCGCGCGAGAGCGGAGAGATCGTCGTCAAAGTGCTGGATTTCGGCATCGCCAAGGAGACCGCGCTCGCGGGGCAGCAAGGCGCGACCACCACCGGCGTGGTGCTCGGCTCGCCGCTCTACATGAGCCCCGAGCAGGCGCGCGGGACCTCGATCGACGAGCGCAGCGATCTGTGGTCGCTCGGCGTCGTGCTCTTCGAGATGCTCACCGGCGAGCAGCCCTTCCTCGGCGCCAGCGTCGGCGACGTCATCGCCAAGATCTGCGGCGACGAGCTGCCGGTGCCGTCGCGCTTCAACCCCGATCTCTCGCCCGACGTCGACGCCTTCTTCGCGCGGGCGCTGGCGCGCGATCCCGCCGGCCGCTTCCCCTCCGCGCGCGCCCTCAGCGACGCCTTCGCCGCGATCGCCGTCGCCGTCGTCGCGCCTCGCGAGGTCGCGTCGCGAGGCCGCCTCGAGACGACGCAGCCCGTCGCCGCGCCCGCGCCGATCGGGCCCGAGCGCCTCGCCGACACCCACCTCGCGGCGACCCAGGGCGAGCCCACGATCGCCGCTACCGTGGCGGTAACGCAGGGGATCACGGTCGATCCGAGCGCGACCGCGGCGCCGCGGAGGCGGGTGGCGATCGTTGCGGTTGCAACGATCGGCGCCGCGCTGCTCGGGGGCTACGCGCTGCTCGAAGGCACGGCGCCGGCGAAGGACCCGGCGATCGCGACGGCGACGACGAGCGCCAACGCCGCGACCGCGACGAGCAACGCCGCGCCGACGCTCGCGGCGATCCCGCCTTCGCCAACCGCGGCGACGAGCGTCGCGGCCCCGGTGAAGAGCGCCGGCCCGCGCCCGATCGCGACCCCCACGGCGTCGGTCCGCGCGATCCCGATCACCCTCCCGAGCGCCACCAAGCCCGCTGCCCTTCCCACTCCGACGATCGATCCGATCTTCGGCCTGCCCGTCCCGAAATAGCATGCGCCTTTCCGTGATCCGGATCGCCCTCGTCGCCCTCGTCGCCCTCGCGCCGGCCGCGGCCGTGGCGCAGCCCGCGGCTCCTCCCGACGCCGTCACGCTCGGCCACGAGGCGCTCGACCTCTACGGAAGGGGCGACTGGGAGGGCGCGTTTCAGCGCTTCTCTCGCGCCGACAGCGCCGCGCACTCGCCGGTGTTCGCGCTCTACATGGCGAGGTGCCGCGGCAACCAGGGGGCGCTCCTCGCCGCGCGCGATCTCTTCGCGGCGCTCGCGAACGAGAGCCTGCCGCCGAGCGCGCCCGAGGCCTGGCAGAAGGCCCGCGTCGACGCCGCGACCGAGCTCACCGCGATCGAGGCGCGCATCCCCTCGGTGATCATCGCGGTGAGCGGCGCGCCGATCGAGGGCGCCGCGGTGACCGTCGACGACGCCGCGGTCGCCGCGTCCGCGCTGGGCAAGCCGATCCGCCTCGATCCCGGCGCGCACACCGTCGCCGCGAAGGCCCGTGGGCGCGCGCCGATCACCGAGTCGATCCGCCTCGCCGAGGGCCCTGAGCCGCGCCGGATCACCCTGGTGATCCCCGCAGAAACGCCGCCTCTCGTGGCCTCGACGCCGCCCGCGGTCCGCGTCGATCGACCGCCGCCGATCGCGCCGATCGCGCCGACGCGCGGCTCGCTCGTCCCCGGGATCGTCGCGCTCGGCGCGGGCGCCGCGGGGCTCGGCCTCGGCCTGATCAGCGGCGTGATCGCCAGGGGCAAGGCCGACGACGTGAAGGGGCGCTGCGTCGGCGTGCACTGCCTCCCCGGCGACGCGGACGAGGGCCACGCGGCGCAGACGCTGGCCACGGTCTCGACCGTGGGCTTCGTCGTCGGCGGCGCGGCGGCGGCCGCGGGGATCACCCTGATCCTCGTTCGACCCGGCGGATCAAGCCCGGGATCGACCTCGAGCACCGACGCGCGCGCGGCCCTCTCGCCGACGGCGGGCGGCCTCGTGCTCACGGGCCGCTTCTGATCACGAGCGATCGCTACGGCTTGCTCACGCCGTGCTTCACCAGCAGCTTGCCGAGGTAGCTGCGCTCGACGCCCGACACCCGCGCGGCCTCGGACTGGTTGCCCCCGGCGCGCGCCAGCAGAAGCTCGAGGTACACCCGCGCGAAGCGATCGGTGAAGGCCTCCTTCTGCGATTGGTACGAGCTCGTAGGATCGACGAGCTGCCGCAGGACGATCTCCAGCGCGTCGGCCTCCACCCGCGGCGCCTCGGGCAGCACGCCGAGCGCCGCGTAGGCCTGCACCACGTTGCGCAGCTCGCGGGCGTTGCCGGGCCACGCCAGGCCCTTCAGACGATCGATCACCTCGGCCGGCAGCGCGCCGAGCCCGACCGCCGCGGCGAAGCGCTGGGCCAGCGGCGCCACGTCGTCGGGGCGCTCGCGGAGCGGCGGAATCGCGAGCCGCACCACGGCGAGGCGATAGAAGAGATCCTCGCGAAAGCGGCCTGAACGAAGCTCTTCGTCGACGTCGCGGTTGGTCGCGGCGACGATGCGGACGCATACCCGACGCGCCTCGTTGCCCCCGAGCGGCTTGACCTCGCCGGCCTCGAGCGCGCGCAGCAACATCGGCTGCACCTCGAGCGGGAGCTCGCCCACCTCGTCCAGGAACAGGGTGCCCCCGTCCGCGGCCTCGAAGGCCCCGCGCCGCGCCTCGGTCGCGCCGGTGAACGCGCCCTTCCTGTGACCAAAGAGCTCGCTCTGCACCAGCTCCCGGCCCAGCGCGGCGCAGTTGACGACCACCAGCGGCCCCTCGCTCACGCTCGATCCCTCGTGGAGCGCGCGGGCGAAGAGCTCCTTGCCCACGCCCGATTCGCCCTCGAGCAGCACGTTCACCAGCGAGCCCTCGAGCCGCGCCAGCATCGCGTAGAGCCGCCGCATCGCTGGCGACGATCCGACCAGGCCGCGGTAGCCGGGCGAGGCGCCCTCGGGCGCGCCGCGCAGCGCCTCGAGATCCGGCTCGATCCACAGCTCGACCCCCTCGCCGAGGCGGAGCCGGCTCCCGAGCGTGAGCGTGATCTTCTCGACCCGCTGCCCGAGGTAGAACGTGCCGTTGCGGCTCCCGAGATCGCGCACCGCCACGCCCTCGGGCACGAGCGAGAGCTCCACATGCGCCCTGGAAACAGCCGGATCGTCGACGATCACGTCGGCCGTCGGGCCCGCGCCGATCACGCAGGAGCCGGCGCCGAGCGCGCGCTGCATCGGCTGCGCGCGCGCCCCGACCACGCGCACCAGGGCGCCCAGGGGAGCGCGCTCGGCGCCGCGATCCACCGCGGCGGTGGCGTCCTGGCTGGAACGTGGGCGGGAGATCACGGGGGCCGCGCGACTCTAGCGCCGCGGCGCAGCGCGGAGAACCTCGCGCTTCGCGGCGCTGGTACAATCGCTGCTAACCCCGAGCACCATCATGGCCAAATCCCCTCTTCTTCAGCGCGCCTTGTGCCTCGCGATCCTCGGCGCTCCGCTCGCCCTCGCGGGCTGCTCCGTCGGCCTCGACAGCGTCGTCTACGATCTCGACGCCGGCGGCGGAGGAGGAGGCTCCGGCGCGACGACGTCGAGCACCTCGACCACCACAGGTAGCTCCAGCAGCAGCACGGGCGGTAACCCGGCGTGCGGCGCGCTCCCGCCGTTCAACAACTTCAGCACCGCGGACTCGCTCGCCGGCTGGACCGTGCTCCTGCCGAGCAATTTCCAGAGCGTCTCGGCCCAGATGGCTTTGCCCGGCGGGCTCACGCTGACGCCCAAACCGGTGTTCAACAACGGCTGGTTCCAGAGCACGATAGGGCCGCTCCTCTACCGAGAGATCACGGGCGATTTCCTGATCACGGCTCACGTCCGCGCCGTCCGGGTGAGCAACCCCGAGGCGCCGCCCGGCGGGCAGTACAACACCGCTGGCCTGCTGGCGCGGAAGCCGAACGAAGCGACCTGGGTCCTCAACGACGTCGGGTCGCAGCTCACCACGGTGGGGGCGATTGACAAGGTCACCACCGACGGCAGCACCGACAAGCTGCCGGGCGACAATGGGACACCGGGCAGCAACCTCGCGACGCTCGCCATCTGTCGCCTGGGCGACACCTTCCACCTGGTCCGACGCTTCGACGGCATGATGAGCCCCACGGTCACCACCTCGCACACCTTCGCTCCAGGCGTGATGCCCAAAACGCTGCAAGTCGGGATGATCGTCGGCAACTACGGGGGTGAGCTCGACGTCGAGGGCGTGTTCGACTTCGTGCGCTTCGACTGTCCCATGGTCGACGCCGACTGCTTGAAGGCCGCGGCCAACAGCCCCTGATCGCGGCGCGCGATCGTCGGCGATCCAGAGCAAAAACCCCCGCTTCCGGAGCCGGAAACGGGGGTTCTGTCAGCAAGAGTCAGGGATCGCTCCCTGACTCCCAGTCTCGACTACCGGGGACCGGCCGCCTTGACTTTGCCCTTCTTGTCGCCCGAGTGGCCATGGAAGGTCCGCGTCGGCGCGAACTCGCCGAGCTTGTGACCGACCATGTTCTCGGTGATGAACACCGGGACGAACTTGCGCCCGTTGTGCACCGCGAACGTGAGGCCGACGGCGTCGGGGACGATCGTCGAGCGACGCGACCAGGTCTTGATCACCTTCTTGGAGCTCGTGGCCTGAGCGGCCTGGATCTTCTCCATCAAGTGGCCGTCGACGAACGCGCCCTTCTTAATGCTACGCGGCATGGCTTAACCCTTGGTCCCGCGCCGACGGACGATCATCGAGTCCGTGCGCTTGTTGTTACGAGTCTTGAGGCCCTTGGCGAGCTGGCCCCACGGCGAGCACGGGTGACGACCGCCGGAGGTACGACCCTCGCCGCCGCCCATGGGGTGGTCGACGGGGTTCATCGTGACGCCGCGGTTGTGGGGGCGACGGCCGAGCCAGCGCGAGCGGCCGGCCTTGCCGAGGCTGATGTTCGCGTGGTCGCCGTTCGACACCTGGCCAATGGTGGCCCGGCAATCGAGGTGGACCTTGCGGATTTCGCCGCTGGGGAGGCGCACCTGAGCGAACACGGCGTCCTTGGCCATGAGCTGAGCCGCGACCCCGGCAGAGCGAACGAGCTGGCCGCCCTTGCCCTTCTTGATCTCGAGGTTGTGGATGGTCGTCCCCGGGGGGATGTACCGCAGCGTCAGGCTGTTCCCGGGCTTGATGTCGGCGTTGCGGCTCGCGAGGAGCACGGTGCCGACCGTCAGGCCGTCGGGGCAGAGGATGTAGCGCTTCTCGCCGTCCGCGTAGTGCATGAGGGCGATGCGCGCCGTGCGGTTGGGATCGTACTCGACCGTCGCGACGGTGCCGGGGACGCCGATCTTGTCGCGCTTGAAGTCGATGACCCGGTAGCGCTGCTTGTGGCCACCGCCGCGGAAACGGCTGGTGATCCGGCCGTTGTTGTTGCGGCCGCCGTGCTTGTGCTGCGTCTCGACGAGCGAGCGCTCCGGCGTTGCCCGGGTGATTTCGGCGAAATCACTGACCGAGTAATACCGTCGCGCCGGCGAGGTCGGCTTGAAGGACTTGATACCCATGGCTACTCCGCCTTCTCGTCAAAGAACTGGATGGAGTCGCCGGCCGCGAGGGTGACGATCGCCTTCTTCCAGTTGCGCAGCTTCGAATACCCACGACCCATGCGCTTGTCTTTGCCGCGCATGATCAGGGTGTTGACGTCGGTCGCGGTCACGTTGAACAGCACCTTGAGTGCGTCCTTGATCTGGATCTTGTTCGCGTCCTGGTGGACCTCGAAGATGACCTGATTGTCGTTCTCGCGGAGCCGGTTCGACTTCTCGGTGAGGATGATCGGCCGGCGGATGATTTCTCGGGGCTGAAGCATTGGCGTTCTCCCTCTCAGCCGTTGAGGCAGCGCGCTTCGAGCGCCTTGGCGGCATCCTTCGAGACCACCAGGTGGTCGTGCCGGAGGAGGTCGTAGACGTTGACCCCCTCGGGCGGAAGGAAACTGTGCATCTCGAGATTCCGGATGCTCCGGACGAGCTTGTCGTTGCCCTTGGTGTCGACGACGAGGGCCTTCTTGTCGGCCTTCAGCGTCCCGAGGGTGATGGCGAACGCCTTGGTCTTGATCTCGCTCAGCTCGAGCGTATCGAGGACGATGAGGCGACCTTCCTTGGCGAAGAGCGACAGAGCGCTCTTGAGCGCGCCGATCCGCACCTTGCGCGGGGGACGGTACGACCAGT
>JBDTXR010000085.1:0-25072 GCA_040006075.1 Byssovorax sp. | reverse complement strand
GGCAGGTGAGGATCTCCTCGTCGCGCTGGCGGGCCTCGCGCTTGAAGAAGCCGCCGGGGATGCGGCCGGCGGCGTAGGTCTTCTCGACGAACTCGCAGGTGAGCGGGAAGAAATCGAGGCCGGGGCGCTCGTCCTGCGAGACGGCCGTGACGAGGACCATCGTCTCGCCGAAGGTGACGAGGATGGACCCATGGGCCTGCTTGGCGAGCCGGCCGGTCTCGAAGGTGAGGGCTCGGCCGCCGATCATGACGGATTCACGTACGAACATGGATGTGCGCTCAGAAGGTCGCTGCGTGCGACCGAAACGCCGAGCACTGAAGAGGCTCTTCTTCCTCGATTCCTGGGCGCGAACCGGGGAAACGGCTCGTGCCCACGAAGCGAAGATGAAGACGCTCGCCGCGCGCTCGGTAAAGGGGGCGGGCTCACCCGCCGCTACGACGATTTACGGCGAAAGCATCTCTAGAGCGTCCGTGAACATCCTGCCAGCAAGAAATGGCTGGCCTCGGGCCAATCGGCCCGGCGGTTCCCGCAAACCGTCCCCGAGCGCGGCCGACCGTTGACGCGGCGATCGCCCTGCGTATACTCCGCGCCCTTCGGCCCAGGGCATCGGGCGCGCGCCGCTTCGGGTGCGTCGCTCTCGCTCCGGGCGTCACCCGCCGTCTCCTCCCCGCTCGGCAGCAGGGAGACCGGCAGGAGATCTCAGCATGCTTCACTCCATCCACAAAGCGGCCATCATCGAGAAGTTCGCCACGCACGAGGGCGACACCGGCTCGCCCGAGGTGCAGATCGCGCTGCAGACCGAGCGGATCACCTCGCTCACCGAGCACTTCAAGACCCACAAGAAGGACCACCACTCGCGCCGTGGTCTCCTCCAGCTCGTCAGCCAGCGCCGCCGTCAGCTCGACTACCTGAAGCGCACCAGCATCGAGCGGTATCGCTCGCTGATCGCGCGCCTCAACATCCGCAAGTAAGACCCGCTCGCACCGTTCGTCGAGGGATCGCGCAAGGCGATCCCGAATGCGAACGGTTTGGTCTAGGCTGCGTCCCGGATGCCGGGAACCAATCGCCCACCTGCCATGAGCGGATCCAGCTCGCCGGTGCCCTCGCGGGCCTCGGGACACGATCCTCGCGTCGCTCACGCCGTCACCAACATCGCCGCGTCCGCAGGAGCTGTCGACAGCTTGCTCGCGAAGGTCTGCCCCACGTGCGGCGTGCACTATCCGGCCGAGTTCAAGGTCTGTCCCCAGGACGCGACCGAGCTCGTCGACGCCGACGCCAGCGAGGATCGAGACGAGCTCGTCGGCCAGACGCTGAGCCAGACGTACACCTTGCTCCGGGTCATCGGCGAGGGCGGGATGGGCCGCGTCTACGAGGCCCGCCACACCCGGATCGGGAGCAAGCGCTTCGCGATCAAGATGCTCCACCCGGAGTTCGCGCGGCAGCCCGAGGTGCTCACCCGCTTCCAGCGCGAGGCCGAGGTCGCGGCGTCGGTCCAGAGCCCGTACGTGGTCGACGTCTACGACGTCGATCGCACCCAGGACGGCCGCCCCTTCATCGTGGGCGAGTTCCTCGAAGGGAAAGAGCTCGCCAACTACCTCGACGAGGTCGGCAAGATGCCGGTGGGCCCCGCGGTCCGCATCGTCCGGCAGATTTGCAAGGCGCTCACCGCCGCCCACGCCAAGGGCGTCGTGCACCGCGACATGAAGCCCGAGAACGTGTTCCTCACCGGCGATCTCACGAACCCGATCGCCAAGGTGATCGACTTCGGGATCTCGAAGATGGGCGACTCGCCCGGCACCGCGCTGACCAAGACCGGGATGATCATGGGCACGCCCTCGTACATGGCGCCCGAGCAGGCCCGCGGCGAGCGCGTCGATCACCTGGCCGACGTCTACGCCGTCGGGGCGATCCTCTACTGCGCGCTCACCGGCCAGCGGCCCTTCGATCGCGGCGATCCCACCGCGACGCTCACCGCGGTGCTCACCCAGGATCCGCCGCGCCCGCGATCGATCGAGGCTTCAATCCCCGACTCGCTCGAGATGGTGATCCAGCGCGCGATGTCCAAGCGCCCGCAAGATCGCTACGCGAGCATGGCCGAGCTCGAGGCCGAGCTCGCCCCGTGGGACGTCAGCGAGAGCGAGATCGTGGTCGCCCCGCAGCGTGGGGAGTCGGCGATCCCCGCGCTCGTCGCGCCCCGCAACAGCTCGGCGGTAGAGCGGGCGCGCGCGGTGAGCATGGCGCGGCCGATGGTGCTGATCCTCGGCGGTCTGGGCCTGTTCTGGGCCGCGGGCAGCCTGATGACCTTGATCACCGCGATCGTGCGCCTGGCGCGCGGAGGGGGCGCCGCGGCGAACCTCACCGGCTCCGAGGCGGCGTTCCTGATCGTGGGCTTCGTCTTCGCGCTGCTGACGCCGACCATCCTCGTGGTGCGGCACCTCCGCCGCAAAATCTGGGACAACTCGGCCAAGGCGATGGAGCTCTCCGAGCGCCTCTCGCGGCCGGTGATCGCGGGGCTCTGCGCTTACGGCTTCGGCACGCTGCTGATTCGTTTGCTCGAGGGCGTGCTCGTGCGGCGCGCCGTCGGAGTCGCCTGGCCGGTGTGGGATCTGCTCCTGTTCGCCTTCGGGATCGCCGCGGCGGGCGGGGCCTTCGCGCTGCAAGAAGAAGAGCGCAAGCGCCGAGGGTAGCGCTGGTGCGGGTGGTCGATCGTCAGCGTCAGCGTCAGCGTGGACGTCTACGTAAACGTCCACGTCCACGTTTACGTTTACGTTTACGTTTACGTGGACGTGGACGTGGACGTGGACGTGGACGTGGACGCTGACGCTGACGCTGACGCTGACGACTCGCCAAAACGCCCGCGACCCCGTTACCCCTTCGTTTCTCGGGTCATCTCCACCATCGTCGACCGGAACCCCAGCCTCGCGAACAGCCGCTGCGCGGCCACGTTCGGCGTCGCGCTCAGCAGCACCACGCGCGGAGCGCCCTTGGCTTCGAGCCTCGCGACGATGGCCTCGACCAGCGCCGTCGCCGCCCCGTGACCCCGCGCGGGCTCGTCGACGAACACGTCGTGGATCTTCCCGCAGGCGTCGAGCAGCTCGTTCCAGTCGCGGGGCTCGAGCCGACCGTAGGCGTAGCCCACGATCTGCTCTCTTCCTTCGCGCGCGAGGACCGCGACCAGGACCACCGCGTCGTCGTCGGCGAGCTCGCCGCCGAGGAAGCGCGCGTAGCCGGGCTCGAGCGGTTCCATGCAGAGGAAGCGCTGCGGATCGAACGCGTGGTGGAGGCGAACCAGCAGCGCCGCGAGGCGGGCGACCGCGGGGAGATCGTCGCGCGTGGCCGGGCGAACGGTGAGGTCATCCATCGCGCGACCTTAGCGCCTACGCCGCGTCGTCGTCGTCGTCGTCGTAGTCGCTGTCGCCCTCGTCGCTGTCGTCGTCGCGCCGCGCGTCGAGCCAGCTCTGGAGGATCACCGCCGCGGCGACGCCGTCGACGAGGCCCTTGCCCTCGCGCGCGCCGATGCCGCTCCGGCGGAGCTGCTGGGCCGCCTCGACGGTGGTGAGGCGCTCGTCGATCAGCTCGACCTCCACGCCCGACGCGTTCGACAGCTCCTGCGCGAACTGCATGATCCGCCGCGCCGCCGGGCCCTCTTCGCCGGTCATTTCCAGCGGCAAACCCAGCAGGAAGCGCTGGATGCCCTCGTCGCGCACCATGGCGACGAGCGCGGCGACGAGCGGCTTGCGACTCTTTCCATCGAGGAACGGCCGCGGGTGCGCGAGCAGGCCGAGCTCGTCGGAGACCGCGATGCCGACGCGCGCCTTGCCGAGATCGATGGCGGCGACGCGCACCACGCTGTCCGGGGGAGCCATGAGGCCCCGTTTCGCGCAGGGCAGCGACGCCGTCAAGCGATCCGGGGCCCGGGAAGCGCGCGGGATCCATGGCTCGTCGCCCCCCTCAGGGGCGGGCGACGCGACCGATGCCATGCGCGACGCTTGACCCGAAAGCCGCATCCGAGCATAAGCGCGCGGCGACATGGAACTCCGCGCGGTCAAGGGGATGAACGACATCCTTCCGGACGAGATGGTGCGCTGGCACCGCCTCGAGGCGGCCTTCCGGCACCACGCCGAGCTCCATGGCTACGCCGAGGTGAGGACGCCGCTGCTCGAGCAGACGGCCCTCTTCACGCGATCCATCGGCGAGACCACCGACGTGGTCGAGAAGGAGATGTACACGTTCGAGCGCCACGGGGACTCGCTCACGGTGCGTCCCGAGGGCACCGCCAGCGCCGCGCGCGCCTACGTCGAGCACCAGGTCAACAACAAGGAGCCGGTCTCGCGCTGGTACTACCTCGGCCCGATGTTCCGCGGCGAGCGCCCCGCCAAGGGCCGCTACCGCCAGTTCTACCAGGCCGGCTGCGAGCTCTACGGCGATCCGGGCCCGCTCTGCGACGCCGAGATGATCGATCTCATTTCAGGCTTTTTCAAGGCGATCGGCGTCCCCGGCTTCCGGGTCCACGTCAACACGCTGGGGTCGGGCGGCACCCGCGAGCGCTACCGCGAGGCGCTGCTCGCCTACTTCACGCCGATGCGCGACAAGCTGAGCGAGGACTCGCAGCGACGCCTGGAGAAGAACCCGCTCCGGGTGCTCGACTCGAAGTCCGCGGCCGATCGCGAGGCTTCGCTCGGCGCGCCCGCGCTCCTCGACTTCATCGACGACGCCGATCGCGAGCACTGGAAGGGCCTGCTCGGCGCGCTCGACGTGCTCGGCATCGACTACGCCATCGATCCCACGCTGGTGCGCGGCCTCGACTACTACACGCGCACCCTGTTCGAGGTCCGCTCCACGTCGACCGATCTCGGCTCGCAGAACACGCTCTGCGGCGGCGGTCGCTACGACACCATGATCGAGCAGCTCGGCGGGCAGAAGGTGCCTGCCATCGGCTTCGCTCTCGGTATGGAGCGGCTGCTGGCCAGCATCCCCGAGGGGCCGAAGAAGTCCGGCCCCGACGCCTACCTGGTCCCGCTCACGCCGAAGGGCGCGGAGCGCGCGCTCCTGCTCGGGCGCGAGCTCCGCGGCCTCGGCGTCGTCACCGAGCTCGACGGCCGCGGGGGCAAGCTGAAGAACATGATGGCCCGCGCCGAGAAGCGCGACGCGCGGTTCTGCGTGCTCCTCGGCGACGAGATCGATCGCGGCGTCGTCAGCCTGAAGGATCTCGCCGCGCGCCGGCAGGAAGAGCTGGCGATCGAGGGCGCCGCCCGGATCATCGCCGATCGCGTCCAGAGCCAGCGGGAGGCGAGCCCCGGCTCGTCGTCCAACGCCGAGGGAGCGCGTTGACGCCCCTCGCCGGTCGCCTCTCGCGGGTCGTCCCCGGGGCGCTGCTCGCTGCCGCGCTCGGCCTCGCGCCGGCGGTCGCGCAGGCGCAGGGCCTCGGCAGCCCCGGTGGCCTCGGCCAGCCGCCCGGCGGCGGCTTCGGCGGCCCCGCGCCCGGTCAGGGCAAGAAGAAGGGCGCCTCCAAGACCCCTGCCGGCCCCGAGAGCCACGCGGCCTCCAACGACGAAGCGCAGCAGTCGCTGCAAACCGCCGAGCCCAGCCTCCCGGCCGATCCCACCGCGCTCCCGCCCACCATCGCCAAGCGGATTGGCACCAACGTCGACGACGAGTACGCGACGGGCCTCGGCACCAAGGTCCAGCGCGACTTCTACGGGCCGTATTACCAGGAGACGAGCGGCGGTTACCGCTTCCGCACCCTGTTCCCGCTCTGGGCCGAGCGCACCATGCCGGGCGACCGCGCCAGCATCTTTGGCTTCTACTACAACCGTCGCAGCACCAACGTCGACGCCGACGTGCTCTTTCCGGCCTTCTGGCGCCTGCGCGATCACCAGACCCGCACCACCGTGGTCGGCCCGTTCATGCACCGCGAGCGCGAGCCCGGCGGCAAGGAGCCGGCGCGCCACGACAACTGGCTTGCTCCGCTGATCTTCGAGGGCGCCGCGGCCGACGGGAGCGGGTATTTCCACGTCCCTCCGCTGCTCGCGTTCACCCAGCACACCCAGCACGACGGGCTCAACGTGGTGGGCCCGATGTTCTGCAAGTGGAAGGGCGGCCCGGCCTGCGATCCGCGCTCGGCCGACCGGATCGACATGGGTCTGGCCCCGCTCTACTTCTACGGCAAAGACGAGACGAGCGAGTACGAGGTCATCCCTCCTCTGCTCCATTATTATCACTACAGCGACATCGGGAACAAATCGACGAACCTGTGGGGACCGTACCTGTCCGAGCACTCGCCCGAGGGCGACGTGCTCAACCTCATGCCCATCTTCTGGCACAGCACGGGCAAGAACGAGGCGCACACCACGGTCTTTCCGCTGTTCCACTACGGGTACAAGGGCTCCGAGAGCCTCCTCGTGACTCCCCTCTTCCTCTCCTCGAAAGGAGAGAAGGGCGAGAGCACCTTCGTCACCTGGGGGTACGCGCGCTACCGCGGCCGCACCTCGCTCGACATGATCACCCCCTTCTGGTGGCACTACGAGGATCCCGACATCGGGCTCGACACCAAGGTGCTCTTCCCGTTCTTCTACAAGGGCGACTCGCCGCGGAAAGACGACACCGTGGTGTTCCCCTTCTATGGCCGCTTCAAGAAGCCGGGCCTCTCGGACACCACCTGGGTGACCCCGCTCTTCCGCCACACCACGGACTCCACGGGATGGGAGACCGATCTCTACCCGATCTTCTACTCGGGCCAGAGCAACGGATCGAGCCACACCGTGGTCGCTCCGATCTTCTGGGACTTCAAGAAGCCCCACTCGCGCACCACGCTCGGGCTCCCCCTGTTCTACCGCTTCTCGGACGACACCAGCGTCTCGCAGCTCGTGGCGAACACCTATTACAAAGAGAAGAAGGTCGAGGGCGGGACGGACTGGGAGTTCCACTTCTTCCCCGCCTTCTCGTTCGGCCACTCGCCCACCGGCCACTGGTGGAACGTGCTTTACGGCCTCGCCGGGTACACCCAGGAGGGCACCGCGGCGAAGATGCGGCTGCTCTACATCCCGATCAAGCTCAGCGACTGACGGCTTCAGAGCGGCCCCGACGCTCGCGTCGTGCGAAAACCGCTCTACACGGCCATGCCGCCGCGGTAGCCTGGCCGGGCCATGGCGACTTTCCTCAAGACCGCGGACGACGAGCTTCGTGACATGGCCCAGGGCGGGCCGCTCCTGGTCGACGCCACCTCGGAAAAGCCCACCGGGGTGCGGCTGATCCGCTGGCTCGGCGCCGGCGGAATGGCCACCGTGTTCCTGGCCGAGCTCGATCCGGCCTCGCGCTCGACCGCCATCTCGCCCCTGGCGCCGAACCGGCTCGCCATCAAGTTCAACAAGCTATCGACCGAGCGCCAACTCGCCCGCTTCGATCTCCGGGCCCTCGATCTGGTGGTGAAAGAGCTCGCCGCGCTCGGCCGGGTCATGGCGCGCAAGCCGCCTACCGAGTTCGTGGTCGGCCTCTACGGGAGCGGCGTCGCCGACGTCGAGGTCGCGGGGATCGGCGTGCAACGTTTGCCCTGGCTCGCGCTCGAGTTCATCGATGGTGGCAATGAGGGGGTCACACTCAGTGAGCGGGTGCAGCGCTGCGCGGGCGGCGTCGATCCGGTGCGGGCGCTGCGCTTCGTTCGCGGGATCCTGGAGGGAGTCAAGGCCCTCCACGAGGTGGGGGTGATTCACCGGGATCTGAAGCCCGACAACGTCTTCATCTCCGGGCCGATCGACGACGAGACCCCGAAGATCGCCGACTGTGGCATCGCGCGTGTGGAAGGGATCACGGCCGGCACGCTGCCGGCGATGACGCCTGCCTACGGGGCGCCCGAGCAGGCGCTCGCGGTGCTCAACCCGACGCGCAGCAACCCGCTGATCGGGCCCTGGACCGATATTCACGCTGTCGCTGCGCTGGTGTGGTTCATCCTCGCGGGCGAGGACTGGTGCCGCAGCGACGGGGATCAAGTCTGGGACCGCGGCGAACGACGCTCGCTCCGGACAGCCCAGCTCGTTCATCCAGGCTTCCTGGGCAGCGAGCGGCTGCTCAACGGGCTCGACGCCGTGCTGCGGCGCGGCGCGGCGCACCGCGCTCCCGCCGCCGCCTGGAGCGCGCCGGACACCGGCGATTACGCGAAGTTCGCCCGACTCCGCTTCGGCGATTCCATGTTCACGGGGGAAGAGCGCTACGCAGGGATCGAAGCGTTCGCGGGCGAGATCCTCCCCCTGCTGGAGGAATGCGCGCGTCGATGGGCGGCGCGGGCCGTCAAGGAGAACATCGCAGCGACGGTGTTTCGCCCGACGCGGTTCTTCAAGCTGGATCAGGTCAGCGGCGGCCCGGCGCTCGCGAAGACAACCGAGCTCGTGGGCCGATCGGTGGCCGGTACCGACTCATCGCTCATCGACGATCGGATCGCCTCGATCGATCCCGGAGGCGCGGTGTTCCAGCCGGACGGGCGCGTGCTGGCCCGCTTCGGCGATCGTCTCGTGTACTTCGTGGGCGACCGGGCCCACAAGGTCGGCGTCCCCGACGATCTCCGCAGCACTGTCGGAGCCACGCGATGGATGGGCCGTGGACCGGGAGGGGGCTTTGCGCTGCTCGGGCCGTCACACGTGCTCCTGGTCCGCGGCGGAGAGTTCCGGCGGATGCCGTCGCCGACGCGCGCCTCCGGCGGCGAGGTGGGCGCCATTCAGGCGGTGATCGCCGACGGCCGGATCTTCGGCGTGATCACCGCCGAGACCGACGACTCCGACGGGGGCCTCGAGCTGTGGAGATCGAGCGATGGTGAAGCGTGGTCCACGCAAACCCTCGTCCCGCTCGGCGGCGAGGCGCACGCCATCGCCTACGGTCCATTTGGCTTGCTCGTCGTCGGCTCGCGCGGCGGCAAGCGCGCCCGGGCGCTGCATCTCCGGCTCGACGCTCAGGTGACGCTGTTCCAGCAGGGAGTGACCGACAAGCCCCCTCTGCTCGCCGCCGTCAGCGGCTCGATGCGGGAATCGTGGGCGGCCGGCGCCGGCACCATCCTCCGCTTCGACGGCGCAGGAGCCTGCACCGAAGAGGCCGAAGAGGGCGGGATCGCCGTCGCGATGGCGCTCGATCCGGTGGGGTGTCCCTGGCTGGTCACCGAGCACGCCGTCCTCCGCCGCCACAGCTCGGGGACCGCCCATGCGTGGCGCGTGTACTACCGGCGCGACGCGACGAAGCCCCCGCTGGTCGGCATTGGATTCACGCCGGACGCGGCGCGGGTCCTCGACGCCCGGGGTGGAGGTGCGGTGATCGAGCCGCACGATGTGGACGAGTGGCGCTCCACCGCCAGCACCTCCTTGCTGCTGGGAACGCGCTGAGATGACGCGCGCGCGCCTGGCGATCCGGGTCGCGGCGCTCGGACTGGCCTCCTTCGTCGCTGGCTGTGGCGGGAACGTGGAGCTCCCCGTGAAGGGCGGTCCCGCTCCGGGGGCAATGCCGGGCGCGTGCACCGTGGCTGTTCACGAGCGGGCGCGGCTCGCCGGATTGCTGGGGGAAGGCAAGCTCGACCGGGCGTTGCGCGTCGCCGCGAAGGCGAACGGCCTTTGCCCCGGCGAACGAAGCGCGACCTGGCACCTGGAGGTCGAGGCCCTGGCCGAGATCGGCCGGTACGCCGACGCGCGGGCCCTCGCCGCGACGATCGCCGCGTCGCCCACCGCCGACACCGCGGCGAAGCAGAGCGCCGCCCGAGCGCTCGCCGTGGCCGCGGAGCGAGACAGGCAGTTCCCGGCCACCGACGAGGCCAAGACCCCGATGCGCGAGGGCTACAGGGCGGCGCAGGCGGCAGAGGAGGGCAAGAAAAACCAGCTCGCGAAGCAGCTCTACCTCGACGCGTGGAGCAAATGGAGGCCCAACGGACAGGCACTCTATGGCGCGGGGCACAACGCGCTTCAGCTCGGTGAGACGGCGGAGGCTCAGCGCTTGTTCGACCGAGCGATCGTGGAGCTGGAGAGGGTGACAGGCGCCGGGAGCACCGTCGATTTCCCCAACGGGTTCTCGCTCGCCTCGCGCGCCCAGTGGTCTCCCGATGGGCGTCTGCTCGCCGTCGTCACCGAGGGAAACAAGATCGCCCTGATCGGCTTCCCGACCCGGCGAGAGTGGCTACGGATAACCGGCCACGCCGGCCGGATCTCATCGATTGCGTTCTCCCCGGATAGCAAGTCAGTCGCCTCCGCATCGGCGGACGGAACCATCGAGCTGTGGGAGGTGGCGAGCGGCCAGCTCGTGCGCTCGCTCCACGGCCAGACCGGGGTGATCGCGTTCTCGCCGGACGGTGGGACGCTGGCCTCGGGCACTGCCGGTGGCACCCTCGAGCTCTTTGATCTGACGTCCGGGAGCGAGCCGATGAGGGTGGGTATCGACGACACCGGCCCCGCCCATTCCGTCGGCGCGATAGCGTTCTCGCCGGACGGCTCCCTCGTGGCATGGGGATGCGCCGACGGCACGATTCGATCGTGGAGCCTGCGGGCGAGAGCGCCGCGCCCCAGCCTGCTCGGGCACACCGGTAAAATACGCGCGCTCGCCTTCTCCCCCGGTGGACGCGTTCTCGCCTCCGGTTCGAGCGATCACACCGTCCGCACCTGGAATATCCCATCGGGGACTCCGGGAGTGGTCGATTTGCACGGCGACGTGGTGACAATGCTGGCCTTCACCCCCAACGGAAAGACGATTGTCTCCGTGTGCCTGGGAGAAAGCGCGGTGCACGTGTGGAGCACCACGAGCGACCAGGAGACAGGCGAGCTTCAGATTGGCCATTCCGACGTCGAATCAATCTCCGTCTCGCCCGACGGGACCACGCTCGCCGTGGCGTCGTTCGACGACGTGCAGCTCTGGAGCCTGAGCACCGCCCAGGAAGGGCCCGGCTTCAAGCGTCACGCCGACCGCCTCTCCAGCATCGGAATATCTCCTGATGGCGCTCTGCTAGCGTCCACGTCCATCGGGACCACGGCAGATACCGTCCGGGTCTGGACGCTGGGAGCCACGGAGGCGCCAAGAATCATCGAGGGTGAGCTCGGACTGAGCCTGGCGTTCACGCCGGACAGCACCACTCTGGCGATCGGAGGCAGCGGAGGTCAGATCGACGTGAGGGACCTTTCGTCGGGAAAGCGCGTCCAGACGCTCGCTGGACACGAAGGTCGCGTCCGCGCGGTGACGTTCTCCCGCGATGGTGGGCTGCTGGCATCGGGCTCGGACGACAGGACCGTTCGTCTCTGGTCCATGCCGACTGGCAAGCTCGTGGCTCGCCTCGATCACGAAGGCGCGGTCGCCTCGGTGGCGTTCACCGCCGACGGGCTCAGTATCGCGTCCGGTGGCGCGGAGCCGGGCCTTCATCTCTGGGACGTGGTCCACGGTCGTCCGCTCGCGTATTTTCCGGCCACCAACGCTGGCTCGCACCCGCTCGCCCTCTCGCCCGACGGGCACACCCTCGCGTCCGAGGCCCGATCCGGCGTGCTGGCGTTCTGGGAAATCACCTCGAAGAGCGCGCCGAGAGACCTCGCCGGACAGCAAGGCCTGTTGAGCGCGGTCGCCTTCTCCCCCGACGGATCGACCATCGCGTCGGGCTCAATCGACGGCACGCTGAGGCTCCGCAGCGCGGACCCCACCTCGACCGAGACTCCACCTCTTCGAGGGCATCTGGAGCGCATCACCGGGCTTGCGTATAGCCCGCAGGGCAGCTGGGTCGCATCGTCGTCGTGGGACGGAACGGTGCGTCTCTGGTCGGTCCCCGCGGGGGAGCAGCTCGTCGCGCTGCGAGCGATCCGGGGACGACAGGCCGGTTACGCCTTCGCTCCGACGGGCCATGTGGAAATGTATGGCGCAAAGGTCGACGATATCCCGATCTGTCGCGTCGGCGTGCAGTCCTTCCCCTTCGAGCTGTGCCGCGAGCGCTTCCTCGTTCCGGGCCTCCGCGCCAGGGTGCTCGCCGGCGATCGCGCCTACCTCGAGCCATGAAGTCACTCCCACCGCCTTCGCACCCAGCGCTCCGGCTCATCGCCGGCGCGGTCGCCCTGTGGCTGATCTCCTGCGGCGCGTCGCCCATCACCCCATCTTCCCGTGCCGCCGGATCGGCCTGCACGAAGGCCAACGCCCAGCGCGCGCGCGCCCCGGGCCTCCTCGCGCAAGGCAAGCTCGACCGGGTCCTCCGGGTCCTCGCCGCCGCGGACAGCCTGTGTCCCGAGGAGAGGGACCATGCCTGGGCGCTCGAGGTCGAGACGCTCGCCGAGATTGGTCGCTATGCCGAGGCGCGGACCCTCGCGACGACGATCGAGGGCGCCCCCGCGGCCTCCGCGGCGGCTCGCGAGGGCGCCCGCCGCGCGCGGGCGATCGTCGCCGAGCGCGATCACGTCTTCGCGGCCACCGACGCGGCCAAAGCCCCCATGCGCCACGACTATCGCGAGGCTCAAGAGGCCGAGAGCAGCGGCCACCACGAGCTCGCCCGCGATCGGTACCTGAAGGCCTGGAGCGAGTGGCACCCCAACGGTCAGGCCCTGTACGCCGCCGGCCACAACGCGTTGCAGATGGGCGCGGTCGCCGACGCCCAGCGCCTCTTCGACCGGGCGATCGTGGAGCTCGAGGCGTTCACCGGCGCCAGGGTCGCTCCGGAGATCCCGAGCGGTCTCCACGCGGTCCGCACCGTGGCCTGGGCGCCCAACGGCAAGATGATGGCCGTCGCCGACGAGAGCGAGATTGTCCTCGTCGACGTGGTGACGGGGCGGGAGCGAGAGCGGCTGCGCGGGCACGCCGGCCTCGTGCGAACACTGGCGTTCTCGCGCGACGGCGCGGTGCTGGCGTCGGCGGGCGACGGCGCGACAATTCGCCTCTGGGACCTGGCCAATCATGGGCCGCCACAGCTCCTGACCGGCTACTCGGGGGTGAGCTCGGTCGCGTTCTCGTCGGATGGGCGAACGCTGGCCGCCGTCGGCGATGACGGCCTTCAGGTCTGGAGCCTCCTGGCCACCACCAAGCCCAGGATCCTCGCGGAGCCCGGGGGCGCGGGCACGACCTTCACGTTCTCCGAAGACAATCGATTCGTCACCTCGATGTCGGACGACGGCAGCGTCCGCGTTTTTGGCCTCGACGCCGGACCCGTGCGCACGTGGAGCACGCACACCGCGACGAGCCTCGGCGCGTTCTCTCCCGACGGCAAGCGATTCGCTGCCGGTGGCCCGCTCGGTATGCAGGTCTGGGACGTGGCCTCCGCCGCGCTCACCGCCACGATCTACCAGGTCTCCAGGACGAAGACCGTCAACGAAGCGCGCTCGATCGCCTTCTCTCCCGATGGACAGCTCCTGGCCATGGGCATGATCGACGGCACTGCGCGCCTGGTGGATGCCAGGACAGGTGAGCTCGTCCGCACGTTCCAGGGGAACGAAGGGTTCGTTCGCCTCGTCGCCTTCTCGCCCGATGGATTGCTGCTGGCGTCGACCTCCACGAGCGAGGCGATCCGCCTCTGGGACGCGCGGACCGGGAAAGAGCGGGCTGTCCTCGGTCGCCGCCTGGGCTCCCCACTTCGCGCTCTGGTCTTCTCCCCGGACGGTGGCTCTCTGGCGCTCGTGGCCGACGATCCGATCGTGCGCGTCGTCGGCGCAGAGGCCGGGAGACACCCGCTCTTCCTCCACACAGACAACGAACGAGCCCGCTCGATCGCCTTCTCGGGCGATGGCGGCAAGCTCGCGTCGGGTGCGGAGGACATGTCGATCCGGATCTGGGATGCGCGGACGGGGGATCCACTCCAGAAGCTCTCCGGACACACCGCCCCCGTGACCTCGGTGGCGTTCGTTCCCGACGGCAAGCTCGTCTCCGCCGCCCCGGGCGAGGCGGTGCGCGAGTGGGACGTCGACGGTGAACCCATCAAATCGTTCCCGGCGTCACGCGCTTCGCGCGGGGTGATCGCCGTCTCGCCGGACGGACACATCCTCGCCATCGGCGAAGAGGCCGGGTTCACCCGGCTAGTGACCTTGGATACCGGGGTCGACCTCGCGGTTCTCGACGGTCACGTCGGCCCAGTGCGCGCCCTCGCGTTCTCGCACGACGGCAAGCTCCTCGCGTCCGGGGCGAGCGACGAAGCGATCGACCTCATGGATCCCACGGGATCCAGCGAGATCCTGAAGCTCCACAACCATCCCTGGGGGGTCGACGCGCTGGCGTTTTCCCCCGACAGCCGCCAGCTCGTATCGGGCTATAGCAGCAGCGCAGTTCGCCTCTGGGACATCGAGACCGGCAAGGTGACCTTGCGGGTGCAAAGCCACGGCGGCGCGGTCCTTTCGGTGGCTTTTTCGCCGAACGGCAAGGTGCTGGCCTCCAGTGGATCGTCCAGCGCGTCGGACGGTACAGTCGATCTCTGGTCGCTCCCTACCGGGCGATTGCTCGGCACAATCGGCGTGATCCGGGATCGAGACGCGTCGTATGTCACCGCTCCTTCCGGCCAGCTCGGCCTCGATGGCGAGATGCGCGACGTCCCCATTTGCCGGGTGGGGCCCCTCTCCTACCCCTTCGAGCTCTGCGAGGAGCGCTTTGCCGTTCCCGATCTGCTCGCGAGGCTCCTGGTCGACGATCGCTCTTACCTCGATCCCTGAGTCCAGAGCACTCCCCGCTATCGCGCCCGCAGCCGCCGGCGTACGCTCCCGAGGGCGCATGAACGCTCGCCTCGCCCCGCGCCTCGCCCGGCTCCTCGAAAGCTCCGATCACGAGCGGGTGCTCGGCGCGTTTCGCCTCGTGAAACCGCTGGGACGGGGCGGCTTCGCGCCGGTATGGCTCGCGCGTGAGATGTACGGCGACGCCGAGCTCCGCACGGTCGCCGTCAAGCTCTTCGCGACCGACAGCCTTCCGCCCGGGCGCGCGCCGTCGGGCTCCGACAGCAGCGCTGCGGCGCGACAGAAGCGCGATCAAATCCTCCAGGAGGCGCGGGCGCTCTGCCGGGTCGAGCACCCCAATGTCGTCCGCTTCTACGCCCTCGCCGCCGACCCGCTCACGAGCGTGATTGGGCTGGTCATGGAATACGTGCAAGGGAAATCCCTGGACAAGCGGCTCGACGAGCAGCGCAAGCTCTCGGTCGACGAGGCGCTCGCGGTGGGGATCGCGGTGGCCTCGGCGCTCTCGGCGGTCCATCAATCCGGGCTCATTCACCGCGACATCAAGCCGGCCAACGTCGTCGAATCCATGGGGCTCTACAAGCTCATCGACTTCGGGATCGCGGCCGCCGAGGTGGCCAATCCGCCGGCGGCCGAACCGAAGGTCCGCAAGATGGTGATTGACGATCTGCCCTTGGAGGTCGTCGGGACCAAGCTCACCGCGCTCACCCGGGGCGTCCGCGCCGAGGACGGCGGCTCCCCCGTGATCACCAGTGGAACCGTGGGCTACATCGATCCGGCGAGCCTCGGGGCGCGGCCGTCGCCGTCGAGCGATCTCTACTCGCTCGGGGCGATGCTGTTCGAGTGCCTCACCGGGGCGCTGCCCGCGGTCGCCGCCGGGCGCGTCCTGGGAAAGAGCGAGCTTTGCGGCGCGGTGCTCGACGGTCGGGCGCGCTCGCCGAGCGTGCTCGAGGCCGCGACGGGGACCCCCGAGGCGCTGGCGCGCGTGATCGACGCGTTGCTCGATCCCGATCCGCGGAGACGGCCGCGATCGGCCGAGTCGGTCGCGTGGGAGCTCGAGCGGATCCGGCTCGCGATCGCCGGGCACGCTCGCCCGCTGCCGCCCGAGGACGTGGGCCCCTTTCGCGGTCTCGGGAGGTTCGAGGAGAGCGACCGCGACGTGTATTTTGGACGAGGCGTGGAGATCGCTTCGGCGCTGGAAATCCTGCGCGCGCGGGGGTTACTGGCCCTCGTCGGACCGTCGGGGAGCGGCAAGAGCAGCCTGGCCCGCGCCGGCGTGCTCCCCGCCGTCGCGGACGGGCATCCGGGGGGTTGGCCAAAGCAATGGGACACCTTCTTGACCGTCCCTGGAAACGATCCTCGCGCGTCGATCGCCGCGGCGCTCGCGCCGGTCGCGCCGACGGCGGCCGACCTCACGCCCGATGCCCTGGTGACGCTGCTCGCGGAGCGGGCGCAGAGCACCGGGCGAGGCGTGGTGCTCCTGGTCGATCAACTGGAAGAGCTGGTGACGCTGGCGTCGGGGGAGCCCCAGGCCTGGACTGTCGATCTCCTGGTGCGGCTCGGCGCGCAGGCCACGCCGGGAGTCCGGTGCATCGTCGCCGCGCGGCGCGATTTGCTCGATCCCCTCCTCGCGCTTCGCGATCTCGGGCGGGTGCTGACCCGCGGCATGTTGCTCGTGGTGCCGATGACCGACGCGACCTGGGGCGAGGTGCTGGATCACGCCCTGGATGCCTATGGATATCGCCTCGAGGACGAGGCGCTTCGCAGCGATCTCCTCGAGCAGCTCAAGGGCACCGCGGGGGCGATGCCGCTGGTCCAGTTCGCGCTGACGGAGCTGTGGGCCCGCCGGGACCAGGCGCGGAAGGTCATTCCCCACTCGGCGGTCGAGGCCATCGGCGGGATCGCCGGCGCGCTGGAGATGCACGCCGAGGCCGTGTACGAGGGCCTGACCGCGCACGATCCGAGCGCGCGCGGCGTGCTCCGCGATCTCCTGATCGCGCTGACGACACCCCAGGGAACGCGACGCACCTGTCGAATCGACGAGCTCGCGGGGCCCGCGGCGCCGCCGTCGGCGCGGTCGGTCCTCGAAGCACTGGAACGCTCCCGCCTGGTGGTGGCGGAAGAGGGCGGCCTCACGCTGGCGCACGAAGCGTTGCTGGTGCAATGGACGCGACTCCGGGCCTGGATCGCGGTCGCCCGCGAGGACCGGCTGCTCGCGGAAGAGATCGAGCGCGAGGCCACCGCCTGGAGCCGGAGCCCCTCCGACGAGCGCGTGTGGCGCAAACGCCGCCTGGTCGCCGCGGAGGACCTCGGCAAACGAGGCTCGGTCACGCTCTCGGAGACGTCGCGCGCGTTCGTCAAAGCAGGGAAAGGGGCCGAGCGAAGGGCGCGTGTCCTCGCTGGAGTGGCCGGCACCGCGGCGCTGCTCGCCGTGGCCTTCGGGGGGCTCCTCTACGTGCAAAACATCGGCGCGGAGCGGCGAGCCGCCGAGGGGGCCCGCGACGACGCGCGACGCGCGGCGACCGCCGCCGACGAGAACGCCAGGCAGGCGACCGCGGCGGAGCGACACGCCAACGTCGAAAAGGAGCGAGCCGACGCGGCGACGCGCGACGCGACTCTGGCCCAGGCCACCCTCGAAAACTACGTCCGGGATGCTCGATCGATCGAGCAGCTCAAGCAGATCCAGAAGTTCATGGCTCAGCAAAAAGGACACGGGAACGAGCCAATCGTCCCCGCGGGGGGCGATCCAAAGCAACCAGGAGGGGCCAGGTCGCCGGCCCCGCCGCTGACGCCGATCACGACGAGCACGGCTGTCACCGGCCCCGGCGATCCCCCCTGACGCGATCAGACCAGCATCGCGGCGATCTGCGCGGCGATCGTCACCACCTCGGCCGCGATCGACACCACGTGCTTCGCCGCGGCGATGGTCCGCGACTCGTCGCGCATCCGCGCCGTCAAGGCCTCAAGGCCCGCCGATTGGCCGGTGAGGCACAGCGACGCCACCTGGAGGCGCTGGAGCACGAGCTGGTTGTTGAGGCGGTGGAGCTCGTCGCGGAAGGCCAGGGCGCGGGTCATGTCGGCGCGCTCGTCGTCGGTCGTGGGGCTGGCGTCGAAGATCCAGTTCATCAGATCGCGCTCGGCGGCGAGGAGGGCGGTTATCGGGTCGGTCACGCGAGAAGCCTCATTTCCTGGTCTGGGCGAGCCCGGCCTGGAGCGCGCCGAGCTGGGTCACGAGCTCGGAGATCGAGCCGAGCACCGTTTGCAGATCGGTGGTGTCCTTGCTTTGCCCGGCCCGGGCGAGCGCGGCGTGGGCCACCGAGAGGCGGCCGAGCACCTCTTCGAAGCCGGTGAGCACCAGGCGAGTCTGGCGCGCGTCCTCGTCGGTCGCGAGCGCCAGCGCGTGGAAGGCGAAGATCTCCTGTGCGCTGGTGGTCTTCTTCAGCAGATCGAGCGACTGACAGACCTCGGCGAGCGCCTTTCGCTGGGTCTCCAGATCTTGCCGGAGAGTGCCAATCTCGGGCGAGGTCTTCTTGCCCTCGGGCGGCGCGGGCGGCGCCGGGGCGGCGACGCGACAGGGGGCGATCGTCGCGGCCGCGCCGAGGCCGGTGAGCCGCTCGTAGGTGGCGATCATCTGGATCTTCGCGGCGAGGGTGCCCTCGACGTCGACGCGGGCGGCGGTCACGTAGGCGCGCAGGGCCACGATCAGGCTCTGCACCTCGGGATCGGCGCGGCGCACGAACCCCTCGATATCGCGCTCGACCCGCTCGCGCAGGACCACGCCGACGAGCTTGTCGAGGGCCTTGCCGAGGGCGCCCACCACCGACGCGGCGCTGCTCGCGCTCTTGCCCACCGAGACCACGATCTTGTCGACGCCGTCGACGGTCTTGCCGAGATCGGCGCCCTCGTACGTGCCTCCGGACGCCAGCGCCCCGAGGGCCGCCGAGTACGCTCCGAGCGCGCCCGCGGCGCTGGAGAAGGCCTGTCCGGTCTGCTCGACCTCACCGCAGTAGTCCTTCCAGGAGGTGGCCTTGACGCTGGTGGGACGAGCCCGGGTGAGCCAGATCTCCCAGGGCAGGTAATAGTCCCCCTCGGGTAGCGCGATCCCCTCGGTCTCGAACTTGAGGCGGACCAGGCGGGACTGGGCGTACTCCACGTTCGCGGCCGTAAGGCACGAGCGCCCGAGGAGCGAAGGGGCCGCGGCCAGGGCCACCGAGCTGTCGGCGCCGACCTTGGCGTAGGCGGCGGCGGCCCCGGTGAAGGGCCCCGCCGGCGCGCACCCCAGCAGCACGAGAGGGAGGAAGACCGCGAGTCGTCGCACCGAGCGATCTCTACTTCGGGCCGGGACCACCGGGCTTGTCGTTGGTCCACTCGAAGACCGTGTTCGCGCAAGGGCCGGTGAAGACCTGGGTCTTGCCGTCGGCCGGAGCCGGCTTGGCCGAGTCGACGATGGACTCGAAGCCGGCCTTGGACTCGGCGAACCCGAGCACCTCGCACATCTCCTGATCGCCGAAGCCCCAGTCCACCTCGATCGAGCGCTCGTTGACGTACTCGCAGCCGAAGCGGAAGCCCTGGGATCCCTTCATGTCAATCGGCGGATCGTAGCTGCGCCCGCGGGCCTCGCCGTTGAACCCGGACACATCGATGATCGACTCGCCGTCGCGCGCCCCGCCCAGGATCTCGGTGAAGAAGCGGGTCGCCATCGCGTGGGTGTGGGGCAGAGCATAATAGACCTTCATCTCGAAGCCCGTGCCCACGGCGCCCAGGAACTGCGCCCCGACATGGCACTCCCCGACGAAGCGCGAGGTGGCGTGGGGCGGGATGGCGAGCCCCTCGTACGAGAGGTGAAACGGCGTGAGCTTGACCTTCACGTCCGCGGCGGGAAAGCCATAGATGTTGAGGTGCGCGTGCCCCGTCACCGCCGCGCTGCCCACGTTGAGGAGGTGAACGTCGCTGATGATCCGCGCGTACGGAGGGATCCGCACCGCGGCGCCGTTGGGGAATTTCTGGACCTCCTTCGTCGCCTGGGTCGACTGCGCGTAGAGCACGCCGCCCGCGAGCGCGGCCGTGAGCTGCGAATAGCTGCGATCCGAGCACTTCCAGACGCCGTCCGGCCCGTCGAACTTGTCGTCGGGGACGAACATCCAGTTCGAGTGGTGCGACGCCTCGTCCTGGACGAGCTCGACGGCGTTGAACCAGATCTCCTCGGGGTTGTTCATGGTCCAGCTCTGGCACTGGCCGATCACCTCCTCGCCGGGCTTGACCGTGAACTCGCTGAAGTCGTGGGAGTAGGCCGTCCCCTCGATCGCCGCGCACGAGCCGGACTCGGCGGCGTACTTGCCGGGAGGGCAGGCTTCGCAGCGCGCGCCGCTCGCGTCGCTGACGCAGGCCTTCTGCGAGACGCGGCACTCGGCGATCTTGTCGGCGCAGGGATCGCCGACGGGGGGAGTGGTCTCCTGGGTGCCGTTGCAGGCGGCGGCGAGGAGGGCGAGGAGGGGGAGAGCGCGGAGGGCGGGGTGCTTCGAGGGGCGCATGCGGGAGAGCGTACGCGAGCGCGGCGAGGCGGGGAACCGGAGAGCTAGAAATGGCCTTTGCTGTTGCCGATCATCGCGAACAGGGTCCCGTAGCCGAGGCAGCAGCAGCCGCAGAGCAGCACCATGGGGATGAGGACGGCGGCGACGGCCTTGCCCGTGCCGCACTTGTGGGTCTCGTCGAGGCCGACCACGGTCAGCACGATCGAGAAGCCAATGCTCACGAGGCCGCCGATCCCGGGGATCACCATCCACATCGTGGCGGCGTTGCTGTAGCCGCAGACGCGGACGGTGTTGGTGTACGGCTTCGTGGCGCCCTTCATCAGCATCAGCATCAGGTGGTAGATGCCGCCGGAGATCCACGGACCGATCAGCGCCACTATGGCCAGGATCAGCGGGTAAGCGATCACGACGGCGACGCCCATCGCCCCCATCATCCCGACGACCATCCCCATTCCACCGGCGCCCAGGCCACGGCCTCCGCTGCTGCCCGCCGCCGCCGCCACCATCCCGCCGATCGCCAGATAAATCAGCGAGAGGAAGACGCCATAAAGGAACCCGGCGAGAGCGTTGGTCGCCATGCCGAAGGTGATTGACGGCCAGGGGTTGTCGTTCTGCGCGACGCCCGCAAAGAAGGCCTTGGGGTTGAAGCAGGCGTCCTTGAACGTCTCCCAGCCGCCGCCGAGGATGCCTTTGCTCGCGTCTTCCCAGGCGACGTTGCCCGCCGCGGTCTGCGGGTTGTAGCCCGGCGGATAGCCGGCCGGCGGGGGCGCAAAGCCTCCTCCGCCCGGAGGGCCGCCGTAGCCGCCGGGGGGCTGGCCGTACCCACCCGGGGGCGGACCGTAGCCACCCGGTGCAGGCCCGCCGGCTGGAGGAGGTCCATAGCCGCCGCCGGGAGGCGCCCCGCCGGGAGGTCCGTAGCCGCCGCCCGCAGGGGGTCCGCCGCCCCAGCCGTCGCCCGGTCCCCCGCCCGATCCGCCGCCCGATCCCCCGCCCCAGTTGCCCTGGCTCATTGCTTCTCCGCCGCTCGGTACATCGAGCCGGGGCCATCGTACACGTTCGCGCGTCGGAAAATCGACGATGCGCGTGCGTGCGAGCGCGGCGTTACGGGGTTCCCGGCTCCGTCCCGGTGCGTGTAGGATGCCGCCTGCTCGACACCACGAGCCACGGAGACGCGATGAGCCAAGGGAACTGGGGCGGCGGCGGACCGCCAGGCGGCGGATTGGGCGGAGGAGGCGGCCAGCCTCCGGGCGGCGGCGGCTACGGTCCCCCTCCCGGCGGCGCGCCGCCTCAGCAAGGCGGCTACGGGCAACCTCCCGGCGGGCAACCGCAGCAGGGCGGCTACGGTCAGCCTCCGGGCGGGCAACCGCAAGGCGGCTACGGTCAGCCTCCGGCTGCGCCGCAGCAGGGCGGCTACGGTCAGCCTCCGAGCGGGCCGCCGCAGGGCGCGTACGGTCAGCCTCCGGGCGGCGGCGGGTACGGTCAGCCTCCCGGTGGCCAACCGCCCGGCGGCTACGGCGCGCCTCCGGGCGGCGGTGGCTACGGCGCGCCTCCGGGCGGCGGCGGCTACGGGCCTCCTCCCGGCGCGGGCGCACCGCCCGGCGGACCGGGCTGGGGTGGTCCTCCCGGCGGCGGCTACGGCGCGCCGATGATGGGATCGCAGGGCGCGTTCGGCGCGCGCGCGCAGTTCACGGGCGACGGCGGCAAGCTCCTGGCGACGTACCTGCTCTACGTCACCGCGCCGTTCTTCGCGGCCGCCGTCGTCTTCATGACGCTGTCGTTCATCGGCGGGATGATCGACGGCGCGATCCGCGGCGGCGGCGTCGTGGCGATCCCGTTCACGCTGCTCGGCGGCCTGGTGCTGATCGCGGCGTACATCGCGGTGCCGCTGGTCTTCATGAACAAGTTCTTCGGCTTCTACTTCGAGTCGCTCACGCTCGACGGCCAGCGCTGCAACTACGTCGGCACCGCGGGCGGGCTGCTCAAATCGCAGTTCCTGAACCTGATCCTGATGTCGATCACCTTCGGCATCTACACGCCGTGGGCGCTCGTGAACCTGAAGAAGTGGACCTACGAGAACGTCGAGGTCGGCGGCCAGCGCGGGCGCCTCACCTTCGACGGCGACGGCGGCACGCTCTTCGGCACCTACCTGCTCGGGATGATCCTCACCTACTGCACGCTCGGCATCTACGGCGCGTGGCTCGCGAACGACATCCTGGCGTTCTACTGGGACAACACCAAGCTCGACGGCCGCGGCTTCCAGTTCAAGAAGGATCCCGGCGGCTTCCTCGGCACGTACATCCTGACGATGCTGCTCTCGTACTGCACCCTCGGCTTCTACCTGCCGTGGGGCATCTGCAACCTGCTCAAGTGGGAGGCCGAGCGCGTCGCTTGAGACGCCCTCTGCTCTCGTGCACCCGCGCGTAGCCCAGGGCCTCCAGCGGCTCCGTCCGGTGGCCCCGGTCCTCGTGATCGGGGCGCTCCTCGCGCTCATCCCCTACCCCACCTGCCTCGTCCGTCTCGCCCTCGGCGTCCCCTGCCCGGCCTGCGGCCTCACGCGCGCCGGCCTCGCCCTCGCGCACGGCGATCTCGCCGCCGCGCAGCGCTTCCACCCGCTCGCCGCAGCGTTACTCCTCGTCACGATCGCGACCTCGATCGCCGCGTTTCTCGTCGACGATCCCACCTGGCGTCGCCTCGTCCGCATCGTCACGAGCGGCGCCGGCGTCGCGCTGATCCTCGTCTGGGCCCTCCGCTTCGCGGGCTTCTTCGGCGGCCCGGTCCCGCGCTGATCAGCGACGTCCGACCAAAAAAATCTGACCTTTGCGCCCTTTGCGCCCTTCTCTGCCCTTTGCGCGTCACTTCCCCTCCGCTCCCCTCCCGAGCTCGCGCGTGATCATTCCGCCAATGGCCCCACCGAGCGGCACCGACACCAGCAGCCCGCTCAGGAGCCGCGTCGGATGAAACACCGGATGGAGCCCGAGGTCCTGCGTCAGCACCTCGATCCCCAGCAGCACCATCGCGATCGGCAGCACGATCCTCAGCGCCCGCAGCGAGAGCACCGGCCACGCGCACGCCGCGCTGATCGACGCGCCGATCCACAGCCCGGCGCACCGGCTGCACAGCGGCATCGGCGTCCCCGCGATGGAGATCACCCGCTCGGGGATCCGGTGACACACCAGGCGAAACGGCAGATCCAGCGCCGTCCACACCAGGCCGCCGCCCGCCGCGCGGAGCGCCGTGGTGATCGCGAT
Organism: Byssovorax sp.; assembly: GCA_040006075.1. Lineage (GTDB taxonomy): Bacteria > Myxococcota_A > Polyangia > Polyangiales > Polyangiaceae > JANYGI01. The sequence continues at coordinate 1,660 of JBDTXR010000085.1, read as the reverse complement.
CCACAGCGTGATCGATCCGAAGGACGCGCGCGCCATCCACAGCGTCGCCCTCCGGTTCCAGGTCCCGGTCATCTCAGGGAACGCTCGGCGACCGCGCGATCAGGCCCTGCGTCGCGAGGCGGCCGAGGTGCGCGTCGAACGTCTGCATCCCGTGCGCGGCGCCCTTCTCCATGAGCTGCTCGAGCCCGAGCTCGATCGGCCCACCCGACACCGCCGCGCGCCGCAACGCCTCGCGCACCGGGGGCGTGACGACGAGCAGCTCGACCGCGAGCACCAGGCCCGTCCCGTCGCGCTTGGGCACGAGGCGCTGCGCGATCACGCCCTGCAGCGCCTCGGCCACGCGCTCGCGATCGCCGAGCGCGGCGCGGCCCAGCAGCCGGCCCACGGCGCGCCGCACGTCGATCGCGGTGAGCGAGCCCAGCACCAGGCGCCCGGCCTCGGCGACGTCGAGGGCCGCGCTCAGCGTCTCGTCGGCGTCGAGCGACGACACGGCGAGGAGATCCGGATCTTGCCGCAGCGCCGCGCGCAGGCCCACGGCGAGGCTCGCCACGTCGGCGCCGACCTCGCGCTGGCTCACGCTCGCGCGGCCGTCGTCGTGGAGGAACTCCAGCGGATCCTCCAGGGTGATCAGGTGGCGCGCGACCGTGCTGTTCACGTGGCCGACCATCGCCGCGAGCGTCGTCGTGCGGCCCTGGGTCATCGCGCCGGTCACCACCACGAGGCCGCGGCCCTGCTCCGCGAGCGCGGTCACGGCGGGCGGCAGGCCCAGCTCGTCGAGCGTCGGCACCTTGCGCGGCACGCTCCGCAGCACCAGCGCGAGCGAGCCGCGCTGCCGGTAGATCGTGACGCGGAACCTCCCGACGGCGCCGGCCTCGTAGGCGAGCACGCGCTCGCCCGCGCCCTCGACGCGCCCGGCGCGCCGCGGATCGGTGCCGGCGGCGCCGGTCGAGACGCCGCCGATGATCAGCTTCACCGCGGCCTCGGTGTCCTCGGGTTTGATCTTGTCGACGCGGAAGTAAACCATGTCGCCGCGCACCCGCGCGCCGGGCGGCTGCCCCACCTTGAGGTGCACGTCGCACGCTTGCGCGGCGAGCGCCTTGCCGAGGAGCTGATGGAGAAATGCCTCGGACGCGTAGGGGGTCGTGCTCACGCCCGGGAGCGTACACGAGGAGCCGGGTGCTTTTCGCCGATACGAGCGCGCCGCCGGCGTTGTCGTCGTCACCGTCCCGTCGGACGGCTCCTCCTCCGCCTTGGCGGCACGCTCGTCTCGACGAAAATCACCGACGGCTCCGGCGCGTCGCTCGCTATTTCGGATCGAGATCCTCCGGAATCTTGTGAGGATCGACGTAGCCCTTCTCCGCCAGCGCCCGCGCGGCCGAGACGGCGACGGCCCGATCGTCGCGGGGCACGTCGGCGCGCGACGCGAGCGAAATCATCGCCTCGCCGCACGATCGCGCTCCCTCCGGATCGAGCGCCTCGCGCTGCCGCCGCGGCTCCCCGGCGATCGCCAGGATCGCCGCGAGGAGCGGCGCGCGCTGCTCGCTCGGCGCGCCCGCCACGCGCGATCCCAGCCGGCCCAGCGCCGACTCGGCGTCGTCGGCGCGCGGCAGCGCGCGCAGCGCCGTCGCGGCCGTCTCGCCGCCGTCGTCGATCCCTTCGA
>JBDTXR010000084.1:0-25257 GCA_040006075.1 Byssovorax sp. | reverse complement strand
ACATGATCGCCGTCGGCGAGAAGAGCGGGCAGCTCGAGGCCATGCTGGAGAGCGTGTCCGACGCCTACGACACCGAGGTCGAGACCCGCGTCCAGATCCTGACCAGCCTGCTCGAGCCGATGATGATCGTGATCATGGGCGGCGCCGTCGGCTTCATCGCCGTCGCCATCCTCATGCCGTTGATCCAGATGTCGAGCTTCGCGGGTTGATCGATGCGACGAAGGCCGCGAGAGCAGACGATCTTCTTCCCGTGGGAGCGCGGGGGAGGCTTCTTTCGTCGGCGTGGATCGCGCCTCGGGCCCCTCGCGGCCGCGCTGGGAATGATCGTGCTGCTCCTGGTGCTGGGTGCTCGGGAGAGGCGCCTCGTCGGCATCCGATCGACGCGCGCGACGATCAGCCTGGTGGCGTCGGCGCTCGACGCGTACCGCGCCGATCACGAGCGCAGGTGCCCCGCGACGCTCGACGCGCTCAAGGTGGAGAGCTACCTCGCGGTCGATCCGACGGACGCCTGGGGCCGGCCGATCCGCCTGGTCTGTCCGGGCAGAAGAGATCCGCAGGGCTACGAGTTGATGAGCGATGGCCCCGACCGCGAGATGGGCGGGCTGGACCGGGTGGAGTGAACGATATGGAAATCACCATGAAGAAGACTGTTCGAACGCTGGGCCGCGCTGCCGCCCGCGGCGTGACCCTCGTCGAGGTTTTGATCGTCGTCTCGATCATGGCCGTGATCAGCGGCGGCGCCGTCGTGCTCGCCTTCCCCCTCTACAAAGAGGCCCGGATCAAGACGGCCGTCGTCAGCGCCAAGGAGATCAAGAAGGCCGCGCAGCTCTACCAGGAGATGGACGCGACCGGCGACGGGTGCCCCACCATCCAGGATCTCGTCACCTCGAAGCGCCTCGATCTCAACACCGCCAACGATCCGTGGGGCAAGCCCTTCCGCATCGTCTGCGGCGAGGGCGACATCCGCGTGCTCTCGGCCGGCAACGATCGCAAAGAGGGCACCCCCGACGACATCCGCGACGACTTCACGCCCGTCGACGTGAAGCGCGTCAAAGAGCTTTGATTCAAGCCGATCGCTGAACGCCGCCCGAGGAGAACCACCGTGCTGTACGCGACGAGGAAGCTGGCGAGGAAGAGCCGATCGCGGGGGGTCACCCTCGTCGAGGTGCTCATCGCCATCGCGCTCGTCGCCATCGTCACGGGCATGGCGATGATGGGCGGCAGCGTGGCCGACGGCGCCCGCCTCAAGCACTCGGCGGTGATGATCGGCGGCGCGGTGCGCATCGCCTACGGGCACGCCAACGCCACCTCGAAGGTGGTGCGCCTGGTCTTCGACATGGACGCGCGCACGGTGAGCATCGAGGAGGCCTCGTCGGATCTCAAGCTCACGCGCAACGACGTGACCGGCGGCGCCGCGGCCGCGACCGAGGCCGAAAAGAAGGCCAACGAAGAGGCCGACGCCATCCTCAAGGGCCCGCGCGCGCCGCGCCCGATGTTCCAGAAGGTGAAGGCCATGGGCTGGGATCCCGACAAGGACAAGGCCGGGCGCGAGCTCGAGAAGAACATCCAGATCCTCCAGATCGAGACCGGCCACACCGAGCTGCCGCAGAAGCAGGGCCGCGCGTACCTCTACTTCTGGCCCGGCGGGCAGACCGAGCGCGCCGCGATCCAGATCATGATCAAGAACAGCACCATCGACGCCGACTCGTTGACGGTGCTGGTCTCGCCGCTCACCGGCAAGACCGAGCTGCGCCGAGGCCGGCTGACGATGCCGCGCCCGCGCGACGACGTCGACGCTTCCGAGCGGCAGGACACGGGGTTTTGAGATGATCAACCCCTCTTCAAGGCGCCGTGGCTTCACCCTGCTCGAGGTCATGGTCGCCGTCGCCATCCTCGGCCTCGGGCTCACGGCGATCCTCTCCGCGCAGGCCGGCGCCTTCGCCAGCGCCAACCACGGCCGCAACATCAGCGTCTCGGTCGGGCTCCTGCGCTGCAAGATGACCGAGCTCGAAGAGAAGCTGAGCAAGCCGCCCGGCTTCCAGGAGCTCGACGAGAGCGACACCGGGATCTGCTGCGAGGGCGACGACACGCCCAACATGAAGTGCTCGTGGAAGATCGAGAAGCCGCAGCTCCCGGAGGCGAAGTTCGGCGACCTCAACCTCGACTCGCTCATCGGTGGGAGCTCCGGCACCGCGGGCGGTCCGGGCCTCGGCGGAGCGATCGGGCTGCTCTCGGGCGGCGCGCCCGGATCGACGCCGGCGCTCCCCGCGGGCGGCAGCGTCAGCGACATCTCGAAGACGCTGGCGTCGGCCAACGCCGGCGATCCGGGCGCGCTCGCGGGCGCGGCGGCGGGCGGCGTCGGCGGCATCGCCAGCATGGTGATGAGCCTGGTGTACCCGAGCCTGAAGGTGATCTTCGAGGCGAGCACGCGCCGGATCACGGTGACGCTCACCTGGCGCGAGGGCGCGAAGAGCTACAACGAGAGCCTCGTGCAGTGGGTCGCGAGCCCGCAGAAGGCCGGCGTCGTCGGCGACGATCCCAGCGCGGCCGACGGCGGCACCGTGCTGCCCACGCCGCCGCCCACGGGCAAAGGGAGGGGCGGGTGAGCGCGCTCCTCGCACGGACCCGGCGTCGCTCGCGCGCTCGCGGCCTCACGCTGCTCGAGGTCCTGGTCTCGATCGGGATCCTGGCGCTGATCGCCACGCTGATCTACGGCGCGTTCGACGGCATGGCCCGCTCGCGCGCCGGCCTGACCAGGCTCGACGATCGCTACCAGCAGGGGCGCAGCGCGCTCGCGCGCATGAGCCGCGAGCTGGAGTCGGCCTTCCTCTCGATGCACCAGCCCGCTCAGCAGGCGCAGCAGATCCGGATCACCGCCTTCACGGGCAAGAACCAGGGCACCAACGATCGCGTCGACTTCACCTCGTTCTCGCACCGCCGCCTCGGGCGCGATCTCCACGAGTCGGATCAGAACGAGCTCAGCTACTTCATCGCCCGCGACCCCGATCGCAGCGACAAATACGATCTGGTTCGCCGCGAACAGAAGGAGATCGACCTCGATCCCGCCAGGGGCGGCGTGGTCAACGTGATCTGCGAAGACGTCGCCGAGCTCGATCTCTCGTACCTCGACGCCGTGACCGGCGAGTGGACCGACACCTGGGACTCGACCCAGGCCGCGGGGCAGTTCCAGCGCCTGCCGATGCAGGTGAAGATCCGCCTGGTGCTCCGCGGCGGCATCGGCGATCGGCCGATCCGGTTCGAGACGCGGATCCCGATCGCCGTCCAGTCGGCGATCACCTTCGGCCTCTCCACGCCGGCGCCCCAGCGGAGGACCCAGTGAGCGCGGTGGAGCGAGCGATCGCCAAGCGGCGAAGGCCGAAGCGCGGCGATCAGCGCGGCGTGGCGCTGGTGATGACCCTCGGCGCGATCACCGTGCTCACCGTGTTCCTGACCGAGCTCCAAGATCAGACGGCGGCCGAGCTCTCGGCGGCGCTGTCCGAGCGCGACGCCCTCCGCGCCGAGTACTACGCCCGCAGCGCCGTCAACCTCTCGCGCTTGCTCATCGCCATCGAGCCGGAGATCCGCAAAGGGATCCCCTTCCTCGGCGGGAAGATCCCCCAGATCCCGGTCTGGGAGTTCACCGATCTCGTGCTCGGCTCGTTCAACGATCCGCTCGGCTCGCAGTCGTTCAACACGATGATCAACGCCGACGCCTCCACCGGGAAGAACCTCGGGCTCACCGGCGGCGGCCACTACGATCTGAAGATCATCGACGAGGACTCGAAGATCAACGTCAACGTCGCGGCCAAGGGGCTGGTCCGCACCTCGGATCGCCTCGGATCGCAGCTCCTCGGGCTCTTCGCGCCGCAGTCGTACAACGCGCTGTTCGAGGGGCGCGACGCCGACAACCAGTTCTCGGATCGGCAGGCGATCTGCGGGGCGATCGTCGACTGGGCCGACGACGACGAGGATCTCTACGCCTGCGATCCGCGCGGGAGCTCGACCTCGGCGTCGAAGGGCACCGAGGACAATTTCTACCAGACCATCGGTCTGCCCTACCGCCGCAAGAACTCGGCGTACGACTCGCTCGACGAGCTCCGCCTCGTGCGCGGCGTCGGCGACGATTTCTGGAGCACGTTCGTCGATCCCGATCCCGGCGATCCGCACAAGCGGATCCTCACGGTGTGGGGTCAGGACAAGATCAACATCAACACCGCGAACCCGGTCACGCTCCTGGCCGTCACCTGCGCCAACGCGCCGGAGAGCGAGCTCTGCAACGATCCGGTCCAGCTCGCGGGCTTCCTCCAGGGCGTCTCGCTCGTGCGCAGCTTCACCCAGGGCGCGCCGATCTTTCAGAACGCGAACGACTTCGTGAACCTGATGCAGGGCACCGGGCCGATGGCGCCGCTGCTGGCCACGCTCGGGGTCAAGCCGGTGAAGTTCAAGTCGGTGCCCGAGGTCCGCGCCATGGTCGGCGTCGCCAGCAAGATGTTCAGCATCTACGCCGAGGGCGTGGTCCCGGGCTTCAAGCGCACGACGCGCGTGCGGATCCACGCGGTCGTCGACTTCCGATCGGCGGGCGAGATCGGCGACGCGTTCGGGATGATCACCGGGCAGGCCAGCGGCACCACGCCGCCGCCCAGCGCCGGGCTGCACCCGAGCTTCCCGCCCCCCGGCGGCGCGGCCGGTAACAACCAGGCGGCCGCGCAGGCCACGCCCGAGCAGATCGCGGCGATCATGGCGGCGAACCCGGCGGGCTCGGTCGTGTACTGGCGAGTCGAGTAGAGCAGAGCAGCACCGCAATGAGGATCAACGACGATGGCTAGGCTCCTGGGGATCGACACGACAAAAACCACGGTGCGGGCGGCGCTCCTGCGCACCTCGTACCGGAGCGTCGTCATCGAGGCGCTGGGCGAGGCGGACGTGGCCTCGTGCGGGTCCGAGGTCGAGGCGATCCGCGCCGCGGTCGGGTCGCTCAAGGCCGACGCGACGGCCATCGCCATCTCGGGCGAGCGCTCGTTCTACCGTCGGCTCGACCTCCCCGCGGCAGCGCAAAAAGAGCTGGGAAACGTGCTCGCTTTCGAGCTCGAGTCCACCGTCCCGTTCGAGATGGACGAGGCCGTCTTCGACTACCGCACCATGAAGCGCGGGCCCAACGACGCGCCCGACGTGGTCCCGGTGTTCGCGGTGCTCGCCCGCGCCGACGACGTGCGCGAGCGGATCGCCCCGGTGCGCGAGGCCCTCGGCGTCGAGCCCGAGCGCGTCGCCAGCGGCCCGCTCCCGCTCGCGAACCTCACCCAGGTCATGCCCGAGCTCGAGCGCCCCGCGGTGCCGGGCCCCATCGCCATCCTCGACCTCGGCGAGTCGTGCTCCGAGGTCCTGATCCTCCTCGCGGGCGAGCCGGTCTTCGCGCGCACGCTCTCGCGCGGCACCGTGGGCCTCCCGGAGTCGGCGCCGGCCCTCGCGCGCGAGCTGCGGCAGACGTTCTCCGCGTGGCGATCGCTCGGCGGCGATCCGCTCACCGGGATGTACCTCACGGGCATCGGCGCCGGCGCCGCGGGGGCCGAGCTCTTCCTCTCGACCGAGCTCGGCATCTCGATCCTCCCGCTCCCGCAGCTCCGGATCGAGGGGCTCACGCCCGAGCAGATCGAGCGCGTCCCGCGCTTCGCCAAGGCGGTGAGCCTCGCGCTCGGCCTCACCGGCCGCACCCGCGGGATGAACCTCCGCAAGGGCTCGCTCGAGGCCGAGCGCAGCTACCCGTTCCTGCGCGAGAAGATCCCGCTGCTCGCCGGCCTCGGCGCGGTGATCCTGGTCAGCTTCGGCTTCTCGATCATCGCCGAGCTGCGCACCCTCGGCACCGAGCACGACATGCTCACCGCGCGCCTCTCGGTGGCCTCTCGCGACGTGCTCGGCGAGGAGACGACCGACCCCGACAAGGCCAAGGATCTCCTCGATCAGGGCGGCAGCAAGGCCGACGACGACCCCATGCCGCACGTCGACGCGTTCGACGCGATGGTGGGCCTCTCGAAATCGGTACCGCCCGACATCGTGCACGACATCGTCGAGCTCGACGCCGCGCGCGGCCACGTGACCATCCAGGGCACCGTGCCCACCGTGGGCGACGCCGAGAACATTTCGAAGGCCATGAAGGACGTGAATAAATGCTTCAAGGACGTGAAGATCGCCCGCACGTCGCAGTTCACCGACTCCAAGCAGAAGTACGTGCTCGAGCTGGATCTCAAGTGCGAAGAGAAGAAGAAGGCAGGGGCTGACGCCCCCGCGGGCTCGGCGACGCCGGCGACGTCAGCAAGGCCGGAGGGCGCGCGATGACGCTGCGTGAACGCTTCGAGAAGCTCGAGCCGCGCGAGCGGCGCCTGCTCACGATCCTGGGCAGCATCCTCGGCGCCGCGCTCCTGCTCGCGCTGCCGATCTACGTGATCAAGACCGTCTCCGACAAGCGCACCGAGAACGAGCAGCTCCGCGCGCTGGTCGACTCGATCTACGAGGCCCGCGCCTCGATCGGCGAGCGCAAGGCCAAGCACGACGCGCTCCTCGCGCGCTACGGCAAGCCCGCGCCCGCGCTCGCGGGCTTCATCGAGGAGGCCTCGCGCGCCAACAGCATCTCCGCGGCCGAGTCGCAGGATCGCCCCGAGGCGCCGCACGGCAAGCGCTACACCGAGCGCATGACCGTGGTGAAGATGCACAAGGTCGGCATGCTCCCGCTGGCGAAGATGCTGGAGAAGATCGAGCAGAGCGGCTTCGCGGTGGTGATCAGCAAGCTCAACATCAAGCCGCGCGCGGGCGAGGCCGACGCCTACGAGGTCGAGCTCGGCGTGTCGGCGTTCGATCGCAAGCCCGACGCGCCGCCGCCCGCGAGCAGCGCCTCCCCCGCAGCCTCCGCGGCCCCGGACAAGGACCTATGAAAGAGCGCCTCCTCCGCGTCGCCAAGTGGGCGATGTACCCGGCCTTCTACGTCGCGTGCCTCGCGCTGTTCGGCTACCTCACGTTCCCCTTCGGCCTGCTCAAGGACCGGGTGATCGCCGAGTTCGCGCGCAAGGGGAAGCCGGGCCAGCGCCTCGAAATCGAGAAGCTCTCGTCGTACTGGTTTTCCGGCGTCGAGGTCACCAACGTCAAGCTCATCCTCCCCCCCGACGAGCCCGCGCCGGGGGGCTTCGGTTACCCGGCCGCCGGCGGCGATTTCGGCGGCGCCACGCCCGCGGCCGCGCCACCGAAGGAGACGGTGATCGTCGTCGACGAGGGCCACGTCCGCGTGCGGATCTTCCCGCTGCTCATCGGCCGCGTCCGCGTCGATTTCTGGGCCAGCACCATGGGCGGCGAGATCCGCGGCGTGGTGCCCGTGGGTGGATCCGGCGGCGACGTCGAGCTCGAGCTCACCAAGGTCGAGCTCGGCAAGATCGAGCCGCTGACCCAGGCGCTCGGCCTCCCGCTCAAGGGCACCGCCACCGGCAAGCTCGCGCTCTCGTCGGTCGACGGCAAATTCTCCAAGGCCGACGGCTCGCTCAACCTCACCATCGAAGACATCCTCGTCGGCGATGGAAAGACGAAGATTCAAGGGATCATCGAGCTCCCGGCGGCTCGCGTCGGGACGCTCACGCTCACCGCGGAGGCCAAGGAAGGCGTCCTCAAGGTGACGAAGCTGGCCGCGCAGGGCGCCGACGTCGAGCTGATCGGCGACGGTCGGATCACCACGAAAGAGCCTTGGAACGAGTCGCAGGCCGACCTGTACCTGCGCTTCAAATTCACCGACGCCTACCGCATGAAGAGCGACACGACGAAGACGCTGCTCGGCGATCCGACGTCGCCGCTGCCCGGCCTGATCGAGATGCAGGTCCCGAAGATGAAGAAGGCCAAGCGCGCCGACGGCTTCTTCGGCTGGCACATGCACGGCGCGCTCAAGAACCCGAAGTTCGATCCCTCCACGGTCGACGTCGCGCCGCCCGCGGCCGCCGCCGCGTCGTCGCCTCCGAAGGGGGGCAAGTTCAAGAAGTCGACCGGGATCACGCTCCCGTTCGGCGCGTCGACCGCGAACGACCCGCCGCCTTCACCGCCGTCGCCTCCGCCGATGTCGCCGCCGCCCCAGCGCGCGCCGGAAGAGCCGATCCGCATCGCCCCGCCCGAGCAGGTCGCCCCGCCGCCGGTGGTGATCGAGCAGCCGCCTCCGCCGCCGCCCGCGCCCGAGGTGCAGCAGGTGCAGCCGCAGGCCATTCCGGAGGGCATTCAGCCCGCGCCCGAGCAACCCGCCGAGGTCCCCAGGTAGCCTGGCGAGCAGCCGGCCCGCGGCTCACAAACGAGCAAAGAGCCCGTCGAAACGGGCTCTTTCTCGATCTCGAAGGGCCTGCTCGGCCGGCTCGCGATGGCTCAGTCGATCGGCTTCAGCTTGGAGGGGGCCTTCGCGTCTTCTTCCATCGTGTGCGTCTTGGGATCGTATTTCGATGCGCACTTCGCCATCACCAGCGAGGCCTCGAAGGCGCTGTCTTTCGAGAGGGCGCCCTCGACCGTCACCTGCACGCCGCCCTGCGGGACGTCGCGGAAGGTGTCGGGGATGACGCACTGGGAGTAGCGCACCGGCAGGATCACCTTCTTGTCCTTGCCGTACACGTTGAAGCGGTATTCGCAGGGTTGATCGCGCTTCTCCAGCGTCCCCGGAACCAGCTCGCCCTCGACGCGGACCTTGCGTCCGACCAGCTCGCCCTGCCCGTTGGCCGTGACGAGCATGTCGATCGGCATCGCGTAGACGGCGGCGTTCTTGAAGCCGGGGCCGATCACGAAGGTGACCACGGCGCCGACCAGGACCAGCAGCACCACCAGCAGCCCGATGTCGTTGCGCGTGCTGCTCGGGGCCGCGGGCTTGCGCGGCTCGACGGGCTTCGCGATGGCCGGAGCCTCGTCGTCACCGGGGATGATGGCCTGCGCGAGCTCGTCGTCCAGCTTCCTGCTCATATGCGAACGAGGGTAGCCCCTGCCGCCTGACCGGTCGAGAACCGAAGCCTGTGCAGAGTGCTTCAGGGCGGGTTGCCCTGCGGCATTTCGTCGCGGTGCTGCGGCGCTCTGCCGCTCGGTGCGCGTCCGTGCGGCGACCCGCCGCGCTGAGCGGGCGTGCTCCGCGATCGCCCGAGCGCGCGAACGCGTTGACGTCGCCGGCTCGCCCCGACAACGATGCGCCGTGCCTGGTCGCCCCCTGCTCGTCGCGCTGATCGGGCTCGCCGCGAGCTGCGCCGGTCGCCCTGACGCGGGCTCGGGCGAGGCCGTCCTTCATCACGATCCCGGGCCGCTCGCCGCGCCGCCGTCCAGCGCATCGGCCCGCGCGAGCGCCCCGCGCACCGGCCGCTTCGCGATCGACGACGCGCCCCTGTCCGCCTTGCCGATCGAGATCCTCCCGATCCCCGGGGGCGAGGCGGTCCTCTTCGTCTCGCAGTTCGCCGACGAGCGGCCGGCGTGGGCGCGTCGCCTCGACGGCGCGACGGGCGCCCTCGGCCCGGTGATCGCGCTCGCCGATCAACACATCCTCGGCGCCTTCGATTGGCCCGGCGGCCGCACCACCGTCGCCACGACCCGCGGCGCCGAGCTCTGCCTCGCGACCTACGTCGGCGCGATCGCCGAGCCGCAGGAGCGCACCTGCGCGGCCGTCGCGCCGATCGCCGTCGTCCCCGTCGCCTCGCGCCTCGCGCTGCTCGAGGTCACGGCGATGGATGTCCCCGCGGCGCACGCGTCGGCCCATCCCGCGGCCGCTCCGGCGCGGCCTTCGCGACCCGCGCGCGAGAAGCCGCCGCCCTCGCCCGCGCGGACCAAGCGCGGCGCCGCAGCGACGAAAAAAGCCTCGAAAAAGGCTCCCGTTGCGGCGGCTCACCACGCTCCGCCGCGCACGCCCGTCGAGGTCCACCTCCGCTGGGCCACCGCCTCGGCCATCGATCCCGAGGCCGCGCCCACGGGCCTCCATTTCGATCAGCCGCTCGGCGGCATGGGCCTCGTCGACGCGCGCGCTCGCGGCCCGGGGATCGATCTCGTCTGGTACGAGACCTCGACGAAGAAGACGCGCTCCGCGCTCGGCAGCGCGCGCCTCATGGCCGGCTCGCTCCGCGCCGACGGCACCCTGGACTTCAAGAGCCGCGTCGCGGTGATCGAGGGCGATCTCGAGTACGGGGCGATCCGCGACCACCACGGCGTCCGCCTCGCAGGCCTCGCCAACGCGTCGATCTACGTCGGGCTCGACGCCAAGGGGCAGTGCGAGGCGACCCGGATCCTCCCCGCGCTCGCGCGGATCACGGCGTATCCTGCGGTGTGCGCGGTCGATCCCGATCGCCTCCTCGCGCCGCCCGGGGATATCGGCGCGCTCGAGACCCTGCTCGCGGCCGGCCCACGCCGCGCGTTTGGCCAGCCGCCGCGCGATCCGGGGCTGGTCGCCTGGGCCGGCGAGCGGGGCTATTTCCTCCACGACGGCGCGCTCCAGTCGGCCTCGCGCAGCGACGGTGTCGCGCGCGACGAGCCTCCGCCGCTCGCTGGACACCGCTCGCGCATCGCCTGGGGATCGATCGCGCCCGACGGCGAAGGCCTCGCGGTGATTGGCAATCAGCTCGTCCACCTCGACGCGCAAGGCCGCGTCGATCGCGCCCCGGCCCCGAGCCGCGAGGCCGATCTCCGCGCCTCGATCGTCCACGCCCCCGAGGACTCCGCCGATCGCCGCCGCGCCGCCCGCATCGGCGCCTCGTGGTGGGTGGCGCGCGGCGACGTGATTCGCCTCCTCCCGGAGCCGCTCTGTCCGCCGGCCTTGCGCGGCAAAGCCTCCATCGACGCCGGCGTCCTCGTCGGCGGCGCCGATCGCGGCCTCCTCCTCGCGATCGACGGCGCCGCCCTCCAGCTCACCACCGTCGACGCGGCCGGCGCCACGGTGCCAGTCGGGCTCCCCTCGTCCGTCTCCCCGGTTCGCGTCGGCTTCGATGCCTGCGAGCGCGCCGGCGGAGGTGCCCTCGTCGCCGGCGTCAGCGCGGCAGATCCCACGAAAGTGCTCGCGTTTGCGGTGGATCTCGACGGACACACCAGCGCGCCGGTCACCGTCTCGCTCCCGATCACCGCGGGGGATCTCGCGGTCCGGATGATCCCTTTGCCCGGCGGAGGCGCCCTCCTCACCGATCGTGATCGTCGCCACGTGGTCTGGCTCGACGCCACCGCTCACCCCGTCGCCGACGCCCCGTATCCGCTCGCCGAGGGCGCCGCGCTCTGCCTCGACGGCCGCCCCGCGCGAAAGGTCGTCCCCGCGCCGACCCCGGGCAGCTTCGTCGCGATACCCGATCTCGCCGCAGGAGATGCCTGTGTCCTCGGCGATCCAGTGTGGACCCCCGGCGGCGAGCTCCGCTGGTTCGGCAGCGCCGTCCGCGGTCTCGACTCCATCCCCGAGGCGGGCATCATCCCCATCGCCGGAGTCTGCGCCGCGGTGGCTCAGGCCCCTTCGTCACCCGTCCTCCCCGATCCCACCTGCCGCCCCGCGCCCGCCCCGCCGTGCCCGAGCGACATGGTCTCGATCGCCGGCCGCTATTGCATCGATCGCTTCGAGAGCGCCCTCGTCGACGCGGCGACGGGCAACACCCTCTCTCCCGACTACCCCACGACCCCGGGCCTCCTCGACTTTGCGCTGGGCGAGTGGGCCACCGCGCGCTCGCGCACAGGCACCGTCCAGGCCCGCGCCTTCCCCTTACCGTTCCTCGCGCCGGAGCGCCTGGGAAAGAAGATCGAGGCCCGGGCCGAGAACCGCCTCGGCGCCCGCCCCAGCGGCTATGTCACCGGCGTCGTCGCCGCGAGCGCCTGCGCCGCCGCGGGCAAGCGCCTCTGCATCCTCGACGAGTTCGTGACCGCCTGTCGCGGCGAGGACGACACCCTGTTTCCCTACGGCGACACCTACGAAGACGGCGTGTGCAACGTGTTCCGCGAAGAGCACCCCGCGGCGATCCTCCACAGCAACGCGTCGATGGGCCACCTCGATCCCCGCCTGAACCGCGTGGACTCGAAGGGCAAACCGCTCTTTCAGCGCACCGGCGAGAGCCCGGCCTGCCGGAGCCGCTGGGGCAACGACGCCGCCTACGATCTCACAGGCAACCTCGACGAGTGGGTGGCCGAGGGCACCGGCGCCTTCGCCGGAGGCTTCTATTCGCGCTCGACCCGCGCCGGCTGCGACGCCCTGGTGACGGCTCATCCATTCTCGTACCTCGATTACTCCACCGGAGTCCGCTGCTGCCGCGACGCGGCGCCCGCGGCGGCTCCTTGAGTGAACGGCTCGCCCACGAGCGAGGTATCGTCGCTCGCTGGCCGCGCGAGGTTGTGGCGAGTCCGGCGCGGGCCTAGACTCGAGATATGCTGTACCGCTTCACGTCCCGCTTGCCCTGCTGGCCGCTCCTCCTCGCTCTCGCCGCGGCGCCGCTCGTCGCCTGCGGCGGCGGCGCCACCGGCGGCGCGGGCGGCTCCACCGGCTCTTCTTCGGCGGCGACCGGCACGGGAGGCGCGGGCGGCGAGGTGCCGCAAGCGCGGGTGATCCTCCGCGATCACGCCGGCCATCCGGCGGTGGGGGTCGACGTCCTGGTCCACGATGTCGGCGGCCTGACGACCCAGAAAACGACGACCGACAAGACCGGCGCGGCGGACGTCGATCTCGTCGCCGGGGGCGGCGTCACGGCCCTCTGGAAGGCCTCCCACGATGGCGGAGATCCCGAGTGGACCGCGGTCTCGGCGCTGGGGCTCGCGGCGGGGTCGGAGGTCCGGCTCGTGGCCGACGTCGCCGGCAATAGCCTGCCTCCTGCCTCGGCGAGCCTCTCGTTCACCGGTGTCGCGCCGCTCCAGAGCTCGCAATGGGACATCGTCGTCTCGTGTTCCGTCGAGACCACCACCGGCGAGATCCTGTTCTCGTACGAGGGGTGTCGCGACAGCGCCACCTACGATCTCGTGGCCTTCCTCGCTCCGGGCGACAAGCGCATCGTCTTCCCCGCGCAGACCAAGCAGCCAGGAGCCATGATCCATTTCTCGCTGGATCCGGCCAACGCCGAGGCCGCGCCGCCGGTCCTCGTCGATGTGACGGGCGTGCCCGACGGCACCCCAGGGCTCCTTGCCACGCTGTCCGCCTACCGGCCCGAGGGCGGCCTCACGCGCTACACGACCACCAAGAGCCTGACGATTCCTCAGGACACCGAGCTTTCGCTCTCGCGCCTCATCGTCGCTGCCTCCGGCTCGTTCGAGCTCGACATCGGCACCACGACGGCCACCGGCGGCAGCCATTCTCGCCTGTATTTCCAGGACAATGCCCTCCCGCTCGGCCCCGTTCCCTGGAGCGTGCCCCCGGTCGTCGCCATCGCCAAGATTGGCACTCTCACCGGGACGGTGGCGAGGCCGTCGATCCCCTGGGAGCTGGTCCCGGGCGGGGAGCCGAGCGACGCTGTGCGCGTGGTGATCGGGTATCAGGCCACCGATCCTGCTCCGTCGATGGGCACGATGCACGGCGCGCGCTGGACGCTCTACACCGCCTCGGCCGGGGCCGGCGTCACCAGGCTCCCGGAGATCCCCGCGACGTTCCCGGGCTTCGCGCCCGAGGGCCCGCTCCTCGACGTCCGCGCCGAGCACGTCGACGTCCCCGCGAAGGTCAGTCTGATCTCCGCGGTGAACGCCGACTTCGATCGCGTCCCGGTCTCGTGGTCGTCCACGGTCGCGACCCTTCCGCCCATGCCCTGATTCGGGCAAACCGGGGAAATCCCGCCGCATCGGCTTTTCTTGCTCGCGGCGCGTGATAGCTTGCCGCGCCATGAGCGCCCCCGCTTTTGATCTCCAGAACCCCACCGAAGAGCACCGGATGTTGCGCACCATGGTGCGTGACTTCACCCGCGACGTCGTCGAGCCGCAGGCCGAGGCGCACGACCACGACGCCAAGCTCAACGTGGGCTTGCTCCGCCGCGCGGGCGAGCTTGGCCTGCTCGGCATCACCGTCCCCGCAGAGGACGGCGGCGCGGGCATGGACGCGCTGGCGGCGGTCCTCGTGCACCACGAGCTCGCGAAGAGCGATCCCGGCTTCACGCTCGCGTACCTCGCGCACTCGATGCTCTTCGTGAACAACTTCTACTGGGCCGGGAACGCCGACCAGCGCGCGCGCTACCTGCCGAAGGTGCTGAGCGGGGAGTGGATCGGCGCGATGGGCATGACCGAGCCGTCGAGCGGCACCGACGTGCTGGGCATGAAGACCACGGCCCGCCGCGAGGGCGACACCTTCATTCTCAAGGGCCGCAAGGCCTTGATCACCAACGCGCCCGAGGCCGACGTCTTCGTGATCTACGCGAGCGTGGAGGGGAAGATCACCTCGTTCCTGGTGGAGCGCACGTTCCCCGGCTTCTCGACCGATCCGAAGACCCCGAAGATGGGCATGCGCGCGAGCACCATGAGCGAGATCCAGCTCGACGACGTGGTGGTGCCCGAGGCCAACGTGCTTGGCACCGTCGGCGGCGGCATCCGCAACATGATGCGCAACCTCGAGCTCGAGCGGATCACGCTCGCGGCGATGAGCCTCGGCATCGCCGATCGCTGCATGGACATCATGATCAAGTACGCCGCCGAGCGGCACTCGTTCGGCAAATCCATCGCCGAGCACGGGCAGATCCAGCGCTACATCGCCGAGAGCTATGCGAAGACCGAGGCCGCGCGCGCGCTGATCTACTGCGTGGCGCGCGAGGTCGGGCCGGGCCAGCGCAACCGCCTCGGCACCGACGCCGCCAAGCTCTTCGCGGCGCCCGTCGGCAAGGAGGTCGCCGACAACGCGATGCAGGTGCTCGGCGGCTGGGGCTACTGCACCGAGTACAAGGTCGAGCGCTTCCTCCGCGACGCCAAGCTCCTCGAGATCGGCGGCGGCACGCTGGAATCGCACCAGAAGAACATCACCAAGGAGCTGATGAACCAGCGGAAGTGAAGCCGCGGCGCGGAGGGACGAGCGCTCAAGATCTCCGCCGCGCCGCCGTAGCTCCGGTTCGTCATGAGCCGAGCTACACCTCCTCGAATCGCGCCGTCGTCGCCCCGGGGAGGGGGGTTGTTCGCGACGCTCGTCGCAGTGACGCTGGCGGCGTGCAGCCCGAAAGCGACGGCGCCGGGGCTGGGCTCGCGAGTCGACGGGGGATCGACGACGACCGCGGATCCAACGACCTCGGCCGGCGGAGCGGGATCGGGAGCGGGGCCTTCGTGGACCTGCTCTGGAGACGCGGCCTACCGCGCGACGTCGACGGCGTTCACTTCGCCCACCGCCGCTCCGCTGGCCTCGGCGCTCGACGAGCTGGTCTATGCCTACGACGCTCGGCCGCTTTCGATCGTGCTTCACCAGGAGGGGTATTCGCGCCTGGGCGCCGCGTCGGCGACGACGGATCAGGGCGCCGCCCAGGTCTTCGCCGTGCCCGCACCGCCGCTCGGCGCGCTCGACGAGACGGAAGAGGGCTTTGGCAACCTGACGCCGCAAACGGCCGGCCTGCTCACCCTGGTGGACACACAAGGACCGGTGACGATCGCCCTCGAGCAGATCCAGTGGCGCGCCAGGCCCGATGAAGGCTGCCACTCGATCTGGGTGGCGTTCGACGCCGTGATCCCCGCGAGCGAGGGGGCGACGATGCTTCACCTCCCCTCCGGGACAGCCTCTCTCGACGCGCTCGCCGGGGAGGTCGGAGCGCCGGACGGCGGCCTCGCCGGCTACCCCATTCACGCGTGGTTCCTGGGCGAATCGATGAGCTTCGACTTTACCTCGCTCCCGGAGTCGCCATGAGCACCCTTGCTTCTGAAAGCCCCGCTCTCCGCGCCGCCGCGCTCGGGGCCATGATCTGGGCGGTGAGCTGCGCTGTCGCGCCGGCTCCGGGCGCCCCGCCTCACTCCGGCTCCAGCACGGGTGGAGGCTCCTCCGGCTGCGATGCCGCCGACTGCCTCGATGCCTGTCAGGAGGCCGACGCCGGCTGCCCCTGCGATCCCTCGTGCGTGCCTGTCCAGGATCCGCAAACCGGCCCGGACGAGCGCGAGGTCGGCCCCACCCTGATTGGCAAGGAAGCGGGGGGCGCCGCGCCGCCGTGCGTGGGTGGAGCCACGGAGTCGTGTCCTCACTCGCTCTGCGGCGCCGGCGCCGCGCTCGCCCCGGGCTGCGACAACGCTGCTCCTCCGGCCGCGCCGTTCGACTGCGTCTCCAAGGTCTGCGCCGCGCTCCCGGGCTGCTGCTCGGTGGCCTGGGACGCCGCCTGCGTCGCCGCGGTCCCCGGTCTCTGCATGGTGGATTGCGGCTCGAACCGCGGCGCGTGCGCGGTCTGCTACAAGGACACGCTGGATCACGACGGCGACGGCTACGCCTGGACCCAGGGTGACTGCGCGGACTGCGATCCTGGCGTCAACCCCGGAGCCCACGATTACCCCGGTAATGGCCTCGACGAGGACTGCTCGGGTACCGCCGACGACGAGCCGGCCACCTGCGATTCGAACCTGGCCATGGCCTCGGATCAGGCCCTCGATTTCGCCTCGGCGATCGATCTCTGCAAGACCACCACCGACGCGGCGACGGGCATCGAGCGGACCTGGGGAGTCGTCTCCGCCGGTCTCGTTCAGGCCGACGGAGCCCAGATCCCGAGCCCGCGGAGCCACGGTATCCTCGGCAAGTACGGCCCGAACAACCTGCCTCAGCGCGGGAAATCGATGGCCGCGTTCTCCACCGGCGCCGCGCGCGCCGTCGGCGATCCCGGCTGGGTCAACCCCGATGGCCAGCTCGGGAGCTTCAATCAGGGCACGACCAGCGCCTACCCGGCGGGTTTCCCCGACGACGAGGCGGGCTGCCCCGGAGCCGCCGGACCGGCCCACGACTCCACTGGCCTCCTGATCCGCGTCCGCGTGCCCACCAACGCCCGCTCGTTCAGCTATCGATTCAACTACTTCTCGCCCGACTACCCGGAGCGCGCGTGCACCGCCTTCGCCGACGCCTACGTGGCCCTGCTCCAGACAGGCTATCTGCAGGTGACCGCCGCCGCCCGCCCCGTGAGCATCTCGTTCGACGCGCAGCGCATCCCGGTCGGCGTCAACGCGGGCTTCTTCACGACGACCAGCGGCGCCGCGCTCGCGGGGACTGGCCTCGACGGCCTCTGCGACGGGCAGATCTGCGGCGGATCGACCGGCTGGCTCCGGACCTCGGCGCCGGTCGTGCCCGGAGAGACCATCACCCTCCAGCTCTCCATCTGGGACGCGGGAGATCCGCTGTGGGACTCCACGGTGCTCGTCGACGACTGGGCCTGGTCGCCGGAGCCCACGGTGCTGGTGACCGCGAGGCCGTAGCGCGGAGCTCTCCCTTACTGGGGCGCGCCGCCCATGCACGGCAGCGAGAAGAAGAGCCACCCGAGAGTGCCAATCGCCAGGGTGAGGTGGAGCCCGAGCGCCAGCTTCCCGACCAGGCGCGCGGCGCGGGCCAGGCCCTGATCGCCGAGCTCGGGCTCGAGCGAGATCCGGATCTGGGCGCGCTGGCCGAGCGCGAGGGCGAGGGGACCGAAGAAGAAGCCGAAGAACAGCAGCCCGAAGAGCGCGCTGGCGAGCGCCAGCCGCGCCTCGACGCACTCGACGTCGCCGCCGCCGACGTGGTGCGCGGCCACCGCCCCGAAGCCCGCCTCGACCCCGTCGCAAACGCCGTGATCATCCATCGAGCCGACGACGCCGCGGCGCGGGGGATGTTCCGGATCGCGATCGCGAAAGAAGAAGAAACAGGCTTCAAAACAGCCTGATTGCATCTTTCCGCCCCGCGCGGGCGGTGGCTTTCCTCGCGAGCCCTTCCAGTGCTAGCCTGCTCCTCCATGGTCGCTGTAGCACCTCTGTTCATGCGCCCGGCTCGTCCGCGCCTGACGCTCGTGGAGTGGGCCAGCATGGACGAAGATCAGCCGGGCGAGCTCGTCGACGGGTTCCTCATGGAGGAAGAAGTGCCGAGCATCCTGCACGAGTCGGTCGTGGGCTGGCTGATGGTGGAGCTCGGCGGGTGGGCTCGTTCTCGACGGGGCTGGGTGTTCGGCTCGGAGCTCAAGCTCGGCGTCTCCGCGCAACGCGGGCGCAAGGCCGACGTCTCGATGTACCTGCCGGGGGCCAAGCTCCGCGGTCGGGACGCGCTGACGAAGATCCCCCCCGACGTGGTGATCGAGGTCGCGTCGCCTCACCCGCGCGACGTGCGCCGCGACCGGGTGGACAAGCTCGGCGAGTACGCGGCGTTCGGCGTGCGCTTCTACTGGCTGCTCAACCCCGACGCGCGCATCCTCGAGATCCTCGAGCTGAACGGGGACGGGAACTACACGATCCTGAAGTCCGAGCAGGCGGGGAAGGTCGAGGTCCCGGGCTGCGAGGGCCTGGTGATCGATCTCGATCAGCTCTGGTCCGAGACCGATCGGCTGCTGCCCGAGGTCGAGGACGAAGAGTCGGCCCCCTGAGCCGAGACCTCGTCGCGCTCGGACCAGACCACGAGCGCGCCCAGCACCGCGGCGCAGACCGTCTCGGTGCGCAGGACGAAGCCCCCGAGGCGCACCCGCTCGAAGCCGGCGCGCTCGGCCGCGTCGAGCTCGCCTCCGTCGAGGCCACCCTCGGGGCCGACCAGGATCGCGACACTGGTTGCTGCTGCAACCATTCCGAGGCGCGAGCCGAGCGCCACGGCGGCCGTGGGATCGAGGCAGAGGCGCAGCGCCGCGCCGTCGACGAGCGCGAGCGCGGCCGGCAGCAGGGCGGGGGCCTCGACGGTCGGAGCGTCCCCGCGGCCGCACTGGCGGGCCGCCTCGACGGCGATGCGCCGCCAGCGATCGGCGCGGGCGGCGTCGGGCCGGGCCACGCTGCGGGCGGCGATCGCCGGGATGATCCGCGTGGCGCCGAGCTCGGTCGCGTCGCGGACGATGGCGTCCATCTTGTCGCCCTTGCAGGCGCCCTGGATCAAGGTAACGGCGCGCGCGGGCAGCGCCGTGGCCCTGCGGATCACGCCGATCCGCGCGACGGCGCCGCGCTTGCCGATCTCGATCAGCTCGGCGTCGGCCTCGGTGGAGCGCTCGGGATCGAAGGCCAGGAAGGCGTCGCCGACGGCGAGGCGATGGACGCGCGTGACGTAGGTCGCGGCCTCGGCGGAGAGCGGCGCGTCGCCGCCGGCGAGGAGCGCGCACGGGACGCGGATCATGCGGGCGCGGTGAAGGCGATGGCCACCCAGCCGTCGCCCGTCGCGTCGCTGCGGCGCTTGGTGGTGGCGTGGACGAGGCCGCGCGGCCGCGAGGTGTAGAGCGCGACCATCTCGTCGTGCTCGCTCTCGAGGATGCCGGAGAGCACCAGCGTGCCGCCCGGCGCGAGGACGCGATCGAGCTCGGGCGCGATCGGGCGGAGGACGCGCGCCTCGATGTTGGCGAGGACCCAGGGGAACGCGCGGGTGATCGACTCGACGGTGCCGGCGCTGGCCTCGACGCGCGCGGAGAGGCCGTTGCGCTCGGCGTTCTCGTTCACCACGCCGACGACGTCGGGATCGATGTCGATGGCCACCGCGCGCGCCGCGCCGTACACGAGGGCCACGAGCGCGAGGATCCCGCTCCCGGTTCCGACGTCGAGGAGCTCGCGATCCTTCAGCGCGGCCGAGGACTCGTCGAGGATCTCGGCGATGAGCGAGGTCGACGCGTGGAGGCCGGTACCGAAGGCGCGGCCGGGCTCGAGCTCGAGGACGATCTCGTCGTTCTCGACGGCGGGGCGCGGCAGCCACGGCGGGAAGATCCGGATCCGCGGCGTGAGCAGGAAGGGCGCGAAGTGCTCTTTCCAGGCGTCGCGCCACGCGTCGCCGATCACCTCTTCGAGGCGCGGCGCGAGGTGCGGCTGCGCAGCGACGAGCTCGGCGATGGCCTCGTTCGCGGCCTCGTGCGTTTCGAAGCTGGCGACGAGGGTGACGACGCCGCTTTCGCTGCCCTTGATCAGCGTGCCGTCGTCGCGCTCTTCGACGCCGCTCGCGCCGAGCTCGAACAGCGTGGCGCCGAGCTCTTCGGACTCTTCGGCGGAGACGTCGACGGCGACGAACGGGTAGCGAGGCTCGTTCATTCTTTGACGCCGATGGTGATGGCGGAGGTGGTGGCCGCGGGCGTCTTGGTCAGGAAAAAGGCTGCGAGGACCGCGCCGCCGGCGACCGCGACGCCGACGGGCACCCAGAAGAACGGGCTGGTGAGCACGCCGCCGCCGGGGACGACGACGCGGAGCGGAGCCGCCGCGTCGCCGCGCGAGGTGAGCGGGAGGCCGCTCTTGTCGACGGCCTGGAGGTAGTACTCGATCAGCGGGGGCTTCACCGCGAGGCCGGGGATCTGCGTGCGAAACTGCCCGAGCGAGTACGTGCCCGCGACCGTGACGAACTTGCCGGTGGAGCCGGTGCGGTAAGCGAGCTGTACGCCGCGCACGCGCGCGTCGGGATCGGTGATGGTGCCCGTGAGCTTGAACGTGGCGCCGGACGGCGTCTGCGCGGGCGACGCGTGCTCCATGCGAATGGGCTTCTCCTGCGCGACGACGGCGCCCGCCGTCGATTTCCCGGGCTGCCCTTCCTCGGTCCACTTCTTCCGCGTGGCGTCGAAGAAGTCGCGGAAGCGCGGCGACTCGGTGGGCGGGAGCGTGAACTTCTCGTTGAGCACCAGCAGCCCGCGCACCGCTGCGTCGGCCTCTTCGGTGCGCTTCAAGATGATGTAGTTGTAGGCGAGCAGGCGGTAGGTCTCGATCTTCTCGGCCTCGCTCGATCCGGGCCGCAAGAGCGCGGCGGAGAGCGTCTGGATCGACTCTTCGTACTGCTGATCTTCGAAGAGCGCGCCGCCGCGCTGGATCAGCGTCGTCGTCGTCTTGCCCTGCGCGAGGGCGGGGGCGTCGCCCGCGAGGGCGAACGCCGCCGCGACGAGGATCGTCGCCGTGGCTCTTCCGAGGCGGGCGCTACGCGTGGGCGGCATCGGCCCAGGCTAGCGAAGATCCCCCGGGAAACCAAGGGTTCGCGCTACTTGTCGGTGTACCTTCGGCGGGCCTTCACGGAGATGAGCGCGCCCGCGCGCTCGCGCGGCGGGAGCGGCTGCTCGCCCTCGGCGAGGACCATCGCCGTGAGGTGACCGCCGTAGACGCAGCCGGTGTCGAGGCCGGTCGCGAACGCGTGGATCTGCGGGTACGGCCGCGCGTTGTGGCCGAAGACCACGTGCGGAGGGCCGACGTAGCGCTCGCCCCAGAGCACGCGGCCGCGCTTCTCCACCGGCGCGCCGTCGTGATCGAGGCTGCGCACGTACATCAGCGTGTGCGGATCTTGCTCGGCGATCGGCAGGCCGGGCACCAGCCCGGCATGGATGACGCAGAGCTGGTGCTCGGGCAGATCGATCCACAGCGGCAGGGCCTCGAGCATCGCCCAGTCGCGCTTGCGGAGGAGGCGCGCCGTCGCCAGCGTCTGCTCGCCGGCCGGGTTGTCCTTCGGCGCGCTGTGGAAGCGCAGGAGGCGATCCTCGTGGTTGCCGCGGACCGATCGCGCGCCGACCTGGCGGAGCAGATCGAGCGTGCCGCGTGGATCGGGCCCGCGGACCACGAGATCGCCCACCATCACCAGCTTGTCGCCGGGCGCGAAGGCCACCTTGGTGAGGAGCGCGTCGAGCTCGTCCCGGCACCCGTGGACATCGCCGACGAGGATCGTTCGGCCCATCAGGCGGGGCTCGCCCCGATCTTGGCGCGCTTGGGGATCACCACGACGCCCCCCTCGCTCACGAACCAGCGCTTGCGATCCTCGGCGAGGTTGTAGCCAATCTCGGTGCCGGAGGGGATCTCCACGTCCTTGTCGATGATCGCCCGGCGGATCTTCACGTGGCGGCCGATGACGACGTTCTCGAACAGGACCGAGTCCTCGATGTGGCTGAACGAGTTCACGCGCACGCGGTTCGAAAGCACGCTGCGGTGGATGCGACCGCCGGAGATGATGCAGCCGAGCGAGACCAGGCTCTCGGTCGCGATGCCGACGCGGGCGTTGGCCTCGTCGCGGAAGACGAACTTGGCCGGCGGATCGTGGGTGTAGCCGGTGCGGATCGGCCAGCGCTGGTTGTAGAGGTTGAAGGCCGGCTGGACCGAGACGAGGTCCATCTGGGCGGCCCAGTAGGCCTCGACGGTGCCGATGTCGCGCCAGTAGGCGTTGCCGATCTCCTCGCCGGGGACGCGGTTGGTCTGGAAATCGTAGACGTAGGCGCCCACGCCGCGCGCGACCATCGCCGGGATGATGTCCTTGCCGAAGTCGTGCGCGCTGGCCTCGAGCACCGCGTCGCGCTCCAGCGTCTCGAGCAGCGGGCCGGTCTTGAAGATGTAGTTGCCCATGGACGCGAGGGCCATGTCGGGCCTCCCGGGCATGGGCGGCGGGCTCTGCACCTTCTCGTGAAAGGCCTTGATCCGCCCTTGCTCGTCGACCTCGATCACCCCGAACTCGCGCGCTTCCTTGAGCGGGACGGGCACCGCGGCGACGGTGACCTCGGCGTCGGTGGAGAGGTGCTGCGCCATCATCTGGCGCATATCCATCTTGTAGACGTGGTCGCCGCCGAAGATGAAGACGTGCTCCGGCGACTCGTCGGTGATCACGTGCTCGGTCTGGAAGACGGCGTCGGCCGAGCCCTTGAACCAGCTCTTGCCGGTGCGCTGCTGCGCGGGGATGGTCTCGATGAAGCTGTCGAGCATGGGCGACAGGCGCCACGATCGCGCGATGTGCTCCTCGAGCGACGCGCTCTTGTACTGCGTGAGGACCTTGATCTTCGTGAGGCCCGAGTTGACGAAGTTCGAGAGGACGATGTCGATGATCCGGTAGCGGCCGCCGAAGGGAACGGCGGGCTTGGCGCGATCGTTCGTGAGCGGGCCGAGCCGCCGGCCCTCGCCTCCGGCCAGGATCATCACGAGGACGCGGGAGGTCTCGAACGGGCCGCTGATCATGGTCTCGCGCATGGGTTGGCCGAGGGTACTTCATCGTCCCCAGTGACGCGAAGCGAGCTTTCGGGGTTTCTCTTTACGAAAAGCGCGCCGCCGTGATAGCCGAAGGGGGCCGTTCGGCGCCCCAGCTCGGGGGCCGGGCCCGTCCGCGGCCCGGACGCGGCCACAGCCGGTTTTTTACGCTGGGACCGCACCAGGCCCAGGCCTTCGGGCTGACGCCTGGGGGCCACTCGAAGATCGTCGCTACCGCGCTGAACCTTGCCGGCTCAGGAGACCCGATGAACGTCCGATCCGCCCTCTCCCTCGTCGCCGCCCTCGCCACGCTCTCCGTCGGCGCCCTCGGATGCGGAGGCGACGAGCAGCCGTACACCCCGAAGCCCGCCGTGAGCGGCAAGAAGGCCTCGCTGCCCGCCGTGCCCACCCTGCCGACCAAGGTGAAGAAGCAGGGCGACGCCTACACGATCTGGGGCGTGACCCACGATCTGCGCAGCCGCGTCCACTCCGAGGAGGTCAACGGCAAGAAGATCTCGATCGTCGGCTACATCGTGAAGACCAACCTCGACGCCGCCCCGAAGTGCGCGATCCACAAGACCGGCAAGGGCGACGCGGCCGACTGCAAGTCCGGGATCCCGACGTTCTCCATCGCCGACGAGAAGGGCGAGGCGAAGGACATGATCGACGTGATGGGCTGGGCCTCGAACTACGCCCAGGTCTTCACGATGATCGAGGGCATCGACAAGGCCGCGAAGGGCAAGGAGGGCGAGGTGAAGGTCGCCGACGAGTTCTGGGGCATGGACCTCCCGAACCCGATCCCCAACGTCGGCGCGAAGGTGAAGGTCACCGGCCAGTACGGCACGACGTTCACCAAGTCGACCAGCGGCGCCGCCGCGAACCCCAAGTACGGCATCATGACCGTCGAGAAAATCGAGTACCTGGAGCCCGCGCCCGAGAAGGCGTACCTCCCGGGCATGAAGAAGAAGCCGTAGCTCGCTGCTCCGATCCCGCTCCTCCCTCCGTGTAGGCCGCGCGATGGATCGGCGGGGGCCGATGAGGCGCGCGCAGTCGATCCCCGCGGGCCGACGAGCTTGCGGGCTTCGGCCATCGTGTGCTGCGCGCGGGCGCGCGCGGCGCCGTCGCGCAGAGGATTCGAATGGGCAGGGGCTCAGGGAGCGTAAAGCGACTCGAGGTCGCCGAGCAATCCGATGGACACGCCCTTGAAATGAAGGATTTCGGGCGCGCGGGGGATGGTGAGGATCAGGGCGCGCGCGAGGAGGAAGTCGCGCTCGCGCTGCGGTAGATCGCCGGCGCGGCCCTCGGTCGCGTGCGCCAGCAAGATGGCCGCGGTGACGCTGACGTTGAGGCTCTCGGCGAAGCCGCGCATCGGGATGCGGACCGATCGCGTGCAGGCCGCGCGCAGCTCGTCGTGGATGCCCTCGCGCTCGTTGCCGAGCACCAGCGCGAAGCGGGGGATGCGGGCGAGATCGGCCGGGCAGAGCTCGCCCTCGGGGTGCGTGGCGAGGAGCTCGTGGCCGGACGCCGCGAGCGCGGCCGTGGCGGTGTCGGTCGTCGGGTAGCCGTGCACGTCGACCCAGCGCTCGGATCCGCGCGCCACGGTGGTGGAGGCGAGGAAGCCCTCGCGTCGCTCGACGACGTGGAGACGCTGCACGCCGAAGGCGTCGCAGGAGCGGATCACCGCGGCGCCGTTGTGGGGATCGTGCGGGGCGTCCATGATCACCGTCACCGCGTCGAGGCGCGCGGCGAGCACGGCGCGGATGCGCGCGGCGCGCTCGGGCAGCACCAGGTCTTCCAGCACCGCGGTGATCGCGGCGTGGTCGAGCCCCACGAGCGCGCGGAGGAGCGCCTGCTGGTTGCGGGCGACGTGAGTGACGTTCGGGGTGCGGCGGCGCATGCGGTTTCGCGCGGTGATTACCCCGTTCGCGCCGGTTTGTCGCGGAGGATCGCGGCGCTCGCCGAGGATCTCCGATGATCCCGGATGATCCCCGAGGAAGGCTTGTCGGCGCCAATTCCCCGGCGCTATGCTGGCGATGGTGCCTCCGCCGCAAAAACGCCAGATGCCGCCGCCGCTCCCGGGCCGCTCCACGCTGCTCGGAGGTGCCACACCGCCCGCCGCTCCCGGCGCGGCGCCGCCCGCGCCGCCGCGCGCCGCCCCGCCGCCTCCTGCCGCGGCTCGCCCCGCTCCTCCGGCCGCCGGCTACGCGCCTCCTGCACCCGCACCGCAGTACGCGGCGCCCGCTCCCTCACCGCAGTACGCGGCGCCGCCGCCGCCGCAGTACACGCCGCCTCCGC
>JBDTXR010000083.1:0-25414 GCA_040006075.1 Byssovorax sp. | reverse complement strand
TGCCCGAGCGGGTGATCCTCGAGGTCGCCAAGGGCCACCAGCGCTACTTCGGCCTGCGTTCGCCGGATGGATCGCTGATGCCGAGCTACCTCGCCGTGGTCAACACCGCCGAGAACCCGGCGCTGATCCGCCGCGGCAACGACATCACCATGCGCGCCCGCCTCTCCGACGCCCGCTTCTTCTACGGCGAGGACATGAAGACGCCGCTCGCGAGCCGCCGCGAAAAGCTCGGCGGGATCGTCTTCCAGAAGCGCCTCGGCACGGTGCTGGCCAAGGCCGAGCGGATCGAGCGGCTCGCGCGCGAGCTCGGCCTCTTGCTCATGCTCCCCGAGCCCACCCTCATGGCCGCCGCCTCGGGCGCCCACCTCGCCAAGTGCGATCTCGCGTGCTTGATGGTCGGCGAATTCCCCGAGCTCGAGGGCGAGATGGGCAAGGCCTACGCTTTGAAACAAGGCGTTTCGCCCGAGGTCGCCGCGGTGATCAAGGAGCACTATTCCCCCCGGGGCGCCGGCGACTCCACCGCGGCGAGCGACGCGGGAGGCCTCGTGGCCATGGCCGATCGGCTCGATACGCTGGTGGGCTGCTTCGGTGTCGGGCTCACGCCGACGGGCGCGGCCGACCCCTACGGGCTCCGGAGAGCGTGCCTCGGCGTGCTTCGCACCATGCTCGATCGGGGCTTCGATTTGCGCCTCTCGGACGCGTTCCGCGCGGCCTACGACGGCTACACCAGCGTCAAGCTCGAGCTCTCGCGCGACGAGCTGGTGAAGAAGCTGGGCGAGTTCTTCTCCGATCGTCTCAAGGGCCTCCTCGAAGCCAAGCTACCCTCCGACGCGGTGCAAGCGTGCCTGGCCGTGGTCTCCGATCGCCCCCTCGACGCCCGCGCCCGCGCCGAGGCGATCGCCGACCTCGACGCCGCCACGAGAGCGGGAGTCGGCGAGGTGTTCAAGCGCGCCACCAACATCGCCGGCACCGCCCCGCAAGGGGAGCCCGGCCTGCCCGCGGAAGACGCGCATGCCAGCGAAAAGGCCGCATACCAAGGGTTTCTCGCGATGCGCGACCGGCTCGGTCACCAGGCCAGGAGCGGCGACTTCGACGCGGCCTTCAAGGACATCGCCGCCTTCGCGCCGCTGCTCGCGCAGTACTTCCTCGACGTCTTCATCATGTCGGACGACATGAGGGTGAGGGAGAGTCGCTTGCGCCTGATGCGGGCGATCTCCGAGACCTGCGGGACGCTGGCCCGGCTCGATTTGCTGGGCGGCTGAGCCGCGTTACCACTCCACGAGGAAGGCCATCCGCGCGAGCTCGTCGGGCAGATAGGCTCTCTTCGCGCGGGTGGTCCCGCGCCAGACCAGGGTCACCCGATCTTCGTCAGGCTCGATCGTCACGGTGGCGAGCGTGGCGTCGGCCCGCTCGAGGCCGCCGCTCGCGGGGAGGTCGAGGCGCGGCCGCTCGCCCGGCAGCGCGAAGCTCAGCTTCTCGTGCGCGCGATGGAGGTTGTGCAGCACCACCGGCTCGTTCCCCCGCAGCTCGGGGAGCTGGAGGCCGAGCGAGCCAGAGCTGGTGAAGCGCGTATCCATCCGATCGTCGGGCGACACATAAACCGGGTTGATGATCGACGCGGAGGCGAACCCGCGGGTGATCTCGGCGAAGATCCCCAGCCCCGGCTCGTGGTTCGGCACCACACCGGCGTAGCCCACGCGCGGAAAGCAGCCGAAATCGAGCACGCCGAGCGACCAGGGCAGCGGCATCAACGGCCAGCGATCCACGTTGCCGACCGCGAGCCGATCGGGCGTGAGCCGGTCGGCGGGATCTTCCAGATTGGGCAGCTCACAGGCCTCGACGGCCTCGGCCGTGGCCGCGATGAGATAGCCTTTCCCCGCGAAGTTGCGGGGATAGAGGTACAGGCTGGCGCGCCGCCGGTGCTCGGGCGGTAAACAGGCCTTGAGCGCCGCCGCCGGATCCCCGAGCGTGGCCTCGGCGACGGCGTCGAGGCCGCCATAGGCAAAGTCGCTGCTCACCGGCATTTTCTCCACGGGCTCGGCCGCGGAGAACAGGATCTTCCCCGTGCTGGAGAGCGTGGCGCGGCGATTGCCAATCACCGCGAGGTGCTTGGCGTGCGTGCCCACCAGCACCCCGGCGTTGAAGCTCGGCGCCGGCGCCGACGCGTACGCGTGCCCGTTGACGATCACGTCGGTGAGCGGCTTCCACGGGTACAGATCGCTGTCGTGGAGGAAGAGCGGCCCCGGGCGATCGTGGTCAATCACCGGCTCCTCGAAGAGCGGCACTTGCTCGGCCGCGAGCGCGAGGCGCCCGCCCGGATCGAGGCGGTACGTGCGCTTGCAGAGCAGCGTCAGGATCATCTCCCGTGATCCGTCGTGCCCTTGAATGAGCGTGGCCGTGGGCCCGGCAGCGGCGAGGGTCTCCTTCATGGGCGTCGATCAGTGCGTGCCCGTCGGCGTCGGCGTGCCCGTCGGCGTCGGCGTGCCCGTCGGCGTCGGCGTTGACGGGGTAGGAACGGGGCCGGGCGTGGGCCCGGGAGTCGGCGGCGCCGAGGGGTACTGCGGGACGCTCGGGCTGTTGAGATGGTTATCGACACCATTGACGTGGCTGTACACCCAGTCGTGCGCCGCGCCGGCCGGATCCCAGTGCGAGATGCTGTCACCGCTGGAGTCGGTGCCATAGGTGATGCCGCCGCCCGGCGTCCACGAGGGCGAGTACCCGATCGGCGAGCCCACGGTCACCATGCCAATGAGCGTCGAGGGCAGGCTGCCGAGGACATAGGCGACATACCGGTTCATCCCGTCGGCGTGCAGCGCCGAGGTGAGCAGCGACGACTCCGGCAAGCGCTCGAGCAGGCCAGGCGCGACTCGACGCACGATGGGCCCCGTGAGCCAGTTGAAGGCCTTGCCCACGGTCTTGGAGCCCATGACCTTGTTGACCAGGGCTTGAATAAACCAGTCGACCGCCGCCGAGGCCAACCCGGAGAGGAAGTCGGCGAGGGTCATGTTGGCCTGCACCGTGGTCCAGGTGGCGACGATGCCAATCCCGGGGATGATGGTGGTCGGGCCAAAGCAATTGAGGTTGATGTTGATGATCTTGGCGACCGCGACCGCGATGGGCTTGCGCTCCACCAGCACGCTGTTGACCCCGAACTCCGACTTCGATCCGGTGAGGATGTTCTCGATCGGCAGCAGGAAATGCGGGATCGGCGGCAGGGGGATGTGCGGGATGAAGAAGCCGATGTCGGTGGTCCGCTGCATGGTGAGGTGCCCGTCGCAGAGCACCTTGTCCGAATCCATGCGCGGCGGCGCGGCCAGGCCCCACGGCCCCCAGTGGAGCATGGCAAAGACCAGGTGGGGATACGTCGGGATGATGGGCAATCCCACCGGCGGCGGGAGCGCCGTGTGGAGATCGCAGCCGATCATGGGGTTCAGGTGAACGAGGACGTTGCAGTACATGGCCGCGTTCAAGCCTCCAGACGGCAGGAGCGGAGCTGCTCCGGGTAAACGACGTAGCGAAAGGGAAACCGGTAGCTGAGGAAGACGCGCTGCTTGTCGGGCTCGATGCCAATCTGATCGACGAGGAGCGGCTGCACGGCCTCTTCCGCGTCGAAGCGGATCCGCGCGCGCAGCGGCAAAGGGGGCAGAGCAAAGGTGATGGGCCCGTCGGGCGAGACCCCTTCCACCTCGACCAGCGTCCCCGGTGGGGCGGCGGGCGCGATCATCCGCGGGTGCGCCGCGTTGAACATCCGCGCGTCGAAGGTGATGAGCGGCTTTCCCTCGCCCGGGCGGTGCATCGCGGCGAGGCGGATCGGCGCGCCGGGCGGATACGCCATCACCCCGGCGGGGCTCGGCCGATCGTCCCATCGGGTGATGAGCTGATCGGGCTCTTCGAGGTTGGGGAGCGGGCGATCGACGGCCGAGGCTTCGTTCAGGTAGAAGCCCATTCCTTCGGCGTTGAGCGGATAGGCGATCTCCAGCCCGTCCCAGAGGTCTTTGCCACCATAAGCGTGGCTCATGGTCAGCGGGATGGCGCCGATCGGCCGGGGCGCGGTGGCGGCGAGCCCGGCGACGCGCTTGTGCCAGACGCGGACCCCGTGGACCGCCATTTCGCGGGTGAACGCGCCGACCCGGGTGATGATCCGCATCGTCGTCGCGTCGCGCTTGGCCGGGCGCGCGTGGCCAAAGAGAAAGACATCGACGCCGCCGCGGTAGAAGAGCTGGTCGCCGTCGAGAATGCCATACTCGCTCTGCCAGGGCGCGTCCGAGACCGGCCAGGCCTGCTCCTCGCTCTCGATGAGCGCGCCGCCTCGGATATCGTAGGTGATCCGCGCCGCGACCGAGGCCGCCAGGCGATCGTCGTCGATCGCCGTGCGAAAGAGCCGCGCAGGAAAGCGGGTGGTGTTCTCGAGGTCCATGTCGGGCGATCA
Organism: Byssovorax sp.; assembly: GCA_040006075.1. GTDB lineage: Bacteria > Myxococcota_A > Polyangia > Polyangiales > Polyangiaceae > JANYGI01. The sequence continues at coordinate 20,985 of JBDTXR010000083.1, read as the reverse complement.
GGAGTTGAGCCGGATGCGCTCGCCGTCGATCTGCACGTCGTCGTTGGCCTTGACGTTGACGTTGCCGCGGGTGGAGCGGATGAGCTGCGTTCGCCCTTCGAGAGTCATGGCGCCGACGGCCTCGATCCGGGCCTCACCGCCGCTCTGAATCGAGACTTCCTTGCTGCCTTTGAGGGCGATCCGCTCGGCGTCCAGGGTGATCGCGCCGGTGGTCTGGAGGGTCAGGTCCGCGCCATGAATGCCCACGTGAATGCCCGTCGCGGTGATCGAGACCGAGATCCCGGCGAGCCCGTCGGGCCGGAGAAAGCGGATCACGTCGCCGTCCGCGCCGCGCTGGAGGACGAGCTCGTGCCCTCCGGTGAGGGCGAGCGTCTCGACGGCCGGGACCGGGGGCTTTTCGCTGTCGTTCATGCGCTGCCTCAGTTCAGCTTGATGATGCTGCCCTTGATGACAGTCTCGCCCGTGGCCTCGACGTTGATGCTGCCGGCGCCGAGCGAGATCGTCGCGGCGTTGAGCGTCTTCGCCCCGGCGACCGTCTCGGTGTTCACGCCGGTCGTGGTGGTCTGCGGCCCGGAGACCGTCTCGGTGTTGGGGCCGAGGACGGTGAGGGTCCGCGTCCCGAAGATCGCCTCGCCGCGCGCACCGATCTCGACGGAGCTGAAGCCGCCGAGCTGGAGATCGCTCCGACTGCCAATCTGGATCTGCGATTGACCGCCGAGCTGGAGGTGGCTCTCGTTCCCGGCCCGCATCACCCCTTCGTTGCCCACCTGGATGTCCGACCGATTGCCAAGCTGGATGATGCTGAGGTTGCCCTTCAGCATCTCGCCCCGGTCGCCCGTCTGGGTCTTCTCGGATCCACCGGTGTGGGTCTCGGTCCGCGCGCCGGTCTGCGTGAGGTCCCAGTTGCCGATGTGGGTCTCGGTCAGGTTGCCCTTGAGCGTGAAATCGCGGTTACCCTTGATCGACTCGGTCTGGTTACCGTGCGGCAAGGTGATCGTCTGATTGGCGTTCACGGTGAGCGCCTGGTTGGCCCCGACGGTGATCGTCTGGTTGGCCCCGACGGTGATCGTCTGGTTGGATCCGACGGTGACCGACTCGTTGTTCCCGACCATTCGAGTGCGGTTGTTGCCCACCGTGAGGCGATCGTCGTTGCCGACCTTCTTGGTGCGATCGTGGCCAATCGTCACCCCCTCATCGTGCTTGACCAGCTTCTTCAGGTCCTTCTCGGCCTGCATCCGCAGGAGCTCGCTCCCCGCGAGATCTTCGAACATCAGCTCGTTGTAGCCGCCGCCGCCCGGGGTCGAGCTGGTCTTCCAGCCGCTCTGCGTCTTGTTGGCCGGGAGCGGGTAAGGCACCGACGTGGACGTGTAGACGCGACCGACGATGACCGGGCGATCGGGATCGCCGCCGAGGAAGTCGACGATGACCTCGTGTCCCACGCGCGGGATGTTGACCATGCCAAAGCCCTGGCCGCCCCACGGGTGGCTGACTGGCACCCAGCACGAGCTGTTGTCGTCCTTGGCGCCGAGGCGATCCCAGTGGAACTGCACCCGGACGCGGCCGAGCTCGTCGACGTGAATCGCCTCTCCCGGCGGACCCACGACCGTGGCGCTCTCGACGCCCATGACCTTCGGTTTGGGCGTGACCAGCCGCGGTTTGTAGTCGACATCGGCCGTGACGGCCTCGCAGGCGTGGCTCCACTCCGCGCCGTGCTCGCCCGAGAACGAGGAGCCGACCACGAGCAGCTTCTGCTGCGGGGCGAGCTCGCTCTTGGGGTGATCGAGCATCGTCAGCACCACGCCCGGCGCGAGGTCGAGCGCGCCGGTCTTGAACGTGATGTGCTTGGCCGAGCCGCGCTTGGCCGCCAGCCTTCGCTTGGTGAGCGCGGTGGCGTCGGCCTCGTCGGGCCGGTATTTGCCCTTGTCGTCGGCGATGGGTGTGGCTTCGCCCTTGGCGCTCTCGTTGAGGAACGCCCCAGGAGCGTAGTGAAAGCGCTCCAGCGCCTCTTCGTTCGAGGAGCCGCCCGTCGACCCCGAGACCAGGTTGAAGGCCGGCTTGCGATAATCCAGATCGCGCACCGTGTACTTGCCCGGGCGGACGCGACGACCGATGTGCACCGCCGTCACGTGCTCGGGGTCGTGGAGAGAGGGCTTGTCGTGAAAATGCAGCGGGGGGCGCGGCTCGTTCACCTGGGGAGCGTCGTTCAGGACCAGCTTGGTCTGCCCGTCTTCGGTCTCGAAGTAGAAGGCGATGCCCGCGTCTTCCAGCATCCGGCACATGAACGCAAAGTCGCGCTCGCCGTACTGGACCCGGCATTTCCGCTTCTTGTACTTCTCGGTGATCTTGAGGACCGGGGTAATCTTCCACTCTTGAAGGAGCTGAAGCACGATGGCCAGCTCGGAGAGGCGCTGGAACATGCGGTAATTCCGCCGCTGCGTCATCATCCAGGCCACCGGCGCAATCGTGATCTCGTAGGTGGAGAGGCCGTGCTCTTCCACGGCGATTTGCTGGAGATGGGTGCACATGCCCGTCCAGGTGCGGGTGACGCCGGGGGCCCTCTGGACAGTGAGCTCGGCCGCCTGGCCGACCACCGCCTCGAAGTCGATATCGGCGTTGGGCGAGCGGGCGACGAGGGTTATCCGGAAGAGATCCGACATCTTCTCGACGACCTGAAAATGCCGTACGTCGAGCGCGTCGTTGGAGCTGACGCGGAGCTCGAGATGGTTGGCTTGCGTGGTCTCGCTCATGGTCGGTTCCCTGGATCACCGCAGTTCAGGTGCGCTTTGCCTGGATACGCTATCTGGCCTGCTCGCACGCGCCAAGAAGCAAATTCATGCGCTGGGCGCTATTCGTCGTCGTCGCGGTCGCGCAGCGTGGCCAGGAGTGTGGCGCTCTCGTCGGCGAGCCGTGGATCGGTGGCCACCTTCTTCGTCCAGACCCGCAGCAGCGGCATCATCGCCGGGCCCTGGATCGCGAGATCGGCGAGCACGGTCTCGGCGCCGCCGCGCTCGAGGCCCACCACGACGCGGCCGAACTCGGCGAGCGTGATCGGTCCACGAAAGCCCTCGACGGCGGCGAGGTACGCGAGATCGTGCGGCGCGCGCAGCTTGCTTCCGCCGCGCGCGCTCTCCTTGTCGAGCCGCGAGGACCAGCCCGCGGCGGCCTCGCTCCAGTCGTGCTCGGTGAGCCCGTGCGCGTCGAGGATCGCGGCGCGCGGGGAGCGTTCTTCGAACATCTCCGCGGTGATCGTGGCAAATTGTTCGACGGTGATCGCCACGGTCGCCGCGGGTGCAGGCGGCGGCGCGGGCGCTTCGACCGCGGGCTCTTCGAGTGCAGCCGCAGGCGTGGGCGCGCTCGGCGTGGGCGCGACGAGCCCGGCGAGAGGGCCGAGGAGCGGCGGCGGCGCGGGCGGCGTCGGCGCTTGGATTTGCGCGTCGATCTCCGGCATCGGCGCGTGGACCGAGAGCAGCGCGGGCGGCGGAACATCGAAGGGAAACGAGATCGCCGCGAGCGGCGGAGTCCGCTGTTCGTCGGGCGAGCTCACCACCGACAGGAGCGCGGGCGGCGCGGGCGCGGGCGGCGGTGACGACGGCGGGGTCGCGAGCCGGACGCCGCGCCCGAGCGCCATGATCGGCGCGCGAGGCGCCGTCGCAGGCTCGTTTTCAAGGGGATCGCGCTCGGACTCCATCGGTGCAGTCGGCTCGTCGACGATGGACGAGCCCGCCGTCGCGCCGCTGGAGTGAGGTCGCGGCGCCTCGCTCGCGCGCTCGTGACGCGCGGCGCTCGGCGCGGCCGTCGCCGAGAACGGCAGCGCGGCCTCGGGCACGCTCTCGTCGTGGCCCGAGAAGGTGACCTCGTCGAAGATCACCGGCGCGCGCGCGGCCTTCTTCTCCATCCACACCGCGATGTCGCCCGCTTCCTGCGGGTGCCAGAGGCGCACCTGCGCGCGCCAGATCAAGGTGCAAATCGATCGGTCGGCGTCGATGACGAGGGTGTCGCAGCGGAGCGGGATCTCCTCGCGCGCGGCCCCGCCGCGGCTGATCCCCGCGAGCGGCTGGATCGGATCGAGGCGAGTCACGAGCAGCGGGATCTCGGGGTGGAGGTTCTCGAGGAGGATCTCTTCGTCGCCCCGAAACGGCTCGTCTTGATGCTGATCGAGCGGCGCGGCGTTGAAGTACCCGGCGTCGAAATCGACGGGCAACGGGCGCTCGTTCCAGCGTCGATGATCCCACCCGCGCACGAGATCGCCGAGCGCGCCGGCGCGGAGCGGCCAGCTCGGCGCCATGGGCGCGAAGCCGATCGGGGCGATGAAATCGCCGCGCTTCAAGAGGCGCGCGCCCTCGGCGCGCAGGTTCGGCAGCGGCGTTATGCCGTAGGCGTCGGCTCCGTCGAGGCGCACGCCGACGGGGTTGCTCGTGCCGAGGCCCCCGGCGGCGCGCTCCCAGGTGAGCGGCATCCGCACGAAGGGAGCGAATCCGGTGATCGCGCCGTCGGGCCCGAAGGCGCGATCGCCGACGATCGCGATGGTCTTGTCGACCTCGCCGACCGCGACGCGCACGGCGAGCTCGTCGACCGGGCGCTTCGCGGGCGCGTACGCCGTGCCGTGGACGAGGACCTCGGCGCGGCCCTTGAACGGAGCGAGATCGCTGGCGATCCGCAGGCTCTTTCGCTCGCTGTGGCTCCAGTGCTCGTCGCGCTCGTGGGGGCTCTCCTGCTCGCTCGCGAGGGGCGAGTGGCCGGGCCGCAGCGCGTAGGTTGCCTTGACGACGAGGGTAATGCTCCACGCGTCCTCGCCCGCCGCGGCGGCCCGGTGACGCCAGGTGACGGACGCGACGCGCAGTGGGCAATACGAGGTGATCTCCACGAAGAAAGCTCCCGGACGCGCGATGCTAGTCGGTATCGGCCGGGGGCGACATCACGGTCACGCGAGAGCGCCAATCCGACGCTCTTCTGGCCCGCGCCGCGCGCGCTGGAGAGATACACTCGCGGCCATGTCGCTCGCGCCTCCTCCGCCGCCGCCAAAGAACCCCACCTCGCGGCAATCGGCGCTGCTCCTGCTCAGCGGCGGCTTGCTCATGGTCAGCGGCGTGGCGACGACCCTCGGCTCGCACGGCGCGATCCTGGGGCCGATCACGCTCGGGCTGGCGAGCCTGATCATCGCGCTCGCGCTCTTCGTGCGGCAGTCGTGGCCCGCGGCGCAGGCGGTGAACTCGGCCCTCAACGCCACCCTCGCCGGCCGCCTCGTCGAGGCGGAAGAGCGCTTCATCGCGGCCCACGCGCAGTTCAAGCTCGGCTACATCCGCCGGGTGATCGCCGTCAACCGCGCCTGGATCGCCCTGCGCCGCGGCGATCTGGAGCGCGCCGTCGCCCTGGCGACCGAGGCCGTCAATCGGCCGCTGGGGTGGCTCACGCGCGCCACCGAGCGCGGCAACATCCTCGACGCGCGCGGGATCCGGGCGGTCGCGCTGGCCTCGCTCGGCGACCGCGTCGCGGCCGAGGCCGACGTGGCGGCGATCGGGGCGAGCGAGCTGGCTTTGCCGCAAGCGCTGGCGCGGGCGGAGCTGGCGAGAGCGCTGCTCCTGGAGCAGGAGGGCGATCGCGGCGCCCTCGCGGCGCACCTCGAGGCCAATCGCCGCTTGCTCCTCGAGCACACCCACCCTCGCGAGCGGGCCATCGTCCGCGCGTACCTGCGCATGCTCGAGACCAAGGCCAGCAGCGTTTACCGCCACGGCGCCTCGCGCGACGAGGTGGCGAGCGAGGAGCCTTTGCTGTCGGACTGGATCGCCAAGCTCGCTCCGGCCGCCGCGTCCTTCGTCGGGGCGGAGAAGCCGCGCTCCACGACACCGCTCGAGAGCACGCCGGAGGCACCCAACCAGCCGGCCGCCGCGGCCGCCGCGCAGGCCCGATTCCACCTGAAGCCGGTCGGGAAGCTCGGGCGGATCCTCGCGATCTATGCCGCGTTGACGGTGATGTTCCTCGGCATCTGGCAGCTCCTCGCGCCGACTCCGCGACCGCATCACGGGAGCGTCGACTCGAACCCTGGCACGACAGTCCTCGTTTATTCCATCGTGCTCGTGGCGGTGTTCCTCGGCGCCCTCGCGCTGCTCGTGCGCCGGCGAAAGATCAAGGACGCCCAGCTCCGGGCCGCGATCGTCACGCTCGCGCGCGGCGACGAGGCCACGGCGATGGCCTCGTTCCGGGCCCTCACCAGCGGTCCGCCGCTGGTCGCCGCTCAGGCCCTGTTGATGCTCGCGACCGAGACCGAGCGCACCGGCGATCTGAGCGGGGCTCAGGCCCTGTGCGAGCAGGGCATCGCCGCGAGCGCCAAGGTGCCTATCACGGCGTCCATGTTCCTTCTCCCCGGCCTGTTCGCCGAGCACGCCTTGCTGCTCGCGGCCCAGGGCGAGAGCGCTCAGGCCACCGCCGAGATCGCGTTGCTCGAGCAGCGTCACCCGGCCTATGCGCTGCTCGACGCGGCGCGCTTCCGCGTCGCCTTGCTCGACAAGGCCCGTCGCGGCGACTTCGTCGGCGCGGCGCGCGTCGCGGAGAAGAGCGCCGATCTGCCGCTCACGGTGCGCGACGAGCTGCTCGCCGATCTGGTCCGGGTGCTCGCCGATCCGGAGTCGAACGCGAGCGCCGAGACCGAGCGTCTGCGGAAAGAGCTGCACCGCGATACGGTATCTGCAGCGTGGGTGGAGAAGGTGGCGCCCCGGGTGGCCGCGGCGTTCGCAGCCGGCCACGCGATGACCTGCATGGATGAGATGCGAGCCGACGAGGAGGCCGAGCGAGCCGCAGAGGCCGAGGCGGAGGAAGAGCGGGAGCGGGCGAAAGGGTGGGTGTGATGGCGGTCGTCCCTCACCTCCTCGTCAGCGAGCTCCAGGCTACCGGGACAGAGCCCCTCCCAGCCTGGACCCTGATCGTTATTTACTCGAAAAAGCCCAGTTTCCTCGGCAAGCGCATCGCGCTCGACCGCAGCCCGCTGCGCATTGGCCGCAGCGCCGACAACGACGTCGTCCTCGCCTGGGACTCGGCCTCGCGCCATCATGCCCACGTCGAGCGGCGCGAGGAGGGCTACTTCCTCGTCGATCTCGGCAGCACCAACGGCACCTGGCTCAACGACGTGCAGCTCACCCGGAAGGAGACGGCGCTGAAGGACGGCGATCGCATCACCATCGGGCAAACGATCTTCAAGCTCGTCTCGGACCCCGACGACGCGCCGGGGTTCATCGACGTGGTCTATGATCCGACCAGCCTCATCGACTGTCTCACGCAGGTCCACAACAAGCGGCACTTCAACACGGCGCTCGACAGCGAAATCGCCCGCTGCCGACGCGAGCCGCGCGAGCTCGCGATCCTCCTGCTCGACATCGACCGTTTCAAGCGCGTCAACGACGCGCACGGCCACCTCGCGGGGGACTTCGTACTGAAGGAGCTCGCGCGCCTTCTGAAAGCGCGGACACGTGGCGAAGACGTCCTCGCTCGCTACAGCGGCAACGAGTTTGCGATGGTCCTGCCGGGGACCACGCTGGCCGCTGCCACGGAGCTCGCGGACTCGCTTCGACAGCAGATCGCCGATCACGTCTTCACCTACCAGGCCGAGAGCATGAGGATCACCCTCTCTGCCAGCGCGGCGGTCCTCCAGGAGAGCGACAAAGGCCCGATGGATCTCGTGAACCGGGTCGACGAGCAGCTCCTGAACGCGAAGGTGCTCAGACGGCGTGGACCGCGCGAAAACGAGCCTTGATCCAGTCGTGCCAGGCCGAGAGCCCCTCGCCGGTGCGGGTCGAGAGGCGGAGGACTGGAGCGCTCGGCGACACCGCGCGGATCGCCGCGATCGCCGCCGCTTCATCGAAGTCGACGTAGGGCGCGAGATCGATCTTGGTGATCAGCACCAGATCGGCGCGGCGGAACATGTGGGGATACTTGATCGGCTTGTCGGCGCCCTCGGCCACCGAGAACAGCACCACGCGCGCGTGCTCGCCGAGATCGAAGAGCGAAGGACACACCAGGTTGCCGACGTTCTCGATGAACAGCACCGATCCGAACGCCGGCTTGAGCCGATCGACCCCGTCCCGCACCATCTTCGCTTCGAGGTGACAGCCCGTCCCGGTGTTGATCTGCACCACCGCCGTGCCCGTCGCGCGGATCCGATCGGCGTCGAGCGTGGACTCTTGATCGCCTTCCACCACCGACGCCGGGAGCCCCAGCTCACCGAGCGTTCGCACCAGCAGCGTGGTCTTGCCCGCGCCGGGCGAGCTCATCAGGTTGAGCGCCAGCACCTCGCGACCGCCGAACCAGGCGCGGTTCTGCTCGGCGAGCCGATCGTTCTTCTCGAGCAGCCGACTCTCCAGGACCTCGATCCGCGCCTGCGCACGAACGTGAGGATGGGAATGGGGGTGATCGTGGTCGTGATCGTGAAGATGAACATGTTCATTAATGTGATCATGCCCGTGATCATGCACGCCCTCACCGGGGACCACGATCCTCGTTTGCCCGTCGTCACCGCATCCGCAGATTCCGCACATAGTTACTCGTCCTCCAGCTCGCCGGTGACCGCGCGCATCAGCAGATCCTCGGGAGCTGCTCGCCCACCGGCAGCGCGACGATCCGCTCGCCGCCGAAGCCCGTCGACATCGTGACCACGCCGCGCGGCTCGGCGCGCGCGCGGCCGATGATCGCCGCGTCCGCGCCGCGCGGGTGAGCGCGCAGGATCGCGAGCGCGCGCGCGGCGTGCTCCTTCGGCACCGCCGCGACCAGCTTGCCCTCGTTGGCGAGGTGCAAGGGATCGAACCCGATCACCTCGCACAGGCTCCGCACCACGGGGCGCACCGGGAGCGCCGACGCGTCGAGCTGGATCCCCACGTCGGAGGCCGTCGCCCACTCGTTCAGCACCGCGGCGAGGCCGCCGCGCGTCGCGTCGCGGAGCGCGTGCACCGGCACCTCGGCGACGAGCGCGGCCACGAGATCGTGGAGCGGCTGGCTGTCGCTGAGGATGTCGGCCTCAAGCTTGAGGTTGCCGCGCGCCACGACCACGGCCGCTCCGTGGTCGCCGAGGAAGCCGTTGACGATCAGCACGTCGTCGGGCCGCACCGCGCGCGCGCTGACCTCGACGCCGCGCGGGATCACGCCGACGCCCGAGGTGGTGATGTACATCCCGTCGGCCGCGCCGCGCTCGACGACCTTGGTGTCGCCGGTGACGATGTGCACGCCCGACTCCACCGCTGCCGCCGCCATGCTCGCGAGGATGGTCCGGAGCGTGGCAATCGGGAGCCCCTCTTCGAGCACCAGCGCGCACGACAAATACAGCGGTTTTGCGCCCGCGACCGCGAGATCGTTGACCGTGCCGTGGACTGCGAGCTTGCCAATGTCGGCGCCCGGGAAGAACAGCGGTTTGACGACATAACTGTCTGTCGTGAAAGCCAGGCGGTCGCCCGCGGCCGCGAGATCGGCGATGGAGAAGCGCGCCTGATCCTGGTCGAGATCGAGATCCGGGTTGTCGAAGGCGCCGAGGATCACGTCGTCGATCAGGTCTTGCATGGCCTTGCCGCCGCCGCCGTGCGCCATCGTCACGATCGAGTCGCGCACCTTGCCGGTGCGGCGGCGATGGCGCTCGACGCGCTGGAAGAGCGGGTGCTCAGCCACGCGTGGCCTCCACGATCGGGAGCCGTCGCGCCGTCGTCAGCCGGCCGTAGTTGAAGTACGCAGCGCAGGCGCCCTCGCCCGAGACCATGCACGCGCCGATCGGCGTCTCCGGGGTGCACGCGGTGCCGAACACCTTGCATTCCCAGGGTTTGATCACGCCCTGGAGCACCTCGCCGCACTGACACGCTTTGGGGTCGGCGACGCGCTGGCCCGGCACCGTGAAGCGCTGGAGCGCGTCGAACTTCGCGTAGCGCTCGCGGAGCGCGAGGCCCGACTGCGGGATCTCGCCGAGGCCGCGCCACTCGCGATCGGCCGTCGGCGAGAAGACCTCCATCACCGCGCCCCACGCCACCTCGTTGCCCTTCGCGCCGACGACGCGCTGGTACTGGTTCTCGATCGCGGCGCGTCCCTCGGCGATTTGCCTCACCACCATCAGCAGCGCCTGGAGCACGTCGAGCGGCTCGAACCCCGCGATCACGAGCGGCTTCTTGTACTCGTCGGCGATCACGTCGAACGGCGAGAGGCCGATCACCATGCTCACGTGGCCGGGGCCGATGAACCCGTCGAGCTCGATCCGCGGCGCGTCGAGCAGCGCGCGGAGCGCGGGTACGACCACGATGTGATGGCAGATGATCGAGAAGTTCTCCACGCCGTCGCGCTCGGCCTCGAGGATCGTGAACGCGGTCGACGGCGAGGTGGTCTCGAAGCCGATGGCCAGGAACACCACCGGACGATCGGGGTTCTCGCGCGCGATTTGCAGGGCATCCGTGGGCGCGTAGACGATCCGCACGTCGGCGCCGCGCGCCCGCGCTTCGAGCAAGCTGCTCTTCGATCCGGGCACGCGCATCACGTCGCCGAAGGTCGTCAAGATCACCCCGGGCGTCTCGGCGACGGCGATCGCGTCGTCGATGCAGCCGGTGGGCAGCACGCACACCGGGCAGCCGGGGCCGTGCACCAGCTCGACGCCGGGCGGCACCATCTCTTCGATGCCGAAGCGGAAGATCGCGTGCGTGTGCCCGCCGCACACTTCCATGATCTTGAGCGGGCGCTCTCTCGTGCGATCCATCTTCGCGAGCAGCGCGGCGATGTCGCGGACGACGGGCGCGGCGAGCGCGGGATCGCGGAATTCGTCGATGTATTTCACGGTGTCCCCTGTTGCTCATCGAGAGAGCGCGCGGCGGCGATGACCGCCTCCCCGAGCGCGAGGCCGCCGTCGTTCATGGGGACGGCGCGAGGCACGAGCACGTGCAGGCCCGCCGTGCGCAAGCGCGGCGCGACCAGCTCGAGCAGCACCCGATTCTGCCAGACTCCGCCCGAGAGCACGACCGTGCTGACGTCGTCGCGCGCGGAGATCACCTTGATTGCAAGGCGTACCACCGCATCGGCGAGCGCGACGTGGAACCGCGCCGCGATCAGCGCGCGATCGGCCCCCTCGATCAGATCGCCGAGCAAGGCCCGCCACATCCCGAGCGGCTCGATGCACGGTAGCCCCTCGCCGCCGAGCCGCGAGACCGAGATCGGGTAGATCTCCCCGCGAATGGCCTCGGCGAGGGCCTCGGGCGTGATCGCCTGCTCGAGCGCCGACGCGGCCTGCCCCTCGTGATCGATCCGCTCGCGATGGAGCCCGACCGCCGCGGCGACGGCGTCGAAGAGCCGCCCGCACGACGACGCGCGCGGCGCGAGCGCGGGCGACGCGAGCGCCTGATCGAGGAGCGAGCAGGGTTTGGAGAGGAGATAGTGAATCAGCTCCAGATCGCCGAAGTTGCAGGTTATTTCGGGCCAATCCATCCCGGCGCGGAGGTGTGCATAGAGGTTACGCCACGGCTCTTCCGAGGCCAGATCGCCGCCGAGCAACGCCACCGGCTTGAAGGTGCCGACGCGGGTGAACGACGTGTAGCCCGCGATCAGAAACTCCCCGCCCCAGAGCGTTCCATCGTCGCCGAGACCGAGCCCGTCGAGGGTGATCCCGAGCACCGGCGCCGTGTCGCGCGGCACCCCGTGCTCGGCGAGGCACGCCGCCACGTGCGCGTGGTGATGCTGCACGCCCGCGACCGCGAGGCCGCGCTCCTCGGCGAACGCGAGGCCCGCCTGGGTCGATCGGTAGTCGGCATGCAGATCGACGGCGACGACCTCGGGCGCGTGCTCGTAGAGCTGCGCGAGCACCGCGCGCGTGCGCTCCCACTCCGTGAACGTGAGCAGATCGTCGAGATCGCCGAGGTGCTGCGAGAGCACCGCGTAGCCGTCCTGGAGCAGGCAGACCGTGCCCTTCCACTGCGCGCCCATCGCCAGCACGCGCGGCGCGCGCTCGAAGCCGGGGGGCAGCGCGATTGGCGCCGGCGCGTACCCGCGAGCGCGCCGGAGCACGCGCACCGCGCCGTCGGAGAGCCTCGCGACCGAGTCGTCGATCCGCTGCGCGATGGGGCGATCGTGATCGAGATACCAGTCGGCGACGCCGCGGAGCCGCTCGCGCGCCTCGCCGGCCTCGGTGCACGGCGGCTCCTCCGAGCGGTTGCCGCTGGTGCACACGATCGGCGCGCGCATCCGCAAGAGCACGATCTGGTGGAGCGGCGTCGACGGCAGCATGAACCCCAGCGATCGCTGCCCGGGCGCGACGCCGGGCGCGAGCTCGACGTCACCATCGGCGCGGCGATCGAGCAACACGATCGGCGCCTCGGGCCCGGTGAGCGCCTCGCGTTCCAGCCCTGAAATCAAGGCGAATCGCTCGATCATCGCCACGTCGGTCGCCATCAACGCGAAGGGCTTGCTCGGCCGTCGCTTGCGCTCGCGCAGCCGCGCGACGGCGCCCTCGTGGGTCGCGTCGCAGCAGAGGTGATACCCGCCGAGGGCCTTGATCGCGACGATCTCCCCGCGCTCCAGCAGCGTCGCGACCGCGTCGACGTCGTCGAGGAGCGAGCAGGGCTGCCAGGTGGAGGCGCGCCCGTCCGCGCGCGAGAGCGACGCGCGCGGGCCGCAGCGATGGCAGGCGATCGGCTCGGCGTGGTAGCGGCGATCGGACTCGTCGTCGTACTCGGCCTGGCACTCGGCGCAGCGCGGGAACGCGGCCATCGTCGTGCGCCGGCGATCGTAGGGGACGCCGGTGACGATGGTGAAGCGCGGCCCGCAGTGGGTGCAGTTGGTGAACGGATAGCGGTAGCGCCGCGAGAGCGGATCGAGCACCTCGGCGCGGCATTCAGCGCACGTGGCCGCGTCGGGCGACACCGCCGTGCGCGGCCGACCCTGCTCGCTCTCGACGATGGTGAAGCCGCGATCGACGACCATCGCCGGATCGTCGCGCCGCTCCACTGACGAGAGCCTGGCCAGCGGCGGCAGCTCGGCGACGAGCTGCTCCACGAACGCGTCGCGCTGCGCCTGCGAGCCGGCGAGCGCGACGAGCACGCCCTCGGCGTCGTTGCGCACCCACCCTTCGAGCGCGAGCCGCCGCGCGACGCGGGCCACCGTGGGCCGGACGCCGACGCCCTGCACGATGCCGCGAAGGCGAATGGTCTCGACGCTCACCCGAGCCTCCAGAGGAGCGCGCGGCGATTGCCGCTGTCGCGTCCGACCGCGGGGTCACTCTGGAGCATCATGCCCTGAGACTCATCTCGAGTGAGCGTGCCAGTGGGAGGATCGATGGCCGTCGTTGGGAGGAAGAAGACGAGTGACATGCTCAGCGGTAAGGCGACGTTAGCCGGGCGCCTCGGTCGCAGCGGAGCACCTCGTAATCGACGGTGACCACCAGCGCGCGTCCGGCCTCGAAGCTCACGAACGCTCCGGGCCACGAGGTCGCCCACGCCTCATCCATGGTCGCGAGCTCGACCTCGAGCGCCGGCAGATCGGGGCGCTTCTCGAAGCGCACGCAGCGGCGCAGCTCCTCGCGCGGCGCGAGCCAGGCGAGGCTACCTTGCGCCAGCGTGCGCAGCGTCCGATCGTGGCGCATCCAGCGCTGGAGATCGTCGAGGCCGCGGCGCTTCACGTCGTCGAGGAAGCGCGCGGCGTGCTCGGGCGCGATGAACTCGCGGACGAAGCGATCGAACAGCGATCGCGATTTCGCTCGGCCAATCTCGGTGATCTCGACGCCGAGCGCCCGCAGGCGCGCCACCTCGTCTCGCCGCACGGCGCGAGGATCGAGACCGAGGCCGCGGCGATCCTCGCGCAGGCGCATCATCCCGAGAGAATGCCTGCGGTGCGGCGCGACGACCAGCCCTTGCGTCATTGGTCGGCGACTGCTGGCCGGGCTCGACGTTGCGCTATAGTCGGCGCGTGACCGGTCGATCCACCCCGCCGCCGTCGCGGAGCTTCCCGCCTTCGCGCAGCGTCCCGCCTCCATCGCGCAGCATCCCGCCGCCGCGATCGGGCGCTGGCCTCGTCTTTCTCTTCCCTCCCTCGCTCGGTAAATCGAAGTCCTCGGCGCGCGCCGAGCTGCTGGAGCTGGCCCTGGCGCACGAGCTCGGCGCCCCGGTATCCATCCAGATCACGGCCGATTACAAGGAGCTCGAGACCCGCGCGCTCGCCGGCGACGCGCACCTCGTCTGGGCTCCTGCCGGCGTCTGCGCCCAGCTCGAGCCAGTCACCCGCGCCATCTACAAGGCTGTTCGTCAAGGCAACTCGACCTATCGATCGGCCCTGGTCGCCCGCAAGGAAGCCAACGTGTCGCTCGATCACCTCGACGGACTGCGCGCGGCGTGGGTCGATCCGTTCTCGATCGGTGGCTATTTGCTCGCCGTGGATTTCCTTCGCCAGCGCGGGATCGAGCCGGATCGGGTGTTCTCCAGGCAAACGTTTCATCGATCGCACGCCGACGCGCTCAACGCCGTCACCGGCGGCGACGCCGACGTCTCGGCGATCACCGCCTGGTCCGACGACGCGCGCAGCCTCCGCGACGCGATCGCCCTCCACATCGGGCCGATCGAGCGCAAGATCACCGTGCTCGCCGTCACCGACGCGGCCCCGACCGACGCGGTGATCCTCACGGCCAACCTCTCGGACGAGCACGCCACGCGGATCACCCAGAAGCTCTTTCCCGTCGGCAAGGCGGTGAAGGCCCCCTCGTTCCTGCTCGCCGCGATGGACGCCGAGGCGTTCATTCACACCGACTCTTCGGAGTATCGCCCGCTCCTGCGCCTGATGCGGTAATCGACCGAGCGGCCCTCTCCAGGAACGAGAAAGGGGCCGTGGTGAGCGGCCCCTTCGAAGCGATTCGAGCTTGGTTCAGCGCTTGCGCGGGTGCGCCTTGGAAGCCTTGGCGTGCGCCCCGCCGCCGAGCTCGCCGCGCACCTTGGCGCGGAGCTGCTCGGCCAGCTCGCGGACCTGCTTGGCCTCTTCCTTCGTCACCGTGCCGTCGGCAGCAGCCTTGTCGACGGCGCCGCGAACCTGCTTGGCCGCGTCGTCGACAGCCTTGGTGATCACCGCGCGCTGGGCGGCAGGGAGCTTGTGCTCCTCCATCCCCTTCTCCACCCGAGCCTTGACCCGCTCGATCCGCTTCTCGACGATCGCGCGAAACTCGTCGGCCTTCATGGGGAACTGGGCCTTGTCGGCGTCACCATGGTGCTTGTGGCCGTGCTCGGCGGGGGCGGGCTTCGTCTCGGCGAACGAGGTCATCGGGACGGCGAACGTGGCGGCGGCGATCAGGGCGGCAGCGAGGCGAGCAACGGTGTTCATGAGAAGGACCTCCAGGTGGGGCGGGCAGGGTCGAGGGGCTCGTGAGCACCTCGGGGCCGCGTCCCCGTCTTCGTTCGATAGGTGAGACGATGTAGGATGGTCGGCATTCAGGCAAGATCTCGGTGCGCGCACGATTTCGACGCGAAGGCGATCCGTGTCACCTCGCCGGGGACACGTCGCGGTAGGGGCTGCCCGAAGCCCTGTTTTTCGCGGGAAAGAACCCGGCGCCCCGCGTCGCGGCCACCGAGCCGAGGCCGACGAGGATCACGGCGAGCTTCAGGAAGTGGCCGACGAAGGGGATCACCCCGAGGAGCACGAAGAGGCCGCAGCCGAACGCGAGGTGCACGTACGGGTTCTTCGTCTTGTGTCCGATGAGCGCGCTGCCCGCGGTCTCGACCGTCGCCGCGAGGCCGGCGAACAGCGCCAGGATGCCGCCGAAGATCGTCACCATGGCCAGAGGAATGCCGACCACGGTGATGCAGAGCGCGAGGGTGGTCCCGAACCACGCCAGCACCGCGACGACGCCCATCGCGAAGGATCGCATTGGCCGCGAGGCGACCTCCACCTTCAAGCTCTCCATTCGCGAGGTGGCCAGAGAGAGGAACACCGCGCCGAACACGAAGAGCAGGGCCGCGCCGGTGACGGCGTTGCCGGCATCGTTGAGCGCCTGACGCAGCATCGAGACCTGCGGTCCATCGCTGTCGGTGCGGGCCTTGCCGTGATTCCGATCGTCGACCTTCACCGCGCCGTGGATCTCGGCCTGTTGACCGCGCTTGAGCACGCCGCCCACGGTGCCGACGTCGCCGTCGACGCGGCCGTGATCTTCGATGGTGACGTTGCCGCCCATCGCCGTGACGTCGCCCATCACCCGCGCTCCGCGGCGGATGACGACGTTGCCGCCGGTGACCAGGAGATCGCCCTTGACCGTGCCCAGCACCTCGACGTTGCCGCTGACGACCGCGACGTCGTTGACGACCTCGTTCTTCTCGATGCGAAGGTCGTTGCCAAACACCTCTCGATCGCCGTGGTCGTGAGCCGAGTGATCGTGATGCGGCGGATCCGGCGGCTCGGGGGGATCGGGCGGCTCGGGCGGCTCCGCAGGCTCTGCGGGATCCGGCGGATCCGGCGGATCGTCCCCGGCGGGGTTCGGTGGAAGCGGCGGAAGCGGCGCAACAGGCGCAACTGGCGCAACAGGCGCGACCCCCGCCGGCGCCGGAGGCAGCGTTTGTCCGGGAGCGAGGCGGCTCACCGCGAGCAAACCGTCGTCGCGCTTGGCGACGTAGTCACCGTCGGTGAGCAGGAGATCGAGGACCTTCCCCGCGCGCTGAGCGCGAACGTGGATATCGATCGGCTCGCCCCGCGGTACGGTGCTCACCAGGCTCCAGCCCGCGGCGGCGGCGAGGCGCTTCACCGCCTCGTCGCGCGGAGTCCGATCGAGGTCCAGTGTTACCACCGGATCATCGTGCCAGTCGCCGAGGTGGCGGACCTCGGCGCGCGCCGGGCTCGCCGCGAGCGCGCCGCCCGCGGCGAGCAGTGAGATCAAGAGCGCTTTCGCGAATGACGGCCCGCTCATCTCACGTCTCCTTCCAGCAATCGTTTGCGCGTCATCGCCCGCGCCAGCAGCGTCCCCAACCCGATGAACACCGCCGCGGTGATCCACCGCAGCACCGCCCCGCTCCGACTCGCCATCATGCCCCGGAGCACCGCTTCGATCGCGTGCCCCCAGATGGGCAAAGCGTGGATGTAGTCGGGCAGCACCACGCGCAGGTTGCGCAGCGTGCCCATGAGCCCCGGCAGCGCGCCGACGACGGCGACGCAGAGGGCCGCAGCGATGGCGCCGAGCGGCAGAGGCCGGCGCTTCCGCGACGAAGGCACCATGGACGCGACCGCGCGAATCGGCGCCGGCGCCACGATGGGAAGAGGCGGTCTCGACTCGCTCGTGGCCGAGGCGAGGAGCGCTGTGGACGCGCCCACCGAGAAGAGCGCTTCGATGCCCAGGCGCGCCGTGCACGCGTCGCATGCGTCGACGTGCGCCGTCGCCGCAGGGGGGATGATCGCCGTCTCGCCGTCGGCGAGGCACGTCACCACCACGTCGGTCACGTGGCCGTCGGCCTCGAAGCACTCGCTCTCCGGGATCCTGTCGTGGTTCTCCGTCTTCATTGCTTCACCGTATCGCCCAGCGCGTCGGCGAGCGCGCGCCTTCCGCGCGAAAGCCACGTCGCCACTGTTCCCATCGGCACGCCGAGGAGCTGCGCTATTTGCTTGTAATCCTGTCCTTCGACGTGAAAGAGGATCATCGCCTCGCGCTGCTGCTCGGAGAGCCCTTGCATCGCGGTCGAGATCTGGCGGGCGCGCTGGGTCGAGGCGGCCCGCTCGTCCGGCGACGGCGCGGGATCGATCAGCCGATCCACCGCCGCGTCGGTCTCGCCCTGGTCATCGAGCGTGTCGCCCACGAAGCGGCGATCGCGCTTGCGCGTGCGTCGGGTGTCGAGCGCCACATGGCGCGCGATCCCGAGCAGCCAGGGCCGCAGCGCCTCTCCTTCCCGCAGCCGCGACGTGCCCTCCAGCGCGCGCCGCAGCGTCTCGTGCGTGCCATCCTCGACGTCGGGGTGGCTCTTGGCCTCACCGAGGACACAGGCAATCACCGCGCGCACCACCGGGCGGAGCGCGGCGACCTCCTGCGAGAGCACGTGGCTCGGGACGAGGGCGGTCACCCTTCCGCCCGGTCCCGATGTCGGCATGGCACTTTGGAGCATCCTTGCCCCGTCCTGTTCGCCAGGGCCTCCGTAGATCTTTCACGTCCGGCGAAGAATACTGTCAACTATCCGAAAACATTGTTCTATTTTGTTTTATCCGCGTCGCGTCCCCGCGCGCTCAGGGGCAGGCGTTGCAGGGGAGGCCCGAGTTCCATCGAAAATTATCGAGGAGGACGGCGCTGTCGCCGGCGCCGTCCGACACGTCGAAGACCAGGAGGTCGAGCTTGATCGTCTCGCCGGGCACGACGGGCGCATCGATGGTCAGCCATTGTGTCGCCGCGCCGAGGCCGCCGACGTCGAAGCCAGTTCCCGCGAGCTCGCCCGCGCCATAGGGGCACGCGGAGCAGCCCTGGGCCGCGCACACGTCGAAATGAGCGCTGTCGACCGAAGGGAGGTTCAACAGGGTATCGAAGGCGATGTTGTGATCGAGCGGAATGCCAGGAGCCGCGCTCTGGTAGAGGGCGAGGTGATAGTCGTTGAACGCCGAGCAGCCGCGCGCGCCGTACTCGCCGGTGAAGAAGCGGTAATCGTAGCTGAAGGACTTGGCGTTGGTGGGCGTGCGGATCGTGAGCCGGACGCCGACGCCGTCGTACGCGCCCGCGCCGTGCGGGCAAGCCCCGTTGCAGCTCGTGCTCGAGGGCAAGAGTCCGCCGTGGGCCGCGAGGAAGCCCGCCGGCGGCGCGCCCACCCGCCCGAAGCTGGTTCCCGGCGAGGGATCGACGTACCCGGCGTGAGCGGGATCGCGCATGTGGCCGGTGGAGAGTGCCGCCATCGTGCCATTCTTGTGTGGAACGATGACGTTGCCAAAGCTCGCGAGAATAGCCGTCTGGTAACCCTGAATGTCGGCGAGATCGGCCGCCGTGGGCGCGCTGCCGTCGGGGAGGATCTGGCTCGCCGAGACGACGCCCCAGCGCTTCTGCGCGAGCGGGGGCGCTGCCGTGGTGAGCTGGCAGAGATCCATGGCCTTGGCCACCTCGACGCCGGTGACCCCGGAGAGCACCTCGGCGCTGGCGCACGACACCGCCGGGACATTGTCGTTCGTCGTCGGATCGCAGTCGTCGTCGACGCCGTTGTTGAGGATCTCGTACGCGCCGGGATTGACCAGCTGCGGGTAGGGGCAATTCGGCGCGCCGACCTCGCAACAATCGCCGTCGCACATCGTCCAGCCGTCGCCGTCGATGTCAGTCACGTCGTCCACCGCGCCGTTGCAGTCGTCGTCGACGCCGTTGCCGCAGATCTCGAAGATCGGGAGCACCTGGCCCGTGCAGGCGCCAAACCCGGCGCCATCGGGCTTGCAGATCCGGGCGCCGGACTTGCAAGGGCCGTTGTTCTCGGTGCCGGGGAACCCTTGATAACAGGGCTGCGTGGTGCCCGGCACGCAGACGCAAGGCCCGTCGGCGAGGAGGTTGTGCTCGCAGCCGTCGAACGATATCCCGTTGCAGTCGGCGTGCCCCGGGTTGCAGGGGCCGAGAGCGCAAACATGGTTCTGACAGACCGCGACGGCCTCCTGCGGTGCGAAGCACGCGACGTCGCACGAGCCACAATGGGTATTATCGGTGTCGAGGTTCACGCAGGTGCCGCCGCAGCACGACTCGGCGGGCGGACACGCCTGGGTGGCCGAGCAACCGGGGACGCAGGCCGCGGCCGCGCAGACGGAGCCCAGAGGACAATCGTTGTCGATGACGCAAGCAACACAGGCGTGCGTGGCCGGGTCGCAGTGCGGTCCGGCGGGATCACCAGCGCATTCGGCGTCCGAGGTGCAGCCGGAGGCCCCGCCCGTGCTCGACGACGAGGCGGCGCTCGTCGACCCTCCAGCGCTCGACGCCGACGTGCTCGCGCTCGACGAAGCGCCCGCGCCCGAGCTGGACTGGCTCGCTCCCGTGGAGCTGACGCTGCCGCTGCCGCCTCCCCCGCTCCCGGGCGCGATCTCCACTCCGCCGCAGCCGCACGAGAGCACGACACTGGCAATGAAGACGGATCCCGCGAGGGTTGATTGACGCATCTGCGCGGCAGGAGACGCCCGCCGCGCCCGTGCGTCAACCGATACCGCCCCGTCAGGACGCGACGCGGGCCACCGGGGAGGCGGCCCGCATTCGTCGCATCCCCCGGCGTGATTACGCCTTGCGCTCGAACAGGCCAGCAGCGCCCATGCCGCCGCCGATGCACATCGTCACGATGCCGTAGCGGCCTCCACGGCGCTTGAGCTCGTAGAGCAGCGAGGCCGTGAGCTTGGCGCCGGTGCACCCGAGCGGGTGGCCGAGGGCGATGGCGCCGCCGTTGACGTTGAGCTTCTCGCTCGGGATTTCCAGGGTCTTCTGCACATAGACCGCCTGGCTCCCGAAGGCCTCGTTGACCTCGAAGAGGTCGATGTCGCTCATCGACAGGCCGGTCCGGGCGAGGAGCTTGCGCACCGCCGGGATCGGGCCAATGCCCATGAGCGCCGGATCGACGCCCGCGGTGACGAAGGCCTTGAAGTGGCCAAGCGGCTTGATCCCGAGGGAATTCGCCTTCTCTTCCGTCATGAGCATGGCCGCCGCCGCGCCGTCGGAGAGCGGCGAGCTGTTGCCCGCGGTGACGCTCCCCTTGGCCGAGAACACCGGCTTCAGGCCGGCGAGGCCCTCGGCGGTGGTGTCGGCGCGGATCAGCTCATCGCTCTTGTACTCGAAGGTGAGCCGCTCGTTGCCCACGAAGCGAACGCCGGTGACGGGGACGATCTCCTGGTCGAACTTGCCCGCCGCGCGCGCCGCCGCCGCCTTCTGGTGGCTGGCGAGCGCAAAGGCGTCTTGCTCGGCGCGGGTGACGCCGAATTTCGCGGCAACGTTCTCTGCCGTGATTCCCATGGGGGTGTAGGCCGTCGCGCAGCGCTCCATCGCCTCGGGAGAGGCGCTGAGCTTGTTCCCCGTCATCGGCACCATCGACATCGACTCGA